>JAZKYA010000028.1:0-24316 GCA_045611945.1 Faecousia sp. | reverse complement strand
CTCAACGGCATGGCTGAGGATCTGGAAGCCGAGTGCCAGCGCTATGAGGATAAGATCGCTTCCTACGGCGGCATTGACCTGTTCCTGGGCGGCAGCGGCGTGGACGGACACATCGCTTTCAACGAACCCTTTACCTCCCTGGTCTCCCGCACCGGTGTCCGGGCGCTGACCCAGGATACCCTGATCGTCAACTCCCGTTTCTTTGATAACGACCCCGAAAAGGTACCCAAGACCGCCCTGTCCGTAGGTGTGGGCACGGTATGCGACTCCAAGCAGGTGCTTCTGCTGATCAGCGGCCACAACAAGGCCCGGGCTTTGAAGCACTGTGTGGAAGGCGGCGTGGACCATGCCTGGACCATCAGCGCCCTGCAGCTCCATGCCGACGGCATCGTTGCCTGCGACGAAGACGCCTGCGGCGAGCTGAAGGTGGATACTTACAAGTATTTCAAGGAAATCTACAAGAACGAAAAGTAATTCATACTGTCAATGCCCGGATGCAATGCGTCCGGGCATTGTATTTTGCAGAAAACCGCTGTGAGAGGCCTCACAGCGGTTTTGATTATGGTTTGCTTTTGTAGGGCGGGTCAGCGGGGTAACCGCCTTGCAGCTTTTGCATGGTTCTGGACACGGCATCCCGGGCGTTGCCCCAGTCCTTGCCGGCAGATCGGTAGTCAAACATGGATACAAAATGGTCCAGATCCCCCTTGACCCGCAGCAGATTCTCCTTCATCATGGGGATCACTGTCTGATAAAACCACTCCCGCTGGCTATTGGGAAGCTCCGTTTTTGCCAGCTCCAGAAGCTGGGCAAAGTGGCGCATACACAGGCCCTTGCTTCCTTCCACCCGGCTGCGGAACTCCTCTTCCTTCAGCAGTACAAAGAAGGTATGGAAATAACGCTTCATGTTGTATTCCAGCTTCCGGCACAGACAGCAGGTGGAATTTTTCTCTTTTGTCCAGGCCAGCAGGCCGTTTTCCTCCGTATCGCTCTTCTTGCCGCCGAAAAGGGGCCGTTTAGCAGGCATTTCAAAACGCTCCGTTTCCCTTTCCAGCTCCTCCAGAAGTCCCGCAAGGTAGGTCTGCATCATCAAAGCGCTGCCAAGCTGGTTGCTGAAATCGTACAGCTTCTTATAGTGTTCCCGGCAGAAGCCCTCCCTGTCGGTCATCGCCCGGACCTCCGGCTCCATATAACTGGCGCCAGGGCCTAAGATATAGCGGATGGACCGCTGCTCTGCCATCCGTTCCAGATAGCAGAAAGGGCATTCATGGCCGGACAAAAATGCCTCATTGACAGGAATGGTATCGATCTGTTCTCTCAAAGATTTTCACCTGCATCAATCCAAATATCTGGGATCCCCCTGTTATCTTTTATTATACGCTATCAGATGGCCGAATGCAAGCTATATGCCAAAAACTTCCCATGCGTACCGGTCTCCTAGGCATCATAAATGATCGTTTAGCGGGCATGGCCCGCAGCAAATCCGCACCAAAACTTCTACGAATCGTTACTGCCTTACCTTGCCCGGTATCGTTCTTGCGGTGAGTAACGATACCGAGCGGGTTAGGGAAGTAACGAAAAGTACCGCACCGTGCACTCATTGTCAGCGGCCACTGGCCGCATAAACGATCATTTACCGCTTTTCATATTTTCACTTTTTTGGTTGCTTTTCCCCCATGTTTCGATATAATAAAAGTATCACTTTCTCATAGGAGTGCTTATGACCGTACTTACCAAAAAGCCGGGTCTCACGGGCAACCAGCTAAAGCTGATCGCGTTGGTAACCATGACCTGCGACCATATTGGCGCGGAGCTGTTTCCCCAGCTGGAGATCCTGAGGATCATCGGCAGGCTGGCCATGCCCATTTTCGCCTACATGATCGCCCAGGGCTGCCACTACACCAGGAACAAAAGAAAATACCTGCTGACCATAGCCGCCACAGCGCTGCTTTGCCAGTTGGTATACTTCTTCGCCATGGGCTCGCTGTACCAGTGTATCTTAGTGACCTTCAGTCTGTCCATCGGGCTGATCTTTACTCTGGATACGGCCATGAAGCGGCCCTGTGCCAAAAATACCGCCACTGCGGTCCTTGCTTTTCTGACCGTGTGGGTCATCAGCGACCTGCTCCCCCAGGTTCTGCCCGGATTCTATGTCGATTACGGATTTTTTGGAATCCTGCTTCCTGTACTGATATGGCTCGGCAGGGATACGTGGCAGAGCATCCTTCTGTGCGGTGCCGGTCTTGTCCTGCTCAGCCGCGGTAGTACGATCCAGTGGTTTTCCCTGCTGTCGCTGCCCCTTTTGGCGCTGTACAACGGCAGCCGGGGCACGGCAAGGCTCAAGTACCTGTTTTACATTTACTACCCTGTCCATTTGGTACTGATCTGGCTGATAAGCCTGGTAATGTGATGGGTGTTCCGCCTTTTGTGTGTTTGACAGGACCTGTTGTCTATTGTATAATAATATATATTTTCCTGTGACAAACGGAGATGTGCGATGATGTATCATTACAGAATTGCCGGGCTGCAGGTGGCAATGGAATCCTTCGGCAGAACGGTGACCCAGGCAGAGCCCTACCGCTGCGTGCCTTTTGAGAAAGCGGATATTGTGATCCGGTCCAACTGGGAAATTTTGAAAGAGCGGGCCCCCCACCTCAGTGACGAAAGCTGCGAATACCTCTCCACCGGCAGCAGCTTCTACCGGCAGCTATTGGATTTTGACGGTATGCTGCTGCACTCCTCCGCGGTGATGGTGGACGGGAAAGCCTATCTCTTTACCGCCCCCTGCGGCACCGGAAAATCCACCCATACCCAGTTATGGCTGCGCTTATTCGGTGACCGGGCAAAGATACTGAATGATGACAAGCCCGCCCTGCGGCTGGAACAGGGTGTATGGTATGCCTATGGCACGCCCTGGAGCGGCAAAACCGACCAGAACATCAATGCCAGGGTTCCCCTGGCCGGCATCTGTGTACTGGGCCGGGGAGCAGAAAATAAGATCATGCCCTATGGCGGCGCGAAAGCTGTTCACGATATCCTGGAACAGACCGCCCGCAGTGCCGACGCCGGTTTTATGGTCAAGCTCCTGGAGCTGCTGGATAAACTGGTAACGGCAGTGCCTGTCTGGAAGCTGGAGTGCAATATGGACCTTCAGGCAGCACAGGTATCCTATGACGCGATGCAGAAAGGAAAAACAGTATGAAATTGAAAGAAGGCTTTGTGCTGCGTACGGTGGCAGGCGATACCATCGTTGTCCCCACCGGCACTACACTGGATCTGAATATGATGATCACCCTGAACGACACCGGCAAGTTCCTCTGGGAGAAGCTGGAAACAGGCGCAGAGTACGAAGAATTGGTAGCCGCCCTGCTGCGGGAATATGATGTGGACGAAGCGAAAGCGAAAGCCCATGTAACGGCCTTTGTGGAGAAGCTCAATGATCACGGATTCCTTGCATAAACGGGATGTGGCTCTCGACACCCTGATGCCCATGATCCGCCAGACCCTGGCGGAAGGCAGGAGCGTCCGCTTTGCGCCCAGAGGTATCAGCATGCTGCCCATGCTGCGGCAGGGCCTGGATACGGTGACCATCTCCCCCCTGCCGGGAAAATTAAAAAAGTACGATCTGCCCCTGTACCAGCGTGATGACGGGAAGTACATCCTTCACCGGATCATCCGGGCGGAGGATACCTACACCTGCATGGGCGACAACCAGTTTGTGAAAGAACCCGGCGTGCGCCACGATCAGATGATCGGCCTGGTAACGGAATTCACCCGTGGGGAGAAAACCGTTTCCGTAAAGGCCTGGCATTACCGCCTGTACTGCCGGCTCTGGCCTCTTTCCCGGTTTCCACGCCGCTGTTTCAGAAAATGCAGATCCCTTTTGAGGAGATTGTTAAAATGAAGCAAAAGCCCCTGCTTTGGCTCACCGGCAAAATGAAAAAGCGCATTCCCGGCTTGCTGGTCATGACAGCGGCCAATGTGGGAAATGCGCTTTTCGGTGTTTGGTTCGCCCTGGGCACCCGGCAGGTGATCAACACCGCCGTCAGCGGTGACCAAAGGGCATTTCTGGGCGCGTGCGGCGTGCAGGCCGGTATTATTCTGGGTATCCTGGTCACCTTGTTTCTGCAGCGCTACCTGCGGGCCCGGCTGGAAGCCGACCTTGACCGGGATTGGAAAAAACACCTGCTGCACAAGCTGCTCCATGCTGACTATCCGGCGGTATCCGCCTATCACAGCGGTGAGCTGATCAACCGGCTGAATAACGATGTACGGACGGTGGACGACGGTGTTCTGTCCATCCTGCCGGGACTGGCCTCCATGGTCGCCCGGATCGCAGGCGCCGCGGCCGCCCTGCTGGTGTTGGAACCGCTGTTCGCCGGGGCGCTGACCGTCTCCGGCGCTGTACTGATAGCGTTCACAGCCCTGGCCCGAAAACGGCTGAAAACGCTCCATAAGCAGGTAAGCGAAGCGGAAGGCAAAGTCTCCGGCCTGCTGCAGGAGACCCTGGAAAAGCTTTTGCTGGTACAGGCAATGGACCTGTCCGGCGAAATGGAACACCGGGCGGACAAAGCCATGGAAACCCGGTACGGCCTGCAGACCAAACGCAGAAGGGTATCGCTGATCGCCAACACCGGTGTCAGCATCGTTTATTACCTGGCAGGCTTTGTGGCGCTGCTGTGGTGCGCCGCCGGACTGCTGCGGGGCCAGATCACCTTTGGCGATCTGACCGCGGTGACCCAGCTGGTCAGTCAGCTCCAGGCCCCCTTTGTGAATCTATCCGGCGTGATCCCCAAGTATACCGCAATGCTTGCCGCCGCCGAACGGCTGATGGAGCTGGACGCTCTGGAATCTGCCCAACAGGATGGGGACATGCTTCCCACCCAGGTCTACAACACCCTGGAGTCCATCGTGGGAGAAGGCGTCACCTTCGCCTACGACCGGGATGAGGTGCTGTCCAATGTCAGATTCTGTTTGCGAAAGAACTGTTTCAGCGCGGTGACTGCCCCCTCCGGCAAGGGAAAGAGCACCCTTTTGAAGCTGATGCTGGGCATCTTCCGGCCGGACAGCGGCGAATTATATCTGCAGACCCCCGGGAAACGGATTCCTCTGTCAAGAAGTACCCGGCGGCTCTTTTCCTATGTGCCCCAGGGAAATCTTCTGTTCAGCGGTACGATCCGTGAGAACCTGTTGGTGGTAAATCCGGACGCGGATGAAAAAGCCATTGAACAAGCCGTTTTTGTCAGCGCCATGGATGGCTTCCTGCATCAGCTCCCCAAGGGACTGGATACAGCCCTGGGTGAAAGCGGCGCGGGCCTTTCAGAGGGTCAGGCCCAGCGGTTGGCCATTGCCAGAGCGGTCCTGGGCGGCGCTCCGGTCCTGCTGTTGGACGAAGCAACTTCTGCCCTGGATGCGGAAACAGAGCTTCTTGTTTTGCAGCGGCTGCGGTCACTTCCGAACCGCACCTGCTTTGCCGTGACCCACCGTCCGGCAGCCCTGGCCCTGGCAGATCAACATATTAAACTGGACTGAGCAAAAGGAGATACCATAGATGGAGCAACAAGCGCTGCTGAAAAACGGAACGGATCTGGTCTATCTGGCAGCCTGCGCCCTCCGGGGAGAAACACCGGATGCGCAGCGGGTGGAGGCCATGGACCTGGACGCGGTCTATAACCTGGCCCGTAAGCATTCCATGGGTGCTGTCAGCGCCTACGCCATAGAAAGCTATCGGAAGGCCAACGAAAACGCTGCTGGTGCCCAGCTCCCTGTAATCACTGCCTGGATGCAAGAAAAGCCCCAGGCCATCCGCAAAAATCTGCTGCTGGACATGGAGCGTGAAAGGATTCTGGCGCACCTGGAGGAAATCGGCTGCTGGTATATGCCGCTGAAGGGCGTGTTCCTGCAGCAGTTGTATCCCCGGGCCGGTATGCGGCAGATGTCCGACAATGATATCCTGATCGACCCGGCGTTTCGCATGGATGTGGCAGAGTATATGCTGGAAAACGGATACGAAACCGAGCATGTGGGCAGATATATCCATGACGAATTTCTAAAAAAGCCGGTTTATAATTTCGAAATGCATGTGTCCCTGATGCCGGAGACGAAAAAAACTGTCTGGGAAGATTACTACCGGCAGGTAAAGGATATGCTGCTCAAAGATCCGGGCAACAAGTGCGGATACCACTTTACGGATGAGGACTTTTATATCTTTATGACGGTCCATGCCGCAAAGCACTATCAGGGAAATGGAAACGGTATCCGCTCTCTGATGGATACCTTTGTGTACCTGCGGCAAAAGGGCGCAAATCTGGACCGGGGATACATTGACCGGGAACTGGAAGTCCTGGGACTGACCGAATATGAGCGCAGTATCACCCGGGCGGCAGGCAAGCTGTTTGGCACCGGCGAGCCCCTTTCAGAAGAAGATACGGCACTATTTCTGTACCATGTCAGCGCTGGCACCTATGGGACATTGTCTACCAAGGTCCAGAACAGTCTGAACATGCTGGCCGGAGATCAGGCGCGGATCACCCTCTGGGTCAAGGTGAAGTACAGCCTGCACAGGCTTTTCCCTCCCGCAGAGTTTTATAAGCTCTATGCACCGCTGGCCTACCGGTACCGGATTCTGATCCCATTTGTGGCGGTATACCGCATTATCAGCAAGGCGGTTTTTTCCGCCCCCATATTTTGGGGCGAGGCAAAGCAGACCTGGAAAAAAGGAGAGCGGTCAAATAAGGGCCGCTGATAAAAAATATATACATCCGCCGAAGCAGGATAAAAAGGAGAAACCCTCTATGACAAAAGGAAGAATTTGTATCTGTATCTGCGCCGTAATTGCCGTGCTTGCCTTGCTGCTGGGGTTCCTCTGGAGCTGCCAGCGGGAAGATGCTCCCGAGCCGTCTACCACCGCTTCCACCGGCACCACGGTGGCTACTGCCGCGGCAACAACAGCGCCCACGGAAACTACCGAAGCGGAAAGCCGGATCTATTGGGTCTTTGCCTACGGAGGGCTGCGGATCCGTTCCGGTCCGGGAACGGATTACGAGATCATAGGCAGCCTGGAGGACGGAGATGAAATTGAGGTTCTGACATGGAAGGACGGCTGGGCCTATATCGAGCAGCCGGTCAAGGGCTGGTGCAGCGGTGATTACCTGCATAAGCTGGGCTGGTACAAAGATGTCAAGACCCCAGAAAGCGTACCGCTTCAGGATGGCTCCCTCAAGGGCAAATGGGTGCATGTGACAACACCTGTCAAGGAGGACGGAGTCTGGACCTGTACCGCCGGTATCTTCCGGCTGCGTTCCAACGGTACTTTCATTCACCGTGTAGACGAGTACCAAAAGAACGCCGACGGCAAATGGGAAGCCGTCAACACCCTGGCCGACCACCCCTATTGGGTCGGTGAGTATGACTTTGACGGGAAAAAGCTGACCCTGCAATACATGGCAGAGCTGGCAGAGGAATACGATCCGGCTACCGGCAAGCCGAAAAACCGGGAATGGACCGAGTGGATCTACACTCTGACCATGGATGTGGCAAGAAGCGGAAACACCTTTACCGTTTCCAACGGAACAGAGATTCCCCTGACTGTTGCCAATGAACATGCAGGCGCCACAGAGAATACACTCTACAAAGCTTCCAACGCGGTTGGAATGCCGGAAGATGTATGCGCCATTCTGGATCAGTACTATTGATCAGCATACCGGGCACCGCAACAGGGCTTTGCTAACGCAAATGATTTTAATAGTCGGCGCAGCCGACACCTTAATTTTGAATTTTGCATTTTGAATTCAGCAACGCATGTTGCTTGTGTAAACGATCAGTTATATCATCAAAAAAGCTCTGCCTGGGGCAGAGCGGAAGCCTGTATAAAAAAGAAATGACCCTTGACTGTGCATCCTTTTTGATGCTTCCCCAGTCAAGGGTCATTTCTGTTCAGTCTTATTATCTAACATCATTGGTTAACCCCTCTTTCTACAGTTTCTTTCGACGATGCCTGCCCATTCTTTAAATCCATTCCACCGCATGTTTTCAACTACAATTTTTTACTTCCACACTCTCGTAAGCGAGAACCCTCTATGCCGGAATGTATTGGCTGAACCGTGGCTTCGTCTTTCGCTCATGTTCCTTTCGCAGCTTATTTCGCAGCAGTGTCACGATTTTTCTTCCGTAATGTTTTAAGGTTTATACTTTTTACTTACTTCCAGCTTCCTCATTTATTTTTGCTGCCTGCGAAGAACGAGCGGTCTAGGTTTGTTTACCTGTACATCGGTATCACCCTTTCTGACTATACTGTAACACATGGCTTCCCTTTTTGCAATATGGAAAATTATATAAAGTACACAATCGCATGTTATGCAAAATGCGGATTTCCGTGATAATGCACATATTTCTGTTGACATCACCCGGCAGGCTTTGCTATAATAAACTCGTTAGGGTCTGCAAAGGCCTTTTATTTTTTCAGTGCCTCCAGCAGCTCCCTGCGCAGCCGCAGGATCTGGGCAATATGATAATTGGTTACCACATCCCGCTCCAGCACCGCATCCAAAGGCCGTGTGTCCTTAATATCCGCCCCGCAGGCCGCCAGCCGGCGCCGGCTTTCATCCGTCAGCCTGCCGGGACGGCCCATGCTGCACAGCACCTCCATCCGGGCTACCAGCTCCCTCGCCTTTTGCTCGCACAGCCGGAAGGCCTGCAGCTGCCGGTTCTGCCGGCGCAGATTCAAAAACAGCTTCTGGTGGGAAAATACTCTGAGCTGGGCTTGCATGGTATCGATCCTGCGGCGCATTTCCCTGGCATCGGGCAGCGCTTCATCCCCATCGAACATATCCTCCAGAAAATGGATCAGCTCCCGGTCCAGGCCTTCCGCTGTGGCCCGGATCTGACGGCTGTTGTCATAGGGAAATACCAGAGTATTGATCAGCAGGCCAATGAACAGGCCGATAGCAGTATCCCAAATGCGGCCAATGGCATACTCCATGGGGACAATATCCGGTGTCACGCAGAGCATCACCACGATAAAGCAGGGCAATGAGGGAGAAAAGCGGATTCTGAGGGCGTTGTAAAGGGTGATTACCAGAATAATGCCGATCCCCGTCAGCACCAGCGGCGGCAGCGGCAGGGCCAGCAGACCAATGCCCGCAACCGCGCCGAAGAGAACGCCTACGATCTGGGCCAGACTGGCTTCCAGGGAATCCTGGAAGGTGGGCTGTACCGCAGTCATGGCGCCCAGCATGGCGAAGATCAGTTTTGAGGTAGTCGCGCCGTAGGAATCCACCACCACCATAGCCGCAATGATGGCGGCAGCGGTTTTCAGTGTACGCAGGCCGAATGGCATACGAATGGTTCTTTTCTGCAATGCTTTGTCCTCCCCGCTTCATTTTCTTTAGAATACCACACATTGCGACCCTGTGTCAAAGGCTTCCGCACTGGAAATATCTTGTCACGGGAACGCAGTTGTGGTATAATGAACCCAGTTCGACAGGATTTTTAAGCAGAATCCGGGAAGGAGACCGTTATGGCTTATTTGATCAAAACACCCTGCGGCATCGTCCAGGGAACTGCCTGCGCAGTACCCGGCGTTGTGGCGTTCAAGGGTATCCGCTACGCAACAGCAGGCCGCTGGGAGTACCCAAAACAGGTAACAGCCTGGGAGGGCGTCTACGACGCGACCCAGTATGGAGACTGCTGCTGGCAGGACCGGGCTTTCCAAACAGAGGAGCAGCAGCGCAAAGAGGCCAATTTTAAGGAATGCCGGGAAGGTGATGTCTATCGCTACAGCGAGGACTGCCTGTTTCTGAATATCTGGATCCCTGAGACAGTGAAAAAGGGCAGCCAGCTTCCTGTCCTTGTCTACATCCACGGCGGCGGCTTTGTGAAGGGCTGCGCCCATGAAAAGCCTTTCGATGACCCTGTATGGCCCACGAAAGGGGTCATTGCGGTAACACTGAACTACCGGGTCGGCCCTCTGGGCTTTGCCTGTTTTGAGGAAGCAGCCACGGAGTCGGGACATACCGGTAATTACGGTCTTTACGACCAGATGACCGCGCTGCAATGGATCCAGGATAATATTGCCGCCTTCGGCGGCGACCCCAGGAAAGTAACGCTGATGGGTCAGAGCGCCGGCGCGATGAGCGTACAGCACCATTGCCTGAGTCCTTTGACCCACGGCCTGTTCTCCCGGGCGGTGATGGTCAGCGGCGGCGGCTGGCTGCGGGATCACCCGGTGATATCCGCAAACAAACACTATGATTTCTGGCGTGATGTGATGACCCGGGCAGGGTGCGGTTCTCTGGAGGATATGCGGCAGCTGCCCGTAGAGGACCTGCTCAACGCCTGGCACGCAGCCGCGCAGCGCAGCCGGGCAATCTGGAATCACGCAGGCCCCTGTATTGACGGCACTTTCATTGAAGATGATCCCATCCGGAAACTCATGGCCGGGCATGAGCGGAACATTCCCTACATGGTAGGCTCTACCAGCCGTGATATGATCCGGGTCAGGCTGGCCCGGGTAGCGCGGCAGTACTGTGCCGACCAGGCCCGGGAAGGTAAGCGCAGCAGCTTCGCCTGGTTTTTTGACCGGAAGCTCCCGGGAGACAAGCGGGGGGCGTTTCATTGCAGTGACCTGTGGTACTGGTTTGGTACCATGCGCAACTGCTGGCGGCCTATGGAGGATAAGGACTTCGCCCTGTCAGAGCAGATGGTCAGCTATCTGACCAACTTCGCCAAATGCGGCGACCCCAACAGCAGCCCCCTGCCCATGTGGGAGGCGAGCCGTCCCACCAGCCGCAGGGTACTGCGCATTGGCGAAAAACCCACCCATATGGGCCGGGTCAACGGCATCCGGCTGGCGCTCAGCGCCCTTTGGGATACTGTAACAAGACAATAATGCAAGGCAGCGGTCACTTTCGACCGCTGCTTTTAAAATAAAGAAGGTTCGCACCAAGGCCCCCTCTGTCGAGGGGGCTGTCAGCGAAGCTGACTGGGGGAGAGATATAGGCGGAATGTTCGTATAATATAGGAAATTGCGACAAAATCTAAACATTTTCTCTCCCTCAGTCGCCTGCGGCGACAGCTCCCTCGTCATAGGGAGCCTTAGCCGTACCTACGCCAAAGGTTTTTTGACATACTGAAAATTCCCGGACACCTTACGGTATCCGGGAATTTGTTTCAGATTACCTGTTAGCTGCGGGCAGCCTTTTTCCGACGGGGTGTCAGAAGCAGGACCAGTCCACTGGCAGCGGCAAACATGATGCCGGCCAACAGGAAGATGGGTGTATCATCGCCGGTGGTGGGGATGACGGGTTTCTTGTAGGTGTTGTAAAATACAGGTGCCTTGCCGTCGGCAGTACCGTAGGTGACCTCTGCTTTCAGATTGCCCTGAAGATCATCGGTGACCGTCACAGTGATCTCATAGACAGCAGTATCATAGGTCACGCCTGTGGCGCTGCCGGACTTTTCACGCAGTGTGTAGGTGTAGACACCGGCCTTGTCGTAATCTACACTGAATGTGATCTGTCCGCCGGCCAGGTTCTTGGCTGTTACCTTTGCGCCATCCTCACTCTCCAGTTCGAAGGTGAAGTCCCCTACGCCCAGGGTCTTGCCGCTCAGGACCTTTTCCGCCTGGATCGTGGCGGTAACAGGCAGCGCCCGGTATTCGTTTACGAAGGTGGGCACGACACCGTCTTTGTAGGCAACCTGAGCGTTCAGCTTGCCGCTGCCGTCATCGGTCACAGTAACGGTGACGGTATAACGGTTGGTGTCATAGGTGATGCTCTTGTCATCACCGGACTGCTCAAACATCTGGTAGGTGTAGGTCCCTGCCTTGTCGTAAGACAGCTCGAACAGGATCCAGCCTGCCGCGTCGTTTTGAGCGGTGGCTGCCACTTCCCCTTCGCTGTCCAACAGGCCAAAGGTGAATTCCTTGTCCTTCAGAACCCGGTTCGCGGTAACGACCTTATTGGCATTGATCTGCACAGCCGTTCCTTCCGCGGCATACTTGTTGGTAACCTCGACGCCGGTAGAGATCACCGCGCCGTTGGCCACCGGTGTGCCGCCCACGCTGGCTGCCAGCTTATGGCTTGCAGTATCATAGCTGACGCTGACCGTCGCCGCGCTATAGGCAGTACCGTCATAGGTAATGCCGTTATAGGCGTTTTCGGGGACCACTTCCTTGATGGTGTAGGCGTGGCTGCCAATATCTTCCGCAGTGTAGGTCAGATCGAACCGAATCTTGCCTTCCACATCGTTATGGCCCTCAGCAACAATGATACCGCCCTCCAGCAGATGGAAATGGAACTCACGGTCTCTCAGCTCACGGCCCTCCAGCAGCTTGGTTGCTTCCAGTGTCAGCGTTACAGCCGCGGGCTCAAAGGTATTGACAAATGTGATAGCGCCGTTTTCGCCGGCAGCGCCGCCAACCAGATAGGTCTTGATATCATCCGCGCCGGTATACAGCAGGCCCGTTGCCTCGTTGTAGCGGACAAGAATGTGGACTTCCCAGACTCTCAGATCGTCGGTCATGCCTTCCACATTGCTGGGCTGCTCGCTGATCCAGTAGTGGTACTCGCCGGCCTTGGAGAAGTAGAAGCTGGGGAAGGTGATCTTGCCGTCGGCATCGCTTCGGCCGATCATATCCACTTCCGCGCCCTGCGCATTCCGGCCCTTGATGACAGCGCCGGTGGTGTCGGTGACCTGGAAAGTAAAGCCTTCCTTACTGAAGGAGACGCCGTCGGGGGCTTTGACTGTCTTGGTGGCGCCGATCCCGGTGGTCAGATCCACAGTCAAAGCAGACGCGGTGTAGCGGTTGATGAACTCCGCGCCGCCCAGGTTGACGGTAGCATCGTAGGTGCCGTCTGCCTGGATCTCGTGGTAGGTAACAGTTGCCACCAGCTTACCCCGCAGGTCATCCTCTACCTTGACAATGACCTTAAAGGAATGATCCAGGGTATAGTTGCCGGCCTTTGCAGTGTCTGTAACGGCTTCGGAGATGGTGTAGGTATAGGTGCCGGGTGCGGTGAAGGTCAGCTCACCAAAGGTTGCTCTGCCATTGGCATCATTGACCGCTGTATCCGCCGCGCCGTTTTCAGGCGTCAGTGTGAAGGTGAACTCCCCTGCCTGCAGATCCTTGTTGATCAAGGTCTTGTCGGCGTACAGGGTGACCTTCGCGTCGGCAGGATCATACTTGTTGACGAAGGCAGGCACGGTGATCTTGTTCGCATCGGTGCAGGATTCTCCGGTGTGGTAGGTCACAGCGGTGGTCAGTGTACCGTCCGCATTGTGGGACAGGACGACCTTCGCGTAGTAAACCGTACCGTCGGCGGTCACACCGCTGTGGGTGGTAGCCTGCTCGGTGATGGTGTAGAGGAAGGTCTTGGAGTCCGCGCCGCCCAGCATTTCAAATGTGTAGCCAATGTTGGAGAAGGTGACAGGCACAGTTTGGTCTGCCGCGGCGGCAGCGTTACCGCCGGTAGCCACCAGTTCTTTCCTGCCGCCGGTAATGTCGTGTACCAGGAAGGAGAATGTACCCTGATTCATGGGGTGGTTCTCCAGCACCTTGGTCGCTTCGAACTGGATGGAAACACTTTCGGGCTTGAAGGTATTGGTGAATGCAGGCGCAGCAATCTCCTCACCGCCGGCATTGTAATACTTGCCGGTGGCGGTCATAGTGCCGTCCTGGTTGTCAGTTACCGTAACCTCCAGACGGTAAACCGCATCGCTGTAGGCAATGTTGGTCAGATTGCCCTTGACCTCATGGATGGTATACACATGGGGCTGGTTGGGAGCAGTTGCTTCGGTGTAGCCGATGGGAGTGAAGGTGACGCTGCCATCGGCATTGTTAAAGCCGGTGGAAACGGTCTTACCGGAGGCATCCTTGACAGCGAACACAAATTCTCTGTCCAGCAGGGTGCGGTTGTTCAGCACCTTGGAAGCTTCCGGGGTGAAGGTGGTGTCCTGGGCGTCGTAGGTATTTTTAAATACCACATCGCTGACAGCGGTGCCATTGGCGTAGGTAACGGCGCAGCTGATGGTGCCGTCCTTGTTATCTACGATCCTGACCGTTACGGGGTAACCCTTACCTTCGTTGCTACCGTCGTAGCTGACACCGCCCAGGTGGTTGTTGACCTCCCGGATCACATACTTGGTGGTGATCTCGTCGGCACCGTTGAGCACGCCTGCGGGGTAGTTGCGCTTAAAGGTGACTGTACCGTCGGCAGCGTTGACAGCGGTATCTACCAGCGTCTCAGTTTCCACGCCATCCTTGGTGGTGACATGGTACAGATTGAAGCTGAACTCGCCGGCCTTCAGAGGACGGCCCTCCAGCACCTTCTTGGCAGTGATCACTGCCTGCGTGCCGGTCACAGGGGCGTAGCTGTTGGCAAAGACAGGCTCTGTCTGGCTCTGGGCCAGCGTTGTGAAGGAGTTGTCGGTGTAATACTCGACTTTGTTTGTGATAGTACCCTGTCCGTCATCGGTAAAGGTGATGGTCAGGTAATACTTGGCATCGCTGTAGGTAACGCCCGGCAGCCGGTTGGCATCGGTGACCACCTCGCTCATAATGTAGCGAACGGTGGCCTCGCCGCCGCTGGGCAGGTCATTGCTGTCCACCAGAATGGTGGGGAAGCTGATGCTGCCGTCCGCGGCGTTGGAAGCATACAGGGTGCTCAGAACATTTCCACTGTCATCCACCCGGTCCAGCTTGAACATGAAGTCGCCTGCCACCAGGGTCTTATCAGTCAGGGTCTTGACAGCGGTAATGTTGGCAGTGCCCTTTGCCGCGTATACATTTTCAAACAGCACATTGTCAGCGGGCTGGCTGATCTTGTTGGCCTCGATGGCATAGTCAGCGGCGGTCTTGCCGGTATCCGCCACAGTGCCCGCGGTGTAGTAGGCGGTAGTGGCTGTGAGCTTGTTATAAGCGTCACGGGTAACGGTAACCTCCAGCAGGTAGCGCTGGGCGCTGTAGGTAACGCCGTGGGCGGTCTGGCCTGCGTGGTTGGTTTCGTAGATCCAGTAGTAGTAAGTACCGGTGGAGGTGTAGCTCAGGTTGGTGAAGCTGATGGCACCGTTGGCAGGGGCGCTGCCGCCGGTTGCCAGGCTGCCGTCCATATCCACCACGGAGAAGGAGAAGCTCAGATCAGCAGGAACAGTATTTCCGGTGGTCTGCTTCCTGCCTACTACCGGCACATCCACATAGCCGGGATTCTGGATATTGCTGAACTGAATCTGCGCGGCAGCGCCATCCTTGGTGATTTCGGGAGCGGTGTAAGACAGGGTACCGGTGGACGGGTCATAGCTGACCACCACCTTTACCTGGTACACGGCAGGATCGTAGTACAGGTTGGGATCCGCTGCCAGGTCGGGCTTGACTTCGGTTACGGTGTAGATATGCTCACCCACATCCTCGAGGCCGTAGCCAATGGCGGTAAAGATGATATTGCCGCTGCCGTCATTCCTACCGGTGGTCACTTCCACGGTTTGGCCGCCGACCTCCTCTGTGACACGGAAGGAGAACTCTCCGGCGGTCATGGTTCTGCCGGTCAGTGTCTTGGTTCCGGTGAGGGTCAGGGATACATCGTCGGGTCTAAAGGTATTCGTAAACACCACGCCGCCGGCGGGATACTGAGCCGTTGCCACCAACTGGCCATTCACATCCTCCACCGTCACAGTGACAGGAATCTCCGCGGCAGAATAGGTCATGCCCTTCAGGCCGCTGTTGACCTCGGTGATGGTGTAGCTATGGCTGCCGGTGGTACTGTAGGGGATCGCCTGGAAAATGATATTGCCGTCAGCGTCATTGGTGCCGTAGGAAACATCCTTGCCTGCGTTGTCCTTTACCACGAAGGAGAACATGTCCGCCTGCAGGTCCAGGCCGTTGAGCACCTTCGTGCCTTCCAGAACGAGCTGGGTATGGACGGGGGTGTACTTATTGGTGAAGGTAACCGCGTCCGCATCCGCGAAGGTGCCGGTTTCGTCAGCGCGCTGCTTCAGGGAAGCGGCGGCCTGCAGCTTGCCGGTGCCGTTGTCGGAAACCACCACCGTCAGCAGGTACTGGTTCTTGGCGTAGGTAATGCCCTTCACGCCGCCATCGATCTCGCTGATCAGGTAGTAATAGGTGCCGACAGCGGAGTAGGTTTCGGGAGAGAAGGCGAACTGCGCCGTTTTCGTTTCACTGGAAACGGTGACCTCGCCGCTCAGCGGAGCCTTGCCGGCGGTCACTTCGCCGGACGCGTCGCAGGGGTAGGCGGCAAAGCCGAAGGTGATATCCTCCAGAGGCAGTTCTGTAGACAGGGTCTTGGTGCCTTGGAGCTGGAAGCTCACGCCCTCGGGCGCGTAAGTATTGGTCACAGCCACGCTGACCTTGGCATTCTCCACAATGGTCACACGGCCCTCGGCAGCGCTGCTGCCTGCGGCTGTGGTGTATGTGGGGGTGAAGCCATGTCTGGCGGCCTCAGTCACAGAGAAGATCGCGCCTGCGGTAATGCCCTGGATCTCGAGCTCATCGCCATCCTGGACGGTTACAGTGGCCAGGCCCTTGGTGAAGGTGATACCGCCATCCACGGCCACGCCGTTTTTCAGCATGGGGAAATTGCCGTTGAGTCCCAGGCCAACCTCGGTGATATGCAGGGTAAAGGTCTGGGTCAGGGCATCGGGATAATGGGCATCTGCCACAACATCCTTGCTCAGCACCAGGCTGCCCTTGGCCACCGTTACGGTGGCTTTGTTGGTGACTCTGGGTTCATTGTCGCCAATCTGGATCTCGGCATCGTTGTAGATGTCCTCACCGGCGGCAGCATTCACATTGACACGGAAGGAAACCACGCCGCTGGCGCCGGCTTCTACATTTTCCAGTGTCCAGGTAACGGTCTGGGCTGCCGCGTCATATACACCGCCGTGGGAGGCACTGTTTTCCACATAGGTAGTACCGGCGGGGATGATATCGTTGATCGTCACGGTCGCTTCGCTGCCGGAATCATTGTTCCAGCGGATGCGGTATACCAGAACCTGGGGAATCTCTACATTGCCGGTAATGGCGTTTCCGTTGGTATCCACCACCTTCTTGCCCTCAGGGGGATTGTTGGTAGTGTTGGTGGTGTAGGCGAAGCCGTTGCTGAGGGTCACATAGGCCGTATTGTCGATGGAGGCAACGCCGTAGTCGCCGCTGAGGGCATCCTCAGTGACTTCCACCTGGAAGCTGACCTCTACATACTGGCCAGCCGGGATATTGTCAATATACCAGGTAACCTGCTTGGTGGCTCCGTCATAGCTGCCGCTGTGATCGGCGGACAGGAACTTTGTTCCCTGGGGAACGGAATCGGTAACCACAGCGCTGGCATCGGTTTCCTTACCATTGATGACCTGGATGGTGTAAGTCAGCACATCGCCGACCATGACCACCTTACCGTCGGCACCCAAAATCTGGGTGCTGTCCGCCTTGGTAATGTCCACGGACTTGGTATCGGCAGCCTTCAGTGTCAGCTTGCCGTTGTTGCCCAGCAGCACCGTGTAGTGGGAGTTGTTGGCATCTTCGGTCCGGTGGGGGTGGACAACGATAGAGGAAGTACCGGTGCGGTTGGGATCCTTTGCCACATCCTCCGCAGCGGAGGACAGGGAGGATGCCTTGTAAGCGCCCTTGGTGATGTACCAGCTATCGCTTCCCTTCTGCACCGCGGGGGAATCAGCAGGTATCTCCACCAGGATATACTCTGTCCGTTTTACCGCGGTATGGGTATCGCCGGAGGCGGTAGAGGCAGACCAGTCGTAGACCTCACGGGCATAGTAATATGTGCCGGAGGGCTTTTCCGTGCCGTTGTACAGGGTGTAGGTACTGCCGTTCTTTACATAGATGGGCGTATCCTTGGTATAGGTATAGAAGCTGTTATCGGGAGCCGCGTCAAAAGTGGCATGGGCCATTGCCCGGTGGTGGCTGTCCTCGGCCTGGGTACGGTCCCAGTCGTTGGTATAGAAATAGTATTCGCCCTTGACTGCATCGTAGTTGGTATTGACCGTCTGGCCGCCGTTGACCGCAGTCTCACCCAGGTAAGCCGCATCCTCTTTCAGGACGGTTTCTACATTAAACGCGTTGATATCGCTGCGCAGGCCCACCTCGTAGACCACACGGGCAGGATCTGCCTCTGTGACAGTGGCTGTATAGGTGGTATTGCCGTTGGTATCGGTCTTTTCGGTGATCAGCACCTTTTCCATGCTCAGCAGGCTGGCAGGCGCGCTGATAACCACGGTTTGCTGGTAGGGTGCCTTCAGGGAGCGCTGGACGCGGACCACGAAGTGCAGGTACTCATTATTGGAATTTGCCGCCGTACCGCCCGCGGTACCATAGAAATAGTAGGAACGGCAGACATAGTCAGCACCCGCAGGCTTCTGGGCAGACTCGATGTATTCCACCGTATCATTGTCCGCAAAGCCCAGCCACTGGATCTGCACATCCTCCTCGCCCTCAGCCTGGTAGGACTTGCCCCACCATACGATGCTGTTGTCATAGTCGGTGTCGGAAACATAGTATGCCTGGTTGGCGGATGCGGCAGCGGAACGCAGGAATGCCTCTGCCTGGGCATCGGTCATGGTCGCGCCGGTGACTCTGCAGCGCTCCTTCAAAACCTTGATCATGTTGGTTTTGAATTCCGCGGGAGCGCTGTCCCAGTTGGAAATGTACTGGGCAAAGGATTTGCCCTGGTAGAAGTTGCCGCCGGCCAACACGCCGTACATATTCTTGACTTCCATGTACTCGCCAATGGGATCGGTAAAGGTCACATAGCCGGAGAAGTCAGCACCGTGGGTCTCCTCTACACGGGTGGGCGCGGACATGGCCTGCTGCTGAATAGAGATGATCACATCATCGAAAGCGCTGTTGAGCTGACTACCCTCACTTGCGCTGAAATATTTGTCGTTATACTTGTAGCCGCCGGCATAGCCCAGGGACGCGCCGGTAGAGCTTAAACCGTTGACTGCGTTCTTAGTAGCCGTAATGGTATCAGCGGTAACCTGATAGCTTCCTCTGCTGAGGGCAATATTGAAATTACTGCCACCCACATAGCTGTTATTTCTGCCGTTATCCCAATATCCCTCGAAGGTATTGTAGAAAGAATTGGAAGCTGTCTGTCCGGCAGGGTTTACCGTCATCAGCGCAAGGTCTCTGTTGGAAATGCTATCCAGGCCCAGGCCCAGAGTGTAAATAAAGCAGCGGTTATCCTTGCTTGCATCAGCGCCGAAATACTTTTCCGTGATCTTGCCTTTGTAATAGGCAGCAGTCAGAGCAGGCAGGAAACCCAGACCGGCAGAAGCACTCAGATTGCCGATCTGGCCTGTCAGGCTCGCGGGATCATACCAATTTGTGCTGGAAACCGCATAAGACGGCTCACCGTCGGACATGACTACCAGGAAGGGAATACGGGTAACACCGTTGACCTTCAGATCGGTAGCATTCATCAATTCTTTGGCGCCGACCACGATGCCGGCGTGGATATTGGTACCCTGGCTGGTTGCATCCCGGTTCAGCTGGGTATTGCCCTGGGTGCCACGGCCATACATATAACCGCCGCGCAGTGTCAAATGGGCAGTTTCTCCCTCACCGTCATAATGGGCCAAAGGAGACAGTACATTGGCAGCAGCACCGCCACTAGTGCCCCGGCCGCTGGTGCCGGAGAATGCTACAACGCCCACACGGTTATCCGGGTTTGCCTGCAGTAAGGCCCGGATCGCGTTGTTCGCGGCGGTGACCAGATCATTGACCTCGTCCTCCATGGAGTTAGAGGTATCCAGCACGAACACAACATCAACGGGCGCAGTGATCTCAGAGGCCAGGCCCATGACCTGGGCAGCCTGGGAGCTGGTAACGATAAAGCTATCCTCAGAAGGGGTGAAGGTCTGGGTTTTGTTGCCGCCGTATGTAATGGCAACTGCCCCATTATGGACAGACTTACCCACAGTGACCTTGCCTGCGTTTAAGGTATCGTCCTGATAAACGCTGCCGGGGCGGCCTATGGTTTCCGGGTCTGCCACAGTCACCACATGATCCACTGTGTAATCCTCGGCCGCAGCCGCCGCTCTGGTCTCCAGAGGGATGAAGCCAAAGACCATCAGCGCAGCCATCGCCAATGACAGCAGCCGCTGGTACAGTGGGTAACGATTTGTGTTTTCTCTCATAAAAACACACTCCTTCCTGATGGAAGCCATCTATCGGTTTTGCCTTGCCGGACTCAAGAATGTCTAGTAAGGCATAGTACTTTTATTCCAATGATTATACTGGTTATGTAAATGTTTGTCAACAAGAAACATACCATCATTCTCTGAAATTTCGCCTGCATCTGTCAGCACCGTAAACAGACGCCAAGGGACAGGCTCCGGCAAAAGCTTACAGGAAATAACCCTTGACAAGCCGGCACTTCTGTGTTACAATATCCCAGCACTTAGGCAGTGCACCCCATATCGCGGGATAGAGCAGTTGGAAGCTCGTCGGGCTCATAACCCGGAGGTCGGAGGTTCGAGTCCTCCTCCCGCAACCATAAAAAGTCCTGAAATCGCAAGGTTTCAGGACTTTTTCTTGCATTTTATGGGTCGAAAAGTTCAAAGTAAAATTCTGCGAATCCGCAGAAAACCCTTTGACCCATATTCTGACCCATAATAGAATAGCACCCAGTGGACAAGTTAGGATTATGGTTTGTGTATGGAATATCTGTGATATTCTATAAATGATATTAAAAGAGGCAGTCCGGAACATTGCTCTTGGACATTGTAATTCATTGATAATAATCCATATATATCCCTCCGATATGGGCGTGTTCGACATTGTAAAGGGTGCGCGGAATAGTTTTGTGGACCTGGTTGAGAACGCACACTCCATAGTGCTGCTTCTGCTGAGATTTCTTGGCGTGAAAACTTTTCTAAAAAAACTGGAAAAATCAGAAAAAATGGTTTATACTGAATAGCAGTTCCGTTTTCCTTTATTTCAGTGTTCGTTAAGCTTTCCGGGGGGACTTTATGTTTACAGAGATTCATAAGGATAGAGCATTCAGTGAAATACTAAATCAGATCATTGAGAATATTCAAAGTGGAGCACTAAAATCAGGAGATTCTTTGCCCGCAGAACGTGTAATGGCAGAACGGATGGGTGTTTCCAGACCGGTTGTTCGGGAAGCTCTTCGGGCATTAGAATTGCTCGGAATCATTACTTCTGTCCGCGGAGGTGCAAACTACATTTCCGATGATATTGAGCACTGTTTGATAGGACCGCTGTCCATCTTGTTCCGCTTGAATAACAGCGGCGTTCAGGAGACACAGCAGCTTCGTGCCGCACTGGAAGAGGCTGCCGCGGGGCTGGCAGCAGAATGTTGCACTCCAGTGGATGCAGCCGAACTGCAGTTGATTTTGGCCAGACTAGATGCAGAGGAAGATGCAAGTGTCCGTGCGAATCTGGACAGAGACCTGCATATTAAGATTGGAAAGATCGCAGGAAATTCCATGATTTTCAATGTAATGAGCGCATCCACGCAGCTGACGGAAAATGTGATCAGCGGTATTCGGGCATACATCATGCAGAAAAATCACTCCGAACAGGAAGTAGATGAACAGCATAAACGCATTGTCAATGCAATCGTGAACCATCGGATCACAGATGCGGAAAACTGTATGCGTGAGCACATGAAGACCGTAGAGAAATATGTTATTGAAATAGGAAATCTCACATAAAATTTGTTTATGACAAGACCCATATGACCAGATGCAAAATACCACTGCGGTGGTTTTTGCATCTGGTTTATTATTTTCTTCCTAAACCAACCAACATAGGGCTTGCATTTTATCTGCGCAAATGGTATTCTTATTTATATATTGGTAATACCAATATATAAATAAGAATAATACCGGAGGGTTGGCAAATGGGATATGTAAAATGGAAATACGAAGTCTTGGAAAAACTTTGCCAGGACGCTTTTGTGGCTTTTGGTTTCAGCACTGAAGAAAGCAATACTATCAAGGATGTATTGCTGATGTCGGATCTGTATGGCATTGAGAGCCACGGAATGCAGCGGATGGTGCGCTACCATAAAGGTATCGAAAAGGGCACCATTCATCCGGAAGCGAAACCAGAGATCGTGTTTGAGACACCGGTATCCGCGGTTATCGATGGTCATCACGGTATGGGCCAGCTGATCGGCGCTTACGCAATGGAAACGGCCATCCAAAAAGCAAAAACAGCAGGTGTAGGTGTCGTAACAGTCAGAAATTCCAATCATTTCGGTATTGCAGGCTACTATGCAAAGATGGCTTGTGATGCCGGTCTGATGGGGATGGCTTGTACCAATTCCGAAGCAATTATGGTCCCTACCTTTGGCAGAAAGGCAATGCTGGGTTCCAATCCCATTGCGGTTGCAATGCCTGCAGATCCCTATGATTTCTTCTTCGACTGTTCTACTACTGTGGTAACCAGAGGCAAACTGGAAATGTACAACAAAATGGGCAAGCCTCTACCCAACGGCTGGGCCTTGGACAAGGACGGCAAGGGCAGTAATAACGCACCCGATGTGCTGAAGAATATAGTTGCAAAAAACGGCGGAGGCATTATGCCCCTTGGCGGTTCTGAAGAAACAAGCGGTAGCCACAAGGGCTACGGCTACGGCATGCTCTGCGAAATTTTTAGTTCCATTCTTTCTTTGGGAATCACATCCAATTATTGCTGTACTCCCAATGTGAAAGGCGGTACCGGCATCTGTCACGGATTTATGGCTATTGATCCCAATATTTTCGGTGACGCAGAAGCAATCCGGAAGCATCTGTCCGCTTATCTGGAGGACCTGCGGCAAAGTCCGAAAGCGGACGGTCAGCCCCGGATTTATACCCACGGTGAAAAAGAAATTGCAGCCATGGAAAAATGCCGACAGGAAGGTATTCCGGTCAACGACAACACCATGCGGGAGGTGCAGGATCTCTGTAATTACTTGAAGCTTGATTTCTCTTCCTACTTCGGTGACTATCTACCCGATACCAATGATAAAATGTTTGCGGGTAACTACTAATTCATGCAGATTATTTGATTCTATTCCGCATAGTACAAAAGGGGGCTGTATCTACAGATACGGCCCCCAACATACTACTTATGCTGCCGTTATTCTCTTAAAGAGATTTTCCAACGGTTTCTATTGAACTTTATAGGGCCAACCGCTCAGAATATAGGTCGGTGAGTCCTGCGGCACCTACAAGACCATCTTGCAGAAAGGTTTCTCAATCGGAATTGCCACCGCCGGAGGCTCTACTACTCCCAGAAATTCTGCTCTCAAACAACAGGAGCGATGCGTTTGGCGGGGAGCAGGAAAAAGCGTCATTAAAACAATGACGCTTTTTGCCCGCTCGGGGTATATACACTTTGGCGCAAGGTCCTTATACCACATGCCTATGGTTCAACCGCTGGGCTCATTCATTTTTACGAGCCAATATTTCTTTTAAAGATATCTTCCAATTGTGCTTCCTGAATTTTTTACCCCACCCGCCCAGAATATAGACCGGTGTGTACCATTGAGACCAGGTTTCACATGTCAAACTGTTGCCGTGGATAAAGAACATTTACATAGTTATTCATTTGCGTGATATTTGATAAAAGATTGCTTTCTAAAACGGTAAATACCAGAAAAGGAATAGGGATATATTGATGGAATTCTGGGATCTGGCGATAAAAGGATATTGCCATAATTTAGGAAACCGTTGTTCCGTTTCCGGAGTCATCCAATAACTGCCGGAGGTTTTGACTGAACATTATATTTCGTTTTATACTGTTTCCCCACAATCCGGTACATCCATTGGCATACCGCCCTGCTTAGCAGATTCGATTGCAACCAAACCAGGAATTGTATATCTTGCCGCCACACAAGCATTCAAAACTGGCTGTTTTAACTCATATACAGCCTTACAGAAATCATCAATGAGCAATTTGTGAGTAGCCATATGACCATTCGGCTCACTTTCAAAAGAAGCCGGCAATCTTTCCATTTCTTTTTTCTGAATCTCAGCAACTCCATCCCACTGCCATTCTGCATTTGCAACCTTATTCTTGAAATCGGGATCATTTTTATTTTCGACCATCTGATCAGTATTCACATAATCACTTACATCGGTCAGTTTTACTTTCTCTTTTTCATCCGGTTTCCAATCTTTTTGTACCAGAATATGCTGTGCATTACTGAATTCATAGCCGCCTTCTGTACCATATACAGCAGAGATATAAGAGCTGGGCTTCATCCAACCAAAGGTTCTTCCTTCTGTCACGCGGGCCGTACCACCATTTGCAAGCTCCATGAGTACATACTGATTAGAG
>JAZKYA010000027.1:0-15424 GCA_045611945.1 Faecousia sp. | reverse complement strand
TCAAAATTCAAAATGCAAAATTCAAAATTAAGGTGTCGGCTGCGCCGACTATTTAAAATCATTTGCGTTAGCAAATACTACAATTTTGCATTATGCATTTTACATTTTGCATTCGGCCTTGGGCCGCTAAACGATCATTTACAGTTGCGACGGCGCTGAATCTATGTTATAATAACCAAAACTGTTTTGGAGGAAGCTATGCTGAAAAAATACCTGATCGCGTTTGTGGTATCTATGGTCCCGCTGATTGAGCTGCGGGGCGGCGTGCCTTATGCGGTTTTGATGGGTCTGGATTACTGGACGGCGCTGATCGTCTGCGCCATCGGCAATATGCTGCCCGTTCCCATTATTTATTTCTTTGCCCGGAAAGTGCTGATCTGGGGCAAGGACAAGAAGTATATCGGGAAATTCTTCACCTTTTGCATTGAAAAGGGTGAACGGGGCGGTCAGAAGCTGTCTGCCAAGGCAGGCCGCGGCGGCCTGTTCGTGGCACTGATGCTCTTTGTAGGCATTCCCCTGCCCGGCACCGGCGCATGGACCGGTACTCTGGCCGCGTCCTTTTTGAATATGGGAATCAAGTCCACTACTTTGTCGGTCTCCCTGGGTGTCATCATCGCCGGAATCATTATGGGTGTGGTCAGTATGACCGGCGTCCATGTATTCGGTTTATAATTGTTTGGAGGTAAGCGTTATGTCTGATTGTCTGTTCTGCAAGATCATTGCCGGGGAGATCCCCTCTGCCAAGGTCTACGAGGATGATACGGTCCTGGCCTTCCGGGATATCGCTCCCCAGACGCCCACCCATGTGCTGGTTGTTCCCAAGTGCCACATCGAAGATGCCAACGGCATTACTGCCGAGAATAGCCCCATCATTGCCCACATCTTCGCGGTGATCCCGGAAATCGCCAAGGCCGGGGGGCTGGAAAACGGTTACCGGGTGGTCACCAACTGCGGCCCGGATGCCGGCCAGACCGTACCCCATCTGCATTTCCACATCCTGGGCGGCAAGCAGATGGAACTGAAAATGGCTTGACAAACGAAAAATTCGTGCTACTATAATTCCAGATCGCAAAACAAATCCATCTTCGGGGTGCCGGACGCTTCCGGCTGAGATTGGGCAGAGATCCGTGCCTTGACCCGCGAACCTGATACGGTCAGTACCGTCGTAGGAAAAGATGCACTGTAAGATAGTTTTATCGCATTGCAGCTCTTGACGGACTTGCAATGCGATTTACTATTTTACAGGAGGGATCTCTATGACAACAAAAACCAAAAGACTCACGGAAAGCGCCATGCTGCTGGCAGTGGCCATCGTACTGGAACTGGTTTCCAAGATGTTCATCCCGGAAATGCCCTTTGGCGGGCAGGTAACTCTGGTCAGTATGCTCCCTGTGGTGCTGATCTCCTACCGCCATGGGGTGAAATGGGGATTGGTGGCAGGCTTTGCCTATGCGCTGCTGGAAATGGCCCTGGGCGCAAAAACCGTCGCCGCCGCTTTCCAGCCCGGCTACTTCGGGGATGGGATCATGCTGCTGAACGCCTTTGTTATGTGCGCGCTGGATTATCTGGTGGCCTTTACCGTGCTGGGTCTGGGCGGTATGTTCCGTGACCATTTTGAAAAACCCGGCACTGCCCTTTTGGCAGGCTCTGCAGTGGCCCTGTTTGCCCGGTATCTGGCGCACATCGCCTCCGGCTATATCCTTTTTGCCGGATGGGCAGAGTGGTTCTTCACCCAGGAGGGCTTCCCGGCCTGGGGCGCGGCGTTGGTGGAATCCCTCAGCCCCGAAGCGCTGGGCCTTACCTACAGTGTTGTATATAACGGCTTCTACATGATCCCGGAGCTCGTCTTAACGATGTTTGCTTCCGTGCTTCTGGCCCGGATTCCCGGGATCGTCAAGAAAGTCAGCTAAATAGCAATGCCCTGCCAAAAGGCAGGGCATTCAGAGTGTTGCAAAATACGCAAAACACATAATAGAATCCGTAGGGGCGACGATTCGTCGCCCGCGGGCGGCCAATGGCCGCCCCTACATCCGCAAGATGTAAACATTTCCATAGTTTTAGGGACTGTTGCTTTATTTTGCAACAGTCCCTTTGTTTATTGCTCTGTTTTGAATACCGCGATGCCGGGGGCATTCTGGGCCAGGTGATAGGCCTTGTAGAGGATATCCGCTACCTGGGCCCGGGTCAGCTCACCGTCAGCGGTGAGGGTCAGGCCATTTTCGTTCATAACCGCCAGGGCGGTATCGGCAAAGGTGGGGACTTCCTCAGATTCCTGCTGCTCCTTGCGGCTCAGATCCAGGGCGTTCTGCAGGATCACAGCCGCCTCCTTACCGGTGATGGGCGCATCGGTGCTGAATTCATCGGGCAGGTTTGCAATAAGTCCGGACCGCAGGGCCGCAGCCAGATAGGGCTTCAGCCACTGGGGGGCATCGGCGGCCATTTCGGGATACACAGTCTCCTCACTCATGGGGATCTCCAGCATCTGCATTACCATGGCCAGAAACTGCCCGGTACTGACGGTTTTTTCCGGCTGGAAGCACTGGCTGCGGCCCATCTGCTCACCGACAAACAGGCCGGTGTTGCGCAGCCATTCTGCCTCAAACCGGCAGTCCAGGCCCACAGTATCGGTGTACTGGGCAGCATCGGCAGGCTTCAGGATCTGGACTGTTACGGTTGCCTCCCGGGAGACCTTTCCGGCAGGATCGGTGGCGGTATAGGTGAAGGAGTCCACCCCTACCTTGTTTTTCTTGGGGGTATAGACAAAAGTACCGTCGTCCTTGATTTCTACCGTTCCCCGCTTGGGCTGGCGGATGACCGTGTAGGTCATAGGCTGACCTTCCGGGTCTGTGACCTTCAGCATACCCTCGTTGGGCAGGTTCTTATAGGTCTCCACAGTGAAATCCTCAGCAATGGGGGCTTTGTCCTCCTTGCCGCGGATGCCGATGGTCATGGTGGCAGACCGCTCCACCCGGTTTTCATAGATGGGCAAATAGGTGACCACTGCGTCCGCATCCACTTCGGTGCGTACAGGCGCAAAGGTCATCAGGGCAAGCTGGTCGGCAGTAAGAATATCGCCGGGCTGCAGGACCCGCTGGCCCAGCATCACCGCGCCGGTCTGCGCGTTGGGGATTTCGGTGATGCAGATGCCCACCAGGGGCTCTTCCGTAGAAAAGTCCTCGGCTGTGAAGCAGTAGACCGCGTCGCAGTCTACCTCAGCAGCCCAGGCAGGCATTCCGCCACACAGCAGGCACAGCGCCGCTGCCAGGCAAACAATACGCTTTCGGAACATATGATAACCTCCTATATTTCATGTCCGCAGGTAGTGTTTGCCAATGGGAAGAAAAATATTCAACTAATGGAAAAAACAGAGCAACTAAATAAATAATCATTTAACACAGCAGGAACGATACCGAGCGGGTTAGGGAAGTAACGATATGGTATGCACTATGCACGCATTGTCAGCGGTCACTGGCCGCAAAAAAGAGCCGCCCTAGGGCAACACTCCATAAGGAAGTAATGCCTGAAAAAAGGCGTTTATTCCCGTCATCCTGCGTTAAAAATGCTCGCAATCCACAAAGGATTCCTGCGCTTTTTGCCTTGGTTGACAGGAATCTCCACCCTTTTCAGGTGCTATGCAGTTTTGAAGTGATAACTTTTTCGATTAACAAATAACAAAATCTCCGGCATGCTGACGCATTCCGGAGATTTTTTATGCGGTTAAGCGGAAAAGGGATCGTTCAAAACCAATACTTCCTTACGAAGTGTTGCCCTTTGGGCGGCTCTTGAAAGGATTTACTTACTTGCACAGCTCCTTGGCCTTGGCAACGATGTTGCTTGCGCACAGGCCGAACTGCTCCAGCAGGGCAACGGCGGGGCCGGAGTGGCCGAACTCGTCGTTGACGCCGATGCGCTTGACAGGAACAGGATAGTTCTCGCTCAGGCAGGAACAAACAGCCTCGCCCAGACCGCCAATGACGGAGTGCTCTTCGCAGGTGATGACCTTGCCGCACTTCTTGGCAGCGGCAATGACCAGCTCCTCGTCCAGGGGCTTGATGGTGGGCATGTTGATGACCATGGCGTTGATGCCGGCATCAGCCAGCTCCTCGCCGGCCTTCACGGCTTCGTAGGTCAGCAGGCCGTTGGCGATGATGGCCACATCGGTGCCGTCCTTCAAAACTTCACCCTTGCCGATCTGGAACTTGTAGTCCTCATCGTGGAATACCGGCACAGCCAGACGGCCAAAGCGCAGGTAAACAGGGCCAACATACTCGTAGGCGGCCTTGACAGCAGCCTTGGCTTCTACATCGTCAGCGGGGCAGATAACCACCATGCCGGGGATGGAACGCATTAGAGCGAAGTCCTCACAGCACTGATGGGAAGCGCCGTCCTCACCGACGGAGATACCGGCGTGGGTCGCGCCGATCTTCACATTCATGTGGGGGTAGCCGATGGAGTTGCGGACCTGCTCAAAGGCACGGCCGGCAGCAAACATAGCGAAGGAGGAGGCAAAGGGCACCAGACCGGTGGTGCTGAGGCCCGCCGCGGCGCAGATCATCTGGCCCTCGGCGATGCCGCAGTCGAAGTGACGGTCGGGGAAAGCCTTCTGGAAGATAGAGGTCTTGGTAGCGCCTGCCAGGTCGGCATCCAGAACCACCAGGTTATCACAGGTAGCGCCCAGCTCCTTCAGAGCGTTGCCGTAGCTGTCGCGGGTGGCGACTTTCTTCATCTCTGCCATAGTATCAGCCCTCCAGTTCTGCCTCAGCGGCGTTCAGTTCCGCCATGGCCTGCTCGAACTCAGCATCGTTGGGTGCTTTTCCGTGCCAGCCGGCGTTGTTTTCCATAAAGCTTACGCCCTTGCCCTTCGTGGTGGTCATAACGATGGCGCAGGGCTGACCCTTCACGGTCTTGGCTTCATTCAGAGCCTTCTCAATGGCGTCAAAGTCGTGACCGTCGATGGCAACGGTATGGAAGCCGAAGGCCAGCAGCTTGTCCACGATGGGGTAGGGACTCATAACATCGGCAATGTTGCCGTCGATCTGCAGGCCGTTGTTATCAACGATCACCACCAGGTTGTCCAGCTTGTAGTGGGCAGCGAACATGCATGCTTCCCAGACCTGGCCTTCCTGGATCTCGCCGTCGCCCAGCAGGGTGTAGACCCGGGCAGGGTTGCCGGTTTTCTTCAAACCCAGAGCCATACCGGCGGCAGTGGCAACGCCCTGGCCCAGAGAGCCGGTGGACATATCAACGCCGGGAACCATGTTCATGTTGGGGTGGCCCTGGAGATAGGAGTCAATGCGGCGCAGGGTCAGCAGGTCCTCCACGGGGAAGAAGCCACGGTTTGCCAGAGTGGCGTACAGGCCGGGAGCGGTGTGACCCTTGGAAAGAACAAAACGGTCACGGTTGTCCGCCTTGGGGTTCGCGGGATCGATGTTCATTTCCTTAAAGTACAGATAGGTAAACATCTCGGTTGCAGACAGGCTGCCGCCGGGATGGCCGCACTTAGCCGCGTGGGTGGATTCTACGATACCCTTGCGGATCTTGCAGGCGGTCTTTTGCAGGGAAAGTTTTTCGCATGCAGTCATAATGTATCCTCCTTGCCCCGTTTCCGGGCATAGTTTTCGAGAATATTCTACCATCTTATGCCATAAGTTGCAAGCCCTAAATGGAAAAATCAGAATGCAAAGCTGCGGCAAATGATCGTTTATACGAGATTGAAGATTGTAGAGTGGAGATTGGAGATAAAGGAATTTCCTTCGGAAATATTTATAATATGGCAGCTTTGCTGCCACCATATCTTCACTCTTCACTCTCAAATCTCCAATCTAGCCTTAGGCCGCATAAATGATCATCTATTTTAAGTACAGCGGTGCGGTTTGGTGGTAACTCTGGGGCTTGTATGTAACAGAGCCGATGGCTTTACCGCTGATGCCGAACTTGGGATTGTAACCGAATAGGTTTACATAATTATGCAGATCGTCCAGCTCCTTTTCCATTTCCACCATCACGGCAACCGTAGCGATCACATCATCCACCGCCCGGTGGGAGTTGACCACCTGGCCTGCCAGGCCATAGGCTTCGATGGCGTTGCAGAGCTTATGGGGATAGCTGCGGCGGTCCTTATAGACCGTCAGCAGGTCCAGCTTATCCTTGCCCCTGAGGATCATGGGATCGCCGCTGCGCAGCAGCAGATAGTACAAAAAGCTTAGATCAAAATGGGCATTGTAGGCAAGCAGCAGGGTATTTCCGCTGATCATCCGGGCGATGTCGCAGCACAGCCGGGTCTTGGGAATGCCCCGCTGCCGGATATCTTCATTGGTGATACCGGTGAGTTTTACGATCTCCGGGGGGACAAAGCCCCCGGGGCTGAGGGTGATCAGCTCATCATATTCTTCCACAATTTCCGCCATGCCCTGGCGCTGCTCCACCACCACGGCGGCAAATTCAATGATCTCATCCCGGCTGTAATCCAAACCGGTGGTTTCCGTATCGAAGATCACCAGCCGGTCGTACCGGGAGAACAATTCCTTTAACTGCTGCATAGGCTCACTCCTTTGTCAGATCCAGCGCCCGGCGGAATTTGCTCTTTGACTCCGGGGTCAGACCGTATTTGCTTGCCAGGTGCGCGGCAAAGGCCGCGGCGGCCTCCCTGCGGCCACCCTTCCATTCAATTTCGATTTCACACAGGGGGATCTCCCGGCTGCCGCCCATTAAAACGCCCTGATCCAAGGCCAGTTCTACTACGGCAGTACCCATATCCAGGGTGCAGGCCCGGCGGGTAAATTTTGCTCCGCAGACGGCGGTGATATCCTTCCGGGCAAGGGTCAACAGAATTTCTGGCCCTCCTAGTTTACATAACCTAGGAATCGCTTCCAGAATAGAGGATTCTTCCACCTCCCATTCACCCCGGCCGCCGTCACCCAAGGGGGTTTTGACGGTGCATACGCTTTTGCCGTTTTCCATCCGCCGCCGCAGGGTGCAGTGGAGGGCGGAGAGCTGTCCATCGGGCGTATCGTAATAGGTGGTCTCCATGGCGGTCTGCTGCCAGGGGCCTTCGGCAGCGTGGTAAAGCTGCTCCTGCATCTGGGGTTCTGCCCGGAATTTCCATTCGTATTCAACACCCATAGCGATTCCTCCTGCTTTTTGCTTATTATACACCGGCTTGCCCATGTATGCAAGAAAACAATTTAAGCACCGCTCTGTTGCGACAGAAATTTTTCTTGCATCGTGATAGGATTTTGGTATCGAACAGGAAAGGAAGAAGTACCTATGATGACCGCTATCCGCTCCTATGCCCGACAGGGGCAGCATACCCTGCGCAGGTGGCTGCTGGACCCCAGGATACATACCGCCGCCCATATTCTGCAATTTCTGCTCAGAGGATTTTTAATCAGCGCCGCCAGCCTGGGGCAGTACCCCCAGCCGTTGGCGCTGGGTCTGGTATGCGCCGGTTTCGGGTGGCCTGCCGTACTGACTGCCCTGGGCTCTGCCGCGGGATACTATGTATTTTGGGGCAGCGCGGGGCTGCAGGGCGTCGCCTGGCTGGCAGCGGGCCTGCCTGTGGCGTTGCTGGTAGGGTCCCGGCCCTCTGTGCGAAGGATGCCTATGGTGCTGCCTGCCATCGCTGGCCTGATCACAGCGGCGGCGGGCCTTGCGTTCCAGCTTCGGCTGGATGACACCACGCCTGTGGCTATGTATCTTTTGCGGATGGTCCTGTCCATTGGGGTCACCAGGCTCTTTTTGTCTGCGGAGGAGACCCAGGGGCAGCATGCCAAGCATCTGGTGTGGGGCGTGTGGGTTCTGGCTCTGGCCCAGGCAGCGCCGCTGCCGTGGCTTTGCCTGGGGTACATAGCGGCGGCAGCTTTGGGAACGGGAAGCGCCTTTACTGCCGCGGTGATCGGCGGTCTTGCCCTGGACCTGGCACAGATCACCCCCGTACCCATGACCGCTGTGATCTGCGTTACCTATTTCCTGCGGCTGATCCCCGGGATGCGTAAGTGGGTAAGCCTGATGACACCGGGGCCTGTATACCTGTTGGTCATGGCCCTGTGCGGCGTATGGGACTTGTACCCACTGCCGGCATTGGTGATCGGCGGTTTGTTGGGCCACTTCCTGCCGGAAAGCACCCAAACCGTTCCCCGCCGGGGAGAGACCGGCATTGCCCAGGTGCGCCTGGAGCTGGCTGCCGGGGTGTTCTCCCAGATGCAGATGCTGCTGACAGAAAGCAGCGCGCCGCCTATTGATGAGAACGCTTTGGTCTGCCGGGCGGTGGAACGGGCCTGCGGCGGCTGTCCCAACCGGAAAAGCTGCAAAGAAAGGGAAACGGCGGCAAGCCTGCCTGCTCAGATATTACACCGTCCCCTGCTGGACGGTCACGATCTGGGTTTTTCCTGCCGCAAGGAGGGCCGGATATTAAATGAGCTGCACCGGGCCCAGGAGCAGCTTCGCACCCTCCGTGGCAGCCGGGAGCTGCAAAAAGAAAGCCGCAGCGCCCTGCTGCAGCAATATCAATTTCTCTCTGAGTACCTGCAGGATCTTTCCGACGAGCTGGGTAAGCGGGTCAAGTCGGCGATCCCCCGGTACAAGCCCCAGGTTTCCGTGTGCGCCAACCGTGGAGAGAATGAAAACGGTGACCGCTTCCAGTGCTTCGCCGGAACAGGCTGCAGCTACTATATTCTGCTGTGTGATGGGATGGGCAAGGGCATTGGCGCTATGGATGAGGGCAGACACGCGTCGGCGCTGCTGAAAAAGCTGCTGACCGCCGGTTTTCCCGCGGAGTATGCCCTGCGCAGTCTCAACAGCTTGTGCGCCCTGCGGGGAATGGCCGGGGCTGTGACGGTGGATCTGGCCCAGCTGCAGTTGGATACCGGAAAGGTACTGCTGTATAAGTGGGGCGCGGCAGCATCTTATCTGCTGACCGACGCGGGGGCAGAAAAAATCGGGACAGCCGGACCGCCTCCGGGATTGTCTGTGACAGATGCCCGGGAAACGGTAGAACGGCTGTCCCTGCGCCGGGGAGAGACGCTGGTGCTGTGCAGCGACGGCGTGGGCGGAGAGGATGCCCTGCGCTGCGCTTACGCGGAGGCTGATGAACCGCCCGGAGAGCTGGCGGCCCGGATCCTGGAGGCGGGGAAATTGAAAGGCGGTGACGATGCCACTGTCGCGGTGGTCCGTCTGATTCCCGACTCTTGAGAAGAATTTAGCATATCTTGTATGCAAATGCTGTCGAAACACAAGATATTGGAAAGAAAATGCAAAATTCAAAATGTAAAATTCAAAATTATGGCGTCGCCTACGGCGACGATCTGAATTATGCGCAGAGCGCAAACAATTATGCATTTAGCATTAAAAAAGCACCCCGTTTGGGGTGCTTTTTATGATTCATTAGGCGTTCTCAGCCATTTCCTTCAGCGCGTCCTTGCGGCTGAAGTTGGCGCGGCCCTTCTCGTCGAAGCCCATGAACTTGACCCAGGTCATGTCACCCAGGTTCAGTACATCCTCGACCTTTTCCACACGGCGGTTCTCCAGCTTGGAGATATGCACCATGCCGTCGTGGCCGGGAGCGATCTCAACGAAAGCGCCGATGGGCAGGATGCGAACGACCTTGCCGTAGTACAGCTTGCCAACCTCGGGAACGAAGCAGATGCCGTCCACCATCTTCTTGGCGGCGTAAGCGGCAGCGGAGTCCACAGCGGAGATGAATACGGAGCCATCGTCCTCGATGTCAACCTTGGCGCCGGTGTCAGCGCAGATCTTCTGAATGGTCTTGCCGCCGGAGCCGATAACCTCGCGGATCTTGTCCACGGGAATCTTCAGGCTGATCATCTTGGGAGCGAACTCGGAAACCTCAGCGCGGGGCTCAGCGATGCAGGGGAGCATGACCTCTTCCAGGATAACCAGACGGGCCTTGCGGCAGCGCTCCAGAGCGTCGGCAATGATCTCCATGGTCAGACCCTTGTTCTTCAGGTCCATCTGGATGGCGGTGATACCCTCGGTAGTACCGGCAACCTTGAAGTCCATTTCGCCGTGGAAGTCCTCAACACCCTGGATATCGGTGAAGGTTCTCCACTCGCCGGTCTCCTGATCGGAGATCAGACCGCAGGAGATACCCGCCACGGGGCGCTTGATGGGTACGCCGGCATCCATCAGAGCCAGAGTAGAGCCGCAGATAGAGCCCTGGGAGGTAGAACCGTTGGAGCTCAGAACCTCGGAAACCACACGGATGCAGTAGGGGAACTCCTCGACGGAGGGGATCACAGGCAGCAGGGCCTTCTCAGCCAGAGCGCCGTGACCGATCTCGCGGCGGGAAGTGGAGCGGGCAGCTCTTGCTTCGCCGGTGGAGAAGGAGGGGAAGTTGTAGTGGTGGATATAGCGCTTGACTTCCTCGGAGTAGATGGTGTCCAGCTTCTGGGCAGCGGACAGGGTGTTCAGAGTGCAGATGCTCAGGACCTGGGTCTGGCCACGGGAGAACAGGCCGGAGCCGTGAACTCTGGGCAGAACGCCGACCTCAGCGTCCAGGGGACGGATATCGTCCATGCCACGGCCGTCAACGCGCTTGCCCTGCAGCAGCCACTTCTTAACGACCTTCTTCTGCATCTTGTACAGGCAGACCTCGATGTGGGTTTCGAAGTCCTCGTATTTCTCAGCAAACTTGTCAGCAAAGTCCAGACGGGCAGCAGTGAGCCGCTCCTCACGGACATTCTTATCATCGGTGTCCAGAGCGTACTCGATCTGGGGCAGGCCGTAGGCCATCAGATCGTCCAGCAGGTCGTGGTTGACAGCGGCCTTCTCGAAGGAGAACTTGGGCTTGCCGATCTCAGAGACGATACCGTTGATGAACTTCACGATCTCCATGTTGGTCTCGTGAGCGATACGGATGGACTCGTAAACGATAGCTTCGGGAGCCTCGTTGGCTTCGGTCTCGATCATGACCACCTTCTCGAAGGTGGAGCTGATGCACACGAAGCAGTCGCAGGCATCACGCTCCTCGGAGCTGGGGTTGATCACATAGCGGTCGCCGATGTGGGCAACATTGGTGGTAGCCACAGGTCCGTTCCAGGGCACATCGGAAGACGCGATGGCGATGGAAGCGCCCAGGGAGGCTACGATCTCCACAGGGTTCTCGTAGTCGTTGGCCAGGACGGTGCAGGTGACGACAGTGTCGTTACGCAGCTCCTCGTCGAACAGGGGGCGCATGGGACGGTCGATGATACGGCTGTTCAGGATGCCCCGCTCGGAGGGCTTGCCCTCACGGCGGTTGAAAGAGCCGGGGATGCGGCCTACGGAGTACATTCTCTCTTCGAACTCGATGGTCAGAGGGAAGTAGTCAATGCCGGCCTTGGGAATGGGGTTGCAGGTGCAGGTGGTCAGCACCACAGTGTCGCCGTAACGGCAGATGCACTCGGCGTTGGCCAGCTCAGCGACCTTGCCCACCTCTACGGTAAAGGGACGGCCGCCGATCTCGGTTTCGTATACCCGATGGTTGGGGTACTGCTTGCGAGTAATCATTTGTATAACCTCCTAAAATATTTTTGTGGTTCGGGAGGTTTAGCACTTGAATCGACTGTCAAGCTTTGACAACCCATTCAACTGCTAAGCTGCTCCCGATGTTTTGTTAATGCAAAATGTAAAATGCATAATGCAAAATTGTGGTATTTGCTTCGCAAATTATTTTAAATGGTCGGCGCAGCCCACACCTTAATTTTGAATTTTGCATTTTCAATTATGCATTAAAAAGAAGGCGACGGTATCCGTCGCCTTCTTTGCATACTTACTTACGGATACCCAGCTTGGCGATGATCGCGCGGTAGCGGTTGATGTCCTTACGAGCCAGATAGTCCAGCAGGTTGCGGCGCTTACCAACCATCATCAGCAGACCACGGCGGGAGTGGTTGTCATGCTTGTGCACGCGCAGGTGATCGGTCAGCTCGTTGATACGGGCGGTCAGAATGGCGATCTGGACCTCGGGAGAACCGGTGTCGCGTTCGTGGGTTGCGGTGTCCGGGGTGACCTGGGTCTTCTTTTCCTTCAGAATCATGGTTAAATCCACCTTTTTCAAAAATTTACCTCGCGCCAAGTAAAGGGTGGGTGGTGTACTGAGAAATACAGCTTTCTCCCAAAACTGAGCTGCGGGCATGGTGCGGCCATAGCCAGCCCGACCATGATACCATGAGTTTACCCAAAAGTAAAGAGAAATTTTCATCTTTTTTGAAAAAATTCCCTGGTTTGGAGCGCGTTTTTCTGAATTTCAGCCTTTAATTCTTCCAGAGAATCGAATTTTCGCTCCGGGCGCAGGAAGCTGTGAAATTCCAGGGTCAGTTTTTTTCCGTAGAGGTCGCCCGCAAAATCCAGCAGCCAGGGCTCTACCGTCACCCGGTGGCCGCCCACCGTGGGCCGGTTTCCCACATTGGTCACTGCAAAAAATGTCTTCCCGTCCACAATGGCTTTGCAGGCATACACGCCATGGCAGGGTACTGCGATCCCTTCCGGGATCCAGAGGTTGGCTGTGGGGATACCCAGGGTGCGGCCGATCTTCCGGCCTGTTACCACTTCACCGGTGAGGATATGGGGGTGGCCCAGAAAGCGCACGGCCTGTTCCATTTTTCCTGTTTCCAAAAGACCCCGGATATGGGTAGAGGAGATCCGCAGCCCGTCCAGCATTTGATTGTCTACTACCTGCAGGGCCAGATTCTGTTTTTTACAGAAGCTTTCCAGCTTCCGGGCGTTTCCTTCCCCCCGGTTTCCGAACCGGAAGTCGCTGCCGCAGACAAACCCCACTGCGCCGCAGGTGGTCAGCTCCTCCAGAAACGCTTCCCAGGGCATACCCATGACAGCCTTGGTTACCGGGTAGGAAAGAACCGATTCCATACCGTACTGACGCAGCAGCCATTGCCGGTCGGCATTGGTGTTGATCAGCTTCGGCGGATCATCCGTAAACAGGGTTTGGGGATGCTGCTGAAAAGTAATGGCCCAGGGCTGGGCATCAGAGCGCTGCGCCAGTTCCCGGCAGGCTTTCAGCAAAGCCTGATGACCCAGATGTACGCCGTCGAAAAAACCCAGCGCAAATATTTTGCTGTTTTGCGTATTGCCTGCCGAGGCCCCCTCTGATGAGGGGGCTGTCAGCGAAGCTGACTGGGGGAGAGATTGCTGCACGAGTTGGTCAATGTGCTCACAAACGCCCCGAAAATTTTGGTCTATATCCAGGTTGCATATTCTGATAACACGCAGATCCATCTTTTCCAATTCCTGCGTTCTGGCCCGATCCGCAGCCATTTTATCTGCTGTGTAGTGTCCTCCGCCATCAAGCTCAACTACCAGTCTTGCTTTCGCACAGTAGAAGTCCACGATATATTCTCCGATTGCCTTTTGCCTTTGAAACCGAATGGGATAATACTGCAGATAGTCGTACCACAGCTTTCTTTCCCACAGTGTCATATTTCTTCGCAACTGCTTTGCAAGAGGGATATTTGCTTTGTTATATTGCTTCATTTCTCTCCCTCCGTCACGGCGTACGCCGTGACACCTCCCTCATCAGAGGGAGGCTTCGGCGCGTTAGATTTCAAAAAAGCTTTTGATGGTTGACATAATTCCGGATTCTACCTTTGCCAGCATGAGGAATTCTCCGCTTTGGCTATAGGCACGGTATGTACCGTCGGCCATGGTGACCGTAAAGGCGTTGCCGTTGCGGCAGCGCTTTTCCTGGTTGGGTGTCAGCTCTGCCTTGGGGAAGGACGCGAACATGGTATCCACAGGACGCAGATAGCGTTCCGGGTCGTCCGCTTCGATGAGGGTTGCCAAAGGTACAGCCTGCCCGATGGTATATTCCCCTGCCTGCACCCGCCGCAGCGCCGCCATACAGCCGCCGCAGCCCAGGGCAGCGCCGATATCCTTGCACAGGGTACGGATATAAGTACCCTTGGAGCAGCGCACCCGCAGGTGGATGCCGTCGGCCTCCATGCCCAGAAGCGTCAGCTCATGGATGGTGACAGGCCTGCTCTGGCGCTCCACCTCCCTGCCCTTTCGGGCCAGGTCATAAAGCTTCTGGCCGTTTACCTTCAGAGCGGAATACATGGGCGGTACCTGAAGGATCTCCCCACGGAATTTAGAAAGCACATCCTCCAGCATTGCCCCAGTTACAAAAGCGTCCTGCTGGGTCAGCACCGTCCCGGTGATATCCTCCGTGTCGGTGGTGATCCCCAGGCGCAGGACCGTTTCGTATGTTTTTTCCGCATGCTCAAAAAATTCCACGCCCCGGGTGGCTCTGCCCACAAAGACGGGCAGAACACCGGTAGCCATAGGGTCTAATGTGCCGCCGTGGCCGACGCGCCGGGTGCGCAGTACGCCCCGGAGCTTACTGACCACATCGTTGCTGGTCCAGCCCGCAGGCTTATCGATAATTACAATTCCATTCATATCATTCCCTATGCCGGAAACCGGCCTGCGGTTTTATTCCTCTTCAGACTGCTCGCCGCTTTTGACATCCAGGGAGTTGATCAGCTTGAGCATTTTCGCGCCATAGGTGATGCTGTCGTCCAGGGCCCACACCAGTTCCGGGGTATAGCGCAGGTTCAATGCCGCGCCCAGCTCCCGGCGCAGGTAGCCGCCGGCGGATTTCAGACCTTTCAGGGCCTCTGCTGCCTTGCTTTCATCCAGAAAGCTGGCATAGACCTTGGCATAGCGCAGGTCCGGGGTGGTCTCCACATGGGTAATGGAGATCATGGTGGACTGGACCCGGGGGTCTTTCAGATTGCGAAGAAGAGATGCCAGCTCCTTCTGGATCTCCTCGTTGATTCTTCCGATTCGATTGGATGCCATAGTATAGCCTCCTAAATTACAAAATTCATAAGATTAGATAAATATTCAAAAATAAGCAGTGCGGTATAAAGGCGTGTTACTTTCTTGTCTCCGAACAAGAAAGTAACCAAAGAAGTCGGCACAGGAGGGGGACTGAGTTCGTTGCTCCCGCACTCAAAGCCGTCCCCCTCCTATGAACCTCCCCCGCGCGCACCGAATGACGGTGCTGTAGAAAGAATCGGCGTTGAAAGCGAATTCCTGAAAGCGCTATCTTGTTGGCGGCGGGGGATTGTCAAGGGGGCGCCTTTGCTCGAAGCGCCCCTTGACCCGTCTTCTTTTCTCCCTTTCTTGCCGGAACAAGAAAGGGAGCCCGCCGGGGGGCATACCGCACTGATTTACGCAGGATAACGCTTAAAGATTAAGCAATCCTATTTCTTTTTTGCTTGCATTACAAAAGCCAGCTGCCGCAACTGCGGCGGCTGGCCTTTGATGATTACTGTTTGATCTGCTCCATGACGAAGCACTCGAAAACATCGCCTTCCTTGATGTCGTTGAACTTGGCGATGCTCATGCCGCACTCGTAGCCGGCGGTGACTTCCTTGACAGCGTCCTTGAACCGCTGCAGAGAGCCAAC
>JAZKYA010000026.1:0-34761 GCA_045611945.1 Faecousia sp. | reverse complement strand
TTAATTTTACTGTAATTCCTTATATTATACAAACCTTTCATCTATATCTCTCCCCCAGTCACAGCTTCGCTGTGCCAGCCCCCTCGTCAGAGGGGGCCTGGTGCGAACCTTCTTTTTTAGCAGGAAAGGGATAATTCTCGCAAGAGTGGCTTTCGTGGGGCAGTGTGCAAGTACGAAAAATATTTTTTCATCCATTTGAATGAAAATCATGATATTGCTACTAAGAATGTGATATAGTGAAAGGCACCAACGATGGGAGGTAGAAATATGAACCAATTATTAGACGCAATCAAGGCAGAACTAAAACAGCAACCAATTAAATACGACTATAAGGATATCCATACTTTAATGGAATATATATGGCGCAGCCATATAGAGAATAATCCCATCGACAATGGAAGGCTTCGAGAGCTGAACGAAAAGATGGACCCGATCCTTAGCAGTGTTCCGGTTGCGGATTCAGATACACTGTTTTTCACATTCTGGAAATTTTGTGAAGAATACGGACGGGAATCCTTTCTGGAAGGATTTTGCATCGGCGCAAGACTGATGCTGGAACTTCAGGAAAGCCCGGCAGATAACTGAAAAGAAATATAAATGTCGTTTATGCGGCCAGTGGCCGCTGACAATGGGTGCGCAGTGCAGTACTTTTCGTTACTTTTCTGACCCGCCCGGTCCTTTACTGCTGTAATTGATCGTTTAACTGAGCAGTCGCCGAAAACGCATGTCATTCTGAGCGAGCGCGGCGAGTCGAAGAATCCGCAGCCCAAAAGAACGGATTCTTTGGCTTTGCCGCTTTGCGGCTTCGCTCAGGATGACACAGCAATTTGGTTTTACTGAGAAAAGAGCTGATCGATGCTGCCGAAGGTATAGCCCATTTCTTCCCACTTGGTCAGCAGGTCATCCAGAATGGCGGCGTTGGTTTGGGAAGTGGAGTGCAGCAGCACCACAGCGCCGTCGTGAATCCGGGGAAGAAGCTTTGCGTAGGCTTCCTCAGCAGTGGGCTGCTTATCGTTATTCCAATCCATGTAGGCAAGGCTCCAGAACACCGTTTGATAACCCAGCTCCTTTGCCATCAGCAGATTGTCCTTACTGTAGATCCCCTGGGGTGGGCGGTAGTATTTGGGCAGCTCCTTGCCGGTGATCTCTTTGAACAGGGTTTCCAGGTCGGTCAGTTCCTTGGAAAAGGCATCCTTTGTGGAAAGCTTGCTCATATCCGGGTGGTGCATGGTGTGGTTGCCCACAATATGCCCTTCCTCAACCATCCGGCGCACCAGATCTCCATTCTTTTCCATATAGTTACCCACAAGGAAGAACGCGGCCGGAGCATTGTGAGCTTTCAAGGCATCCAGAATTTTTTCGGTGCAGCCGTTTTCATAGCCTGCGTCAAAGGTCAGGTAGATAACCTTCTCCTGAGTGTTGCCAATATAGGCGGCATTGAACCGGGAAAGCTCCTCGGTGCTGGCAGGCCCGAGGGGAGCGGTGTGCTCCTGCCGAAAGCTGAGACCCCAGGCGCCTGTTTCGATGGTTTTGTGGGTGAATTGTGAAAATAAAATAGCGGTCATGGCCGCAAAGGCTCCTATAAGCAGAAAAATATCCCGTTTTCGCATATCGATCCCCTCCTGGGGACAATCTATGCAGCAAGCAAATAGAAAATGCCCCGTGCTTTTCAGCACGGGGCATTGCAGCGTGTCAAAAAACCTCTGGCGCAGGTACGCCCAAGGCTCCCTCTGACGAGGGAGTTGTCGCCGCAGGCGGCTGAGGGAGAGAAAATGTTTGGATTTTACTGTAATTTCTTATATTATAAAAACCTTTCATCTGTTCTCCCCCCCAGTCAGCTGGCCTGCCAGCCCCCTCGACAGAGGGGGCCTTGGTGCGAACCTTTTTGACAGTCTCAAATGCCCCGTGCTTTTCAGCACGGGGCATTGGTGCGGAGAAATTACTTCAGAATCTTCAGAGCGCCGGTGGGGCAGGCGTATGCACAGGCACAGCAGTCCACACACTTGGCGATCTTGGCGGGATCCCGGAACTCAGGCTTAATGACGGTAGTGAAGCCACGGCCAACCAGACCCAGCAGGCCCTCGCCAGCCACCTCTTCACAGGTACGGACGCACAGGTTGCACAGGATGCACTTGCCTTCGTTACGCTCAATGACGACCAGCTTTTTCTCGCTGCCGCTCTGACGCTTAGCACCGGCGAAACGGCCGGGGTTGACTTCGTACAGGTTGGTGTGATGCACCAGCTTGCAGTCATGGAAGTCATGGCAGCCACATTCCAGGCAGCGCTTGGCCTCTTCACGGGCCTGCTCGTCGGTAAAGCCGTTGATCACGGCGTCAAAGTTGCCCTTGCGGTAGGCGGGATCCTTGCAGGACATCTCAGCCCGGGCCAGCTTTTCACGGTCAGCAAACTCCTCAGCAGTGACTTTCCGCTCGGAGTAGTAGGGAGTGGGAACCTTCATATCCTTACCTGCCAGGTAAGCGTCGATGGCATAGGCGGCATCATTGGCCTCGCCAATGGCACGGACAGCGATGGAAGGACCACGGTTGGTAGCATCACCGGCAGCGAATACACCCTCAATGTTGGTGGTGCAGTTGTTTTCGCTGGCTTCGATGGTGCCCTTGCGGGCCTGGGTCAGAGCTTCAAAGCCTGCCAGATTACAACGCTGGCCGATAGCGGAGATAACGGTATCCACATCCAAGATCTCGAACTTGCCTTCAACGGGTACAGGGCTGCGGCGGCCGGAAGCATCGGGTTCGCCCAGTTCCATGACCTGCAGCTTGATCTTCACGACCTTGCCGTTTTCGCCGATGATCTCAGCGGGGTTGGTCAGCCACTTGAACTGGACACCCTCTTCCAGTGCCTCTTCGATTTCCAGATCCTCAGCGGGCGCTTCGGCACGGGTACGGCGGTAGATAACATAAACATTCTCAGCGCCCAGACGAACCGCGGTACGGCAGGCGTCCATAGCAACATTACCGCCGCCGACGACAGCAACATTCTTACCCAGGTCAGGACGGTCGCCCAGGTTGACTTCCCGCAGCATATCAATGCCGCCCAGAACGCCTTCCAGCTTGTCGCCTTCGCAGCCAACGCCAGTAGACTTCCATGCGCCCACGGCTACCAGAACCGCATCGAAGTTGGCGCGCAGGTCATCCAATGTCACATCGGTGCCGACCTTCACATTGTTCTTCATTTCCACACCCAGAGCGGCAATGGCAGCCACTTCGGTAGCCAGAACGGCTTTGGGCAGGCGGTACTCGGGAATACCGTAGCGGAGCATACCGCCCATCTCGGGCATCATGTCCAGAACGGTAACAGCGTGGCCCTTAACAGCCAACTGGTATGCGGCGGACAGACCGGCAGGGCCGCCGCCAACGATGGCCACCTTCTTGCCGGTAGCAGCGGCTACCTCGGGCTTGAAGGGAGCGTCGGACTTCATATCGTTATCAGCGGCAAAGGCCTTCAGATAAGCGATAGAAAGGGGCTGCTCCACCAGGGCCCGGCGGCACTTGTCCTCACAGGGATGGGGGCAGACACGGCCGATGGATGCGGGCAGGGGGATCTTCTCCTTGATGATCTCAACAGCCTTGGTGTCGTTGCCCAGAGCGATCTGCTTCACATAGCCCTGCACATCGGTGTGGGCGGGGCAGTTCAGACCGCAGGGACCCTTGCAGTCGCCGTCGTGGTCACTCATCAGCAGCTCCAGGGCAACCTTACGGGCCTGGACAACACGCTTGGACTCGGTATTGATCACCCAGCCGTCAGCGGCCATTGTGGAGCAGGCACGCATCAGCTTGGGCAGGCCTTCGCCTTCCACAACGCAGACGCCGCAAGCGCCGTAGTGCTTAACACTTGCCATGTGGCACAGGGTGGGGATAAAGATGCCGTTGGCTTCGGCAATTTCCAGGATGGTCTGGCCCTTCTGACCGACGCAAACCTTGCCATTGATAGTCAGTTTGATTTCACTCATCTTCTGGTCCTCCTTATTCCACGACTACCGCGCCCTTACGGCAGGAGTGGATACACTGGCCGCAGCGGATGCAGATGTTGGGATCAATGCTGAAGGTATTCTTCAGCTCACCGGAGATCGCGCCCACAGGGCACTTCTTGGCACACAGGCTGCAGCCGATGCACTTCTCGGGATCGATGGAGTAGGTCAGCAGAGCGGGGCATTCCTTGGCGGGACACTTCTTTTCGTTGATGTGTGCCTCGTATTCGTTACGGAAGTAACGGATGGTGGTAAGTACAGGGTTGGGAGCAGTTTGGCCCAGGCCGCACAGAGCGCCATCCTTAATGGTGGTGCACAGCTCTTCCAGCAGCTCGATATCACCGGGCTTGCCTTCGCCCTTGACGATGCGCTCCAGAGTTTCGCTCAGACGCTTGGTGCCGATACGGCAGTGGACGCACTTACCGCAGGACTCGCGGGTGGTGAATTCCAGGAAGAACTTGGCGATGCCGACCATGCAGGTGGTCTCGTCCATAACGACCATACCGCCGGAGCCCATGATCGCGCCGGTAGCGCCCAGAGCCCGGTAGTCGATAACGGTATCCAGCAGGTGGGCGGGGATACAGCCGCCGGAGGGACCGCCCAGCTGCACAGCCTTGAATTCGTGACCGTCACGAATGCCGCCGGCGATGCCGAAGATCACATCCCGAAGGGTCTTGCCCATGGGGATTTCCACCAGGCCGGAACGCTTTACCTTACCGGTAACGGCGAATACCTTGGTGCCCTTGGAGTTCTCAGTACCCATGGCGGAGAAGGCAGCGCCGCCGTTGTTGATGATCCAGGAGATGTTGGCGAAAGTCTCAACATTGTTGATGTTGGAGGGCTTCAGCCAGTAACCGGCCTGGGCAGGGAAGGGAGGCTTTAGGCGGGGCATACCGCGGCTGCCTTCCAGAGATTCGATCAGAGCGGTTTCCTCACCGCAGACGAACGCGCCTGCGCCGGCCTTAATACGCATGTGGCAGCTAAAGCCGGTGCCCAGGATGTTTTCACCCAGGAAACCCTTTTCCTCAGCCTGCTTGATAGCGTTGGTCAGGCGGACGATTGCCAGAGGATACTCGGCACGAACATACACAACCGCTTCCTTGGCGCCAATGGCGTAAGCGCCGATCAGCATACCTTCGATCAGGTTGTGGGGATCGGACTCGATGACAGCACGGTCCATAAACGCACCGGGGTCACCTTCGTCAGCGTTACAGATCAGATACTTCTCCTCGCCAGGGCTCTGACGGGCAGCATTCCACTTAAACCAGGTGGGGAAGCCTGCGCCGCCACGGCCGCCAAGGCCGGAGATCTTGATTTCTTCGATGACCTGCTCGGGGGTCATGGTTTTCAGGACCTTTTCCAGGGCCTTGTAACCATCGTCTGCGGTGTAAGCATCGATCTCGTCGGGATTGATCAGACCGCAGTGACGCAGGGCAATACGGGTCTGCTTGCTCAGGAACTGGGCATCGTCGTCCTTAATGACCAGATCGGCAAGCAGGGAATAGTCGTTCTTGGCAACGGCTTCTGCAATGGTGTCGGCGTGCTCGGGCTTGACCTGTACGCAGCGGTACAGAGTGCCGTCGGCAGCATAAACATCAACAATGGGCTCTAAGTAGCAAATACCGATACAACCGGCGATGGACAAAGAGGCAGCATCAGCGTTCAGCTTGGCTTCCAGCGCGCTGTAAACAGCACCGGCGCCGGCGGCAAGACCGCAGCTGCCCTGGCCTACAACAATACGTGCGCTCATTTACATGCCCTCCTTCTGGCGGATATCACGGAGAATCTGCTTGACCTTATCGGGGGTCAGGGAGCCGTAAGTATCCTCGTCGATCATCATAACAGGTGCCAGGGAGCAGCAGCCCAGGCAGGAAACGATGCTCAGGCTGAACAGACCGTCAGCGGTAGTCTCGTTGTTGCCGATGCCCAGCTCCTCCTGAATGGCATCAATGATACGCTCTGCGCCGTTGACATAGCAGGCAGTACCCTTACATACCATGATCAGATGCTTACCAACAGCGGTAAAGCGGAACTGAGAATAGAATGTGGCAACGCCCAAGATCTTAGCGGGGGTCAGACCGGTACGCTCGGAGATGTGATACACTGCATCGATGGGGATGTAGCCATAGATCTCCTGGGTTTTTTGCAGTATGGAAATGAGACTGCCCTTGACATCGGCGTACTGATCCAGTACATCCTTCAACAATGACAGGTCCACACTTTCATGGTTGCAGCACATTGTTTTTCACTCCTTATCTTTTCTAGTGCTTGGCGCCGTTTAGGGCATACACCGACACCTTACTATTATACCAATATTACCCAGTGATTGCAATAGCCAATTTATAGGAAAAGCCCATGACACAGAATTTGTGTCATGGGCAGATTGCAGTAAAGCAAGATTATTTATTCTTCAGCAGATCGCGGATCTCGGTCAGCAGAACTTCCTCGGCAGAGGGAGCGGGGGGTGCGGGAGGCTCGGCAGCAGCGGCTTCCTCTTCCTTCTTCTTACCCATCTCAGCCAGCTTGTTCAGACCCTTGACGAGCCAGAATACTACCAGAGCCAGAATGGCAAAATTGATGATAGCGGAAATGAAGTTACCATAGGTCAGATAATTCAGAACTTCCTGAACGACCTCTTCACCGGCTTCGTTCACAACGGTTTCGTAAGTAGGCTCTACCCAGGGCATCCGGGGCAGGGCGATCTTGGCTTCGCTGAAATCAGCGCCGCCCAGGAAGATGTTGACTACGGGCATGATCAGATCGTTGGTCAGACTCTTGGTGATGGTGGAGAAAGCGCCGCCGATGATTGTACCAACGGCCAGGGCCATGGCGTTGCCTTTAATGGCAAAGGTTTTGAATTCTTCCCACCAGGAGGGCTTTTTAATAGGGTTTTTCATAATGATCGTCCTTTCCGGTTTTTATTTCTTTTCGATGATCTCAAGGCCGCCCAGATATTTGCGCAGGCACTCGGGAACCACAATGGAACCGTCCGCACGCTGATTTTGTTCGACCAGCGCGGGGAAAATACGGGAAGTAGCCAGACCGGAACCGTTCAAAGTATGAACAAAGTCCAGTTTACCGTCGGCGCGGCGGTAACGGATATTGCCCCGGCGGGCCTGGTAGTCACGGGCGTTGGAAACGGAAGAGACTTCCTTATAGCCGTCCATGGAGGGGATCAGAATTTCGATGTCATAGGTTCTTGCCATGGAAGCGGAGCAGTCACCGGCAGCCAGCTTCACGGTACGGAAATGGAAGCCCAGACCCTCCACCAGTTTTTCTGCCTTGGTAACCAGCTCGTCAAAAGCTTCGTCGGAGGTTTCGGGGGTCGTAAACTGGAACATTTCCACCTTGTTGAACTGATGTCCCCGGACCATGCCACGCTCGTCAGCCCGGTGAGAGCCTGCTTCACGGCGGAAGCAGGGGGTATAGGCGAAGAACTTCTTGGGCAGGTCTGCCTCGGTCAGAATTTCGTCACGGTAGACGGATGCCAGAGCGGCTTCCGCGGTGGGCAGCATATAGTGGGTGCGGTCGTCGGTGGGATTTGCGATCTTGTAGACCTCATCGGCAAACTTGGGGAACTGGCCTGCAGTCTCGCCGCACTGGTACTCCAGCATGTGAGGCGGCAGGATGAAGTCATAACCGTCGGCGGTGTGGGTATCGATAAAGTAGTTAAGCAGAGCCCATTCCAGACGGGCGCCCATGCCGGTGTACATCCAGTTGCCGGCACCTGCCAGTTTAACACCCCGCTCATAGTCGATCAGACCCAGATTGGTGCAAAGATCCACATGGTGCTGGGGCGCAAAGTCAAACTCGGGCTTTTTGCCCACATAGCGCAGGGGTTCATTGTTTTCTTTGCCGCCAGGCAGCAGATCGGCATCCGGCAGGTTAGGCAGGCTCAGCATCAAGGTGCGGAACTCAACACTCAGATCCTTCAGTGTGGCGGCATCGTCAGCAATTTCGTTGTCCAGAGCAATGGAATCCTGCTTGTTCTTTTCGATGATGGCATCGATCTCAGCAGTGTCCTTGCCCTGCTTTTCCGCGCCTTTTTTCTGGCCAAACAGCTTGCCGTTTTCCTTGGCCAGCTTGTTTTTCTGGGCAGTCTTGGTTTCGGTGGAGGTTTTCAGACCCCGGATCTGTACATCCAGTTCCAGAATTTTATCAACAGCCGCGTCGCAGTCCACCTCCTTGGCCCGCAGGCCGGCTTTTACTGCGTCGGGATTTTCCTTAATGCGCTTGATATCTAACATGGTTTACATCTCCTTATGGTATTAGCCAACAACCTCGGATTTTTTCGGCATGATAACGGCGCAAACCAGATAGCCGATCAGACCGACACCGACAGTGCAAAGAGTCACCAGCGCCCAAACAAGCCGCACCAAATTTGCGTCCACGTTGAAGTATTCGGCAATGCCGCCGCAGACGCCGTCCAGCTTTTTGCCTTCTTCGATCTTGTATAATTTCTTTTCCATATGATTTACCTCCTTATGATTGCAGCTGCATCAGTGCGTTGAGCAGTGCTTGCAGATCTTCTTCTCCATAGAATTCCAATTCAAAACGGCCCTTGCGCTTGCCGTTAATGATTTTTACGCCACGGCCCAGATGCTTGGAAAGACTTTTTTCGCATTCCGAAACATAATCAATTTCCATCAGCGGTCCTGTGGGCAGTTCTTTTGGCTCTTTGTTCATATTTTTACAAAGCAGCTCGGCCTGCCGTACAGAGAGGTCCAGTGCACAGATCTTATGGGCTGCCTCCTGCTGCTTGCGGTCGGACTTTAATGTGAGGACCGCTCTGGCGTGGCCTGCTGTCAGGGCTCCTTTGCGGACAGCTTCCAATACCTCGGGACAAAGATTCAGAAGCCGCAGAGCGTTGGCAACAGCCGGGCGGGATTTTCCTACCTGCTGGGCGGCCTGCTCCTGGGTCAATCCGTAATCATCCATCAGACTGCGGTAGCCCAATGCTTCTTCCACCGGGTTCAGGTCCTGTCGCTGCAGGTTTTCAATCAGCGCCAGTTCCATGGCCTTTTTGTCATCCGCTTCAATGATCACTGCAGGGATTTCAGCCAGATTAGCCATCCGGGCAGCCCGCCAACGGCGCTCTCCGGCAATGATCTGATAGTAGCCGCCGGTCAGCTCCCTGACAGTCAGCGGCTGCACCACACCGTGACGGGAAATGGATTCCGCCAGATTTTGCAGCTCGTCCTCATCAAAATCGTGCCGGGGCTGATCGGGGTTTGGTTCTACCTTATAGATGGGCAGCAGTTGGTAAGGGCTTTTCTCCGGGACTGTTTCGTTAAAATCTCCCAGAAGAGCGCCCAGTCCTTTGCCTAAGCCTTTTTGAGATGCCATTTATACCACCTCTTTGATTTTGTTATTGACTTCCATTGCTAACTCCCGGTAGCTTACCGCGCCGCGGCTGCTCCGGTCGTAGGCCGTAACAGGAATGCCGTGGCTGGGGGCCTCTGCCAGACGGATATTCCGTGGGATAACAGAAGCAAATACTTTGCCTGGAAAATGGCGGCGCACTTCCTGCGCTACCTGCGTGGAGAAATTGGTTCTGCCGTCAAACATGGTAAGGGCTACACCAAAGATATCCAGGGCGGGATGAATCTTTCTTTTAATCATCCGCAGGGTCGCCATTAAATCGGACAGGCCCTCCAGGGCGTAATATTCGCACTGCACTGGGATCAGAATACTGTCGGCAGCCGCAAGGCCGTTAATCGTCAGCATTTCCAATGAAGGCGGACAGTCAATAAAGATCACATCATACTGGTCTTTAACCTGATGCAATGCGTTTCGCAGGCGGTAGTTGGGCTGCTCCATAGAAATCAGCTCAACGCCTGCACCGGCCAGGTCTGCTGAGGACGGAAGCACATCGCCGTATTTGGTTGCGACAATGGCATCAGTCACCGGAATGTCATTGATTATCACATCATAGACGCTTTTCTTAATTTTGCGTTTCTCAACGCCAAGGCCTGAGGAAGCGTTTGCCTGTGGGTCAAAATCACACAACAATACCTTTTTGCCCAGCTCTGTCAACGCCGCGGTCAGATTGACCGCAGTAGTGGTTTTGCCGACGCCGCCCTTTTGGTTGACTACGGCAATAATTCTACCCATAGTTTATCTCCTTTAATTCATCGCCTGTGAAAATGTTTCACATGAAACACTTACGGTTATGTATGTTTCACATGAAACATCAATCACTGCCTCTTTGGGCATCGGTAGTGCTGTAGTTCTGGCCGATCGTACCGCCCTGCGTTTCCGGCGTCATTGTTTCGATCAACAGGCTCACAGATAAGACCAACGCAAAGAATGTGGCGGCAAGCGCGATGCTTAGCCATTGGATCACTTTCTTTGTTCGGATAAGACGCTCTTCCACAGAAAGGGGTTTCCTTCTGGCAGGGGACTTTTTGGGTGCGGTGGAGGTATCGCGGTTCGGGAGTAAGACATGGGTTTCCGGTTTCACGGGAAACCGCGCCATAACTTCCAGACAGCTGTCGCAAAATGCCTGCTTGCCCGGAATCTCTTTTCCGCATTTCATACAATACATCCTCGTCGCCCTCCTGCATATATTCCACGACCATTGTACAACAACTTTTGCGGTTCGTAAAGATATTTTTCAAAAACTGTATGGAGAAACAATACACAAAAAGTTCATAAAAAGGATATAAAAAATCTAAAAATTGCTATTGACAATCACATGACCATATGATAATATCAAAGCACCACGAAAAATGGAGGTGTTATAGATGAAGTGGACGATTCCCGGAACAGAAATTCAGATCAACCGTGAGGACGCGGGCCGTATTGAGGAGATTTTTTCTTCCATGTTTTTAGCCGGAGGCATGGCCCTGGGGCAGGTGGCAAGCATTACGGGGCTGGAGCCCTACACCGTACAGAACTGGGTCAAGCGGGGCTTTTTGTCCCCGCCGGAAAACAGGCACTATTCATTGAATCAGCTTTGCAGGATTATTCATATCAATATGCTCAAAAGCGTGTTGTCTATGGAAACCATCTGCGGTCTGCTGGAGTACATCAACGGCAAGCTGGATGAAGAGAATGATGATATCATCGATGATGCCGCGCTGTATTTCCTGTTCGTTAAGCTGGCGGCCCGGGCCAAGCAGATGGAGGATGCTTCCGTATGGGAAAGGGAGCTGGCAATGCTGCTTGCTGACTACAAGGAACCGGTCCCCGGTGCCAGAGAGAGAATTGAAAAAGCACTGCGCATCATGGTAACCGCCTGGATCGCCGCCCGGACCCGCCAGGCAGCAGAAAAGCTGATTCAGGAATTAGTATAAAACCAAGAAAGGAAGTATGCAAACAATGGACAACAACGGATATTACCGGAGCACACCTGACGGTGGCCAGGATAAGCCTTTAAAAAAATCAGTGAGTCCCAAGAAATTCGGCAAAACAGTGCTGATCGTTGCGGTGGTGGCAGCGCTGCTGATCGGCGCGGGGACTTGCTTCTACACCGTCGACGATAAGCAGCAGGCGGTAGTTACTACCTTTGGTAAGGTAACGGATGTGACGGACGCAGGCGTGCATTTCATGCTGCCTTTTGGCATCCAGCAGGTACAGAAGGTGGATGTGAATGTCTACCAGAAGATCGAGCTGGGCTATACCACCGACTATGAAGGCGCATACCAGTCGAAAACCAACGAAAGCACCATGATCACCGGTGACTACAATATTGTAAATGTGGATTTCTTTGTGGAGTACAAGATCTCCGATCCTGTACAGTATTTGTATTCCTCCAACAGCCCGGAGCTGATCCTGCGCAATCTAATCCAGAGCCAGGTCCGGAATGTGGTAGGTTCTTCTACTGTTGACGCGGTGCTGACCGACGGCAAGGAGAATATCCAGATGCAGGTTAAGGACTTGGTTACAGAGATTCTGGATGCGTATGACATTGGTTTAACACTGGTGGATGTAAAGATCCAGGATTCTGAGCCACCCACTCAGGAGGTCATTGAAGCGTTCAAGGCGGTGGAAACTGCCAAGCAGCAGGCAGAAACGGTGGTCAATGACGCCAAGGCCTATCAGAACGCAAAGCTGCCAGATGCCCAGGCCCAGGCCGATAAGCTGACCCAGAACGCGGAGTATCTGAAGCAGAAGCGTATCAATGAGGCGGTGGAACAGGTAGCAATGTTCGAGGCAATGTATGCTGAGTATATCCGCAATCCTGAGATCACCCGCTCCAGAATGTACTACGAGGCGATTTCCGAGATCCTGCCCGGTGTGAAGCTGTACATCAACGCTTCCTCTGGTGAGGGCAGCGATGTGCAGATGCTGCTGCCCCTGGAAACCCTGGTAGACAGCAGCGAGAAAGCAACAGGAGGCAACTAATATGAAAAAAGGTATTTTGATCGGTATTGTTGCGGTGCTGGCGGTCATTCTGATCAGCGGCGCTATGTTTACCGTAAGAGAAAATGAATATGCCTGTACGGTGCGCTTCTCTAAGATCATCGATACCACCGACGAGGCAGGCCTGCATTTCAAGATCCCCTTTATTGACAGTGTGAAATATTTCACCAAGGCCACCATGCTCTACGACATTCCGCCCTCTGAGGTGCTGACCTCCGATAAGCAGAATATGACAGTGGACTGCTATGTGCTGTGGCAGATCAGCGATCCCCTGCGGTTCTATCAGACCCTGGGTTCTACTTCTGTTGCAGAACAGCGTCTGGACGCGCTGACCTACAACGAGCTGAAAACTGTCATGGGTACGCTGGCCCAGGCGGATATCATCAATATGGAGGATGGCTCTAAGCGCAATGAGATCTACGACAACATCGCAAAGGATGTGGACGCCCTGGCACAGACCTACGGCATCCATGTAGAGGATGTGAAGATCAAGCAGTTCGATCTGCCGGATTCCAATTTGAACGCGGTCTATTCCCGTATGATATCCGAGCGGAATCAGATGGCGGAAAAGTATACCGCCGACGGCAACTACGAAGCCTCCATTATCCGCAACGATGTGGATAAGCAGGTCAATATTATTGTGTCCAATGCCCAGGCAGAGGCTGCGAAGCTGGAAGCGGAGGGCGAAGCAGAGTATATGCGCCTGCTGGCGGCGGCCTATGATACCGTTGACAAAAAGGATTTCTATGAATTCACCCTGGCGCTGGATGCGCTGAAGAAGAGTCTGAACGGAAACGAAAAGACCATTATCCTGGACGAAAGCTCTGCTCTGGCAAAGATTCTGACAGGCGCGGAATAACCCATACAACACAAAGAGCGCGCTGCATAGGCAGCGCGCTCGCAGAGTGTCAAAAAAGCCGCCAATCGTCAAAAAGCGAAATAATCCAAATGTCTTTGAGGGAAGCCTTCCCCCTGGGGGGAAGGTGGCAAAAATCTCTGATTTTTGACGGATGAGGGGCGAAAAAGCTTGCTTCGCAAGGCTTTTTGACTTACTGCACAACTCGCTCTCTACCGTACCACCTGTACGCCGACGAGAGCGAGTTGTTTGTCTTAGCGGCTCCTTTGACCTCTGTCAGTCTGTCAAAAACAAGTTTTTTGACAGACTGAGAGCGCGCTGCCTATGCAGCGCGCTCGGTGTTTTATAATGGGGATTGTTTGATCTTGGCGTAGCGCCGGGGGTATTGGGCCGGTGTGTGAGCGATCTTTCGCAGCACGATCACTGTATGGGCAGTATCGTCTACCGGGAATTTCTGCACCTTTTCCAATTTCAGACCCAGCTTGCGGATCGCTCCCTTGGCTTCTTCCAACTCTTCTTCCGCGGCAGTTCCCTTCATTGCCAGTACCGCACCGCCTACCTTCACATAGGGGGCGGTCAGTTCCAGAAGGATATTCAGCCGGGCCACAGCCCTGCTGGTGGCAAAATCATACTGTTCCCGGCGGTCAGCGATGGCTTCTTCAGCCCGGGCGGTGACAAATTCGGCATCGATCCCCAACTGGGGCAGAAATCCCTCCAGCCAATGCATACGCTTGGCAAGACTGTCAAGGAGCGTCAGCTTCACTTCCGGACAGGCGATCTTCACAGGCACACCGGGAAAACCGGCACCGCAGCCTACATCGATCAGCTTTTTACCGGCCAGATCTGCCAGGGTGAGCAGTGTCAAACTGTCCAGCAGATGTAACTTAGCCACTTGAGAAGGCTCTGTGATGGCGGTGAGATTCATCACTTCGTTCTGTTTCACCACACCCCGGCCAAAGTCACAGAGGGTGTTTTGGGTCTGTTCGTCCAGTGTAAGAGCCAGTAAAGGAAGCCCTTCTTTTAAAGTTGTCAGCATTTCCATATTACGCTTCGGGCTCCGTTTCCTTTGCCGGTCCATTTACGATACCGGACAGGTCTACCTGGTTTTCATCAAAGGGATCGAATTTGGTGTCTTCCACGACCTGTGAGGGCAAAACGATGGTTTGGATATGCCAGCTGACCAGCATATCGCAGACTGCGCCGTAGGAGGCTACGCCACGCTCGTCTCCCTGGACCTTGATGTAGGTATCATTGACGGTATCAGCCAGTTGGGTAGCAGCCTCATCCTTCTTTTCCGCAAAGAAGCTGTTGTAGGTGGTCAGATCATGGTAAAGCAGTTCGCTGATGCCGGATTTTACCCGCTGCATGGCGTCCTGGGATTCCACAGTACCAAGCCCCGCAATGGCGTTGTAGCAATAGCGGTAGGCCATAAAATAGGCGGAGTACTGATATTCAATACTGGGGTTGGCGCGGCATGCCAGGAACGCTGCCATATTGGCATCGCTCTCGGTGGCAATACACATCCGGTGGGCCATTTCATGGCACATGGTAAAGGGCAGGCTCACCACAGGAATTTGCGGGTTGACGGCGGCTTCGCCGGTCAGCGACATGGTAAAACCGGTGATGCCCATAGAGGTATACATATCCGCCCAACCCAGTTCCTTGACCGGTAAGGTCGAGCCGGCAAAGATGGAATAACCGTGTTCATATACCAGAGAATCAAAGCCTGCCTCTGCCTGGGCCGCCAGTTCATTGAATTCGGGATATACCGCATTCCCGTTTACATCCCGGTTGATCTTGGAGGCTAAGGCGTTGGCCTGGTCCCGGTAATAGACGGTGGCTTCTTCCAGTTCGCTGAGGGAGTATTCGGTAACGGACAGACGGATATCGTTGGAAATAGAGCCGGCATAACCGTTCAGGCCGTAGCAGGCGGTATGCAGGAAAAACAAGAGGCTTGCTGCTGCTGTGTACCAGCCGATGACCTGGATGGGATTCCAGCGCAGAACAATCATCAGAACGATGGTGGTCAAAACGCCTACCACCAATGCGATGGCGAAGAACTGCCACAGGCAAAAGGTCACTGTGCTGCTCCATTCAGCAAGGAGGGTCTGCAGCATTCTGGTAACATAGGGATAGAACATATCAAGCAGGGCAGAATGAGCCTTTGCAAATTCAATCAGAGCCCAGCTAAAAAAACCGACGATGGCGGCAGTCAGATAACCACGCCAATATTTCAAAGGAATCGTCTCCTTTCAAAAAGCTGTTTTGGATATACCTTTATTTAGTATATCACACTTTTTCAGAAAAGTCTGCCCCTAATTTTTTTAAATTTTTCTGAACCGGAGTCACCATTCCCCTGTTTTCTTATTCCCGGTGTGGTATGGTGTGGACAAAGGCTTGACGCGAGGGTATCCCGTAAGGTATCATGAAAAGAGAAAAAGAGGTGATGCGGTATGGATGACAGCGTGTTTATGGACGAAGCGATTGCTTTGGCGAAGGAGGCCGCGGCAGAGGGAGAAGTGCCTGTGGGCTGTGTGATCGTCAGGAACGGTCAGATCGTAGGCCGGGGCAGAAACCGCAGAGAGACCCATAAAACAGCGCTGGGCCACGGCGAAATTGAGGCTATCAGCGATGCATGCCGTAATCTGGGCGGCTGGCGGCTTTGGGATTGTACGCTGTATGTGACACTGGAGCCATGTCCTATGTGTGCCGGCGCGATCATTAATGCCCGGATTCCCCGGGTAGTGTACGGTGCGGATGATGCCAAAAGCGGTGCCTGCGGCTCTGTATGCGATCTGTTTTCTATGAAATTCAATCATCACCCCGCAGTGGAAAAGGGCGTCCGGGAGGCAGAATGTATGGCACTGCTCCGGGAATTTTTCCAAAATTTGCGGGTGGAGCTGCGGACAAGGCCCAAATGGAAACGGCCCGAATAAATAAAAAGAAAGTGCGGCGCTCAGCGCCGCACAATTTATTTTGGAAAAGGAATGGTGGCAGCGGTGGACCACAGGCAAAAAGCGGTTCGGTTCGTACTGGCGGTTTTGGTATGCGCCTTGACGGCCCAGGCAATGAGATATTTGAAAGGACCTCTGGTAACGATACTATCCTACCCCGAGGTGGCGGCGACGCTGGTCTATCTGGAAACAGGCCGGGTGGTGAAGCTTACACAGCCGCAGGATATAAAAGAAACTGTAGAGACAACGGCACCGCAGCAGCCTACCGAACCGGAAACGGTTGGCATATCTTTTACCGAAGGAGATGCGGATCTGGTACAGGTGAGCAATTTTTCGCCGTATACGGTGGATATTCCGGCGCTGCTGATGACGGAGCTGAATTGGGATTTGACCCAAGGGCAGCCTAAGGTGCTGATTCTCCATTCCCACGCTACAGAGAGCTATACCCAAACAGCGCAGTTTTCCTATACGCCTTCCGCTTCCTACCGGACACTGGATATTCAGTACAATATGATCCGGGTGGGACAGGCATTGAAGCAGGCATTGGAAGCAAAGGGAATCGTTGTGATTCACGACACCACACTCCATGACCATCCTTCTTATAATGATGCGTATGTCAACTCCCGGGAAACGGCTGCATATTGGCTGGAGAAGTACCCTTCTATCAGTCTGGTGATCGACCTGCACCGGGACGCCTCCGACAGTGCTGCCGGCCAGTTGAATACGGCGGCGGTGGTGGATGGGGAGAATGCGGCGCAGCTTATGCTGGTAGTGGGGTCCAACGCCGGTGGAAGAAACCATCCCCATTGGGAGCGGAACATGGCCCTGGCGGCAAAGCTCCATGCCCAATTAGAGAAGCGGTTTCCGGGGCTTTGCAGACCCATCAGTTTTCGTACAGAGCGTTTTAACCAGGATCTTTCCGCGGGAGCGCTGCTGATCGAGGTGGGTGCCGCAGGCGATACCTTGGAAGAGGCGTTGATCGCGGCAGAGGCTCTGGCTGAGGGGATCGCGGATCTTTCCGGGGGTACGGTTACAGCAGGCTCCACCAGTTGATGGCGTGGGCTTCGCCGATGGCTTTAATAAGAACACTCAGGGATGCGCAGCAGGCGGAAAAAGGTATTTGCTGCCGGGTCTGTAAATAAACCTCCATTTGGGAGAACAGATCATCAATTTCTTCCATTGGCTCGTGGTCTGCAATGGAAGCCATTCCTTTCCGGCAGGACTCCCACTGATCTTTCGCCTTCCGGGAGAGTGCCTCTGCTTCTGCCCACTCACCTTTCAGTGCGGCTTTTGATGTCTGATCCAGACTTTCAGAAATGCTGTTGTTTGTGCGCAGCGCAAAAACGGTGGTGCCGATCCCCAAGCCCAGTAATATGGCTAAGATAATAACACCGATCCATAACCGCTTCATTTTGATGCCTCCCTGGGATACCAAAGAATGTGATCTCCCCCATCCACTGTCAGCAGCCAGGTATCAGACACACTGGCATTATGCTGTCCAAGTACCCTCTGTACCCAATCTCCATCCTTCCCGGCCAGGGACAGATTATCCGACAGCAGCTTTCCGTCGGAAATAATGGTAATGGGCAGATACTGCTTGCGCGTGGCAATACCTGCTTCGCCGGCGGTAGCGGGCCGTTCCTTCGGATAAGGGAAGACGGACAGATTGCCGTTGGTTTCCAATATAGCGTACTGTACCGCTCTGGGGTCCAGTACATCCTTTTCCCGCAGGTGGCCCGAAAGCTCATCCAGGGTAACTCTTGTCCGTTCCAGATTTTCCCGGATAATGCGCCCGTTTTCTATTAAAATAACAGGCTTACCGCACAGCAGTCTCCGAAGCCGGATGCTGCGAAGGCTCGCGGCGGAAAGGAGCAGCTCAATACCCAACACGGTCAGTATGGGGATGATTCCGGAAAAAAGTGGGATGCCGCCATCCTGCATGGGAATAGAGGCCAGATTTGCTACCAGCATGGTAACTACAAATTCCGAAGCTTCCATCTGACCGATCTGCCGCTTGCCCATAAGCCGGATGGTGGCAATGAGTATCAGATAAAGAATAATGCTGCGAATGTAAGACAATAACAAGACCCGTCACCTCATGGGGTAGCTTTCCCATAAAGTGGCGGGTTATTCAGTATTTTCCTATACGAAAAAATGCAAAATCCGCAGACAGGCTGCTCTGCGGATCTTGCAACAAATAAAGAGAGGAAAGAAGAAACAAAGAAACTTATCGTTATGCCCTTATTATAAAGGCTAAATGTGAAGGAAAAAAGTGGAAATTTATTAAAAGAGTATGAAGATACAAGTTTTTTTATGAATAACCTTGAATGATCAGGGCGCTTTACTTTTTGAATAATAATTGGTACAATAATAAAAATGTGCAATGAGGAGCAACCCTATGCTGGAAAAACTGCGTGCGGTGGAAAGCCGCTATGAGGAGCTGTGCGCAAAATCGGAACAGCCGGATTTTTATAGCGACCCGAAAAAGGCTGCTGCCCTGCTGCGGGAAAAGAACGATCTGCAGCCGGTGGTGGAAGCCTACCGGGCCTATCTTCAGGCAGAGCGGGATATGGCAGATGCTATGGAGCTGATGAGCGACCCGGAAATGAAGGAATTCTGCCAGGTATCCTACCAGGAGGCCAAAACCCAGAAGGAGAATCTTTACAAGCAGTTGCAGATCCTGCTGCTGCCAAAGGATCCCAATGATGATAAGAGCGTCATTGTGGAGATCCGGGGCGGTGTGGGCGGCGAGGAAAGCGCCCTGTTCGCTCACAGTCTGTTCAGGATGTATTCCATGTACGCGGCCCAAAAGGGATGGAGCATTGAGCTTCTGAACTATTCCGATACAGAGCTGGGCGGTGTAAAGGAAGCGGATTTCATTGTCAATGGCCGGGGCGCATACTCAAGGCTTAAGTATGAATCCGGTGTACACCGGGTGCAGCGGGTACCGGAGACAGAATCCGGCGGGCGTATCCATACCTCCACCGCTACGGTGGCGGTGCTGCCGGAAATGGAGGAAGCGTCAGTGGAGATCAATCCGGCGGATATTGAAATGCAGGTCTACCGGGCCTCGGGCGCAGGCGGCCAGCATGTCAACAAGACCAGCTCCGCGGTGCGGCTGATCCACAAGCCTACAGGGATCGTGGTGGCTTGCCAGCAGGAGCGCAGCCAGCTCCAGAACCGGGAAAAGTGTATGCGGATGCTGGCATCCAAACTCTATGAGATGGAGCAGGAACGAATCGAATCCCAGGTTACCGGAATGCGCCGCAGCCAGGTGGGCACCGGAATGCGCAATGAGAGAATCCGTACCTATAACTTCCCCCAGGGCCGGGTGACGGATCACCGGGTGGGTCTGACGCTGCATAAGATCGATGCCATTATGGATGGCTCTCTTGATGAAATTGTGGATGCCCTGGCTACAGCCGACCAGGCGGAGAAGCTGAAGAACGCCCAATAAAGGAAGAAAACTATGGAATTTATCACCTATTCCCCTGAACAGACCGAAGCGGTGGGCGCTGCTCTGGGAGAAAAACTGAAGCCCGGCGCGGTTATTGCCTACCTAGGTGACCTGGGTGCGGGAAAACCCGCTTTTACCCGGGGCGTTGCCTGTGGTCTGGGAGCCAAGGAAAGTATCACCAGTCCCACCTATACCATCGTCAACGAGTATCTTTCCGGGAAATATCCCCTGTTTCATTTTGATATGTACCGACTGGCCTCCAGTGACGACCTGTTTGATATCGGCTGGGAGGATTATCTGGACAGAGGCGGTGTCTGTGCCGTAGAGTGGAGCGAAAATGTGGCAGATGCCATGGAGAATGCCATTACCGTGACCATTGAAAAGCTGGGAGAGGACTGCCGGCGGATCACCATTGAAGGAGGGCCTGCGCTTGCTGATATTAGCTTTTGAAACATCTGCCAAAGCGGGCAGTGTGGCATTGATGGATGGGCATAAGCTGTTAGGCGAAAGCTATCAGAATACCGGTTTGACCCACAGCCAGACTTTGCTGACTATGGCCGAGGATCTTCTGAAAAGCTGCGGTTACACCCCGAAAGATGTGACTGCGGTGGCAGTGGCCGCAGGCCCGGGCAGCTTTACCGGCGTACGGATCGGCGTAGCAGCCGCGAAGGGATTTGCCTGGGGCGGTACGCTCCCCTGCTATGGCGTGTCAACCCTGGAAGCCATGGCAAAGCAGTTGGGTATCTGGCAGGGCTATGTCTGCCCGGTGATGGATGCCCGAAGAAACCAGGTGTACAACGCGCTGTTTCATGTGAAAGAGGGAGAGATCACCAGGGTCTGTCAAGACCGGGCAGTTGCCCTTTCAGATCTGGGATCAGAATTGGTAAATTTAGAAGAACCGGTATTTTTAGTTGGCGACGGCAGCATTCTGTGCTATAATACATTATTGGAGGGCGTACCGGGTCTGGTATGTCCCCAGGAGCACCGGATGCATCAGCGGGCCGCAGGCGTGGCGCTGGTGGCCCGTGATAAGATCGCACAGGGAGAAACCGGTGATGCCGCTGCTCTGGCACCCAATTATTTAAGACTTTCCCAGGCAGAACGGGAACGCCTGGAAAAAGAGAAATAAAAGGAGATAGAAGAAATGGCAAATGTAACTGTTTTGGACCATCCTCTGATCCAGCACAAGCTGGCAATCCTGCGCGATAAGGATACCGGTGTCAAGGAATTCCGTGAACTGGTGGGTGAGATCTCGGCGCTGATGTGCTACGAGGCCACCCGGAATCTGCCTACGGTGGAGGTGGAGGTGCAGACCCCTGTTGCCACCGCAAAGTGCCGTGTACTGGCGGGCAAGAAGCTGGCTATCGTTCCCATTCTGAGAGCGGGTCTGGGCATGGTGGATACCATGGTCGACTTGATCCCCTCCGCAAAAGTCGGTCATATTGGCCTGTACCGGGATCCCGATACCCATATGCCTGTAGAATATTACTGTAAGCTGCCTGATGACATTGCCAACCGCCATGTGTTCGTAGTGGATCCTATGCTGGCAACCGGCGGCAGCGCTGTGGCTGCGATTGACTTCTTGAAGAAGTATGGCTGCCGCAAGATCACTATGATGAATGTGATTGGCTGCCCCGAGGGTGTCCGGACTGTGCAGGAGGCCCATCCAGATGTAGACCTGTATCTGGCCGCGGTGGACGAGAAGCTCAATGAGCATAAGTATATCATCCCCGGTCTGGGCGATGCCGGCGACCGTATTTTTGGTACGAAGTAATTTCTTAAAGGCGATTATGCCTACAAATAATCAACAAGGAGCTGTTGCAGTATTGTGCAACAGCTCCCTGATTTTTACACTTTTTCTGCATCCGCTGCTTTGTCTAGCTTGACATTGCGGAAGTACAGGATCATATCGACGGTGATCTCAATGAAGTTCAGGAAATAGAAACCCCATGCCAGGAAGAAGATAAAACCGGTGCTGCCGTTTGCAAATTTGATAAAATTCTTTGTGATACCGAAAATGTAGCCGATCCAGATAAAGATCTCAAACTGCAGGGACTTGCCCTTGGCGGTGCGGGATTTCCAGGATTTATAGACGGACAGAGGCCAGCTAAGGCCGAAGCAGATAATCATAACCGCTTCACAGATTTCGGCAATCATTTCGGGTGTCATGGTAGGATTCCTTTCTTATGTTTGATTTGCGAGATAGGTTTGTCTTCCGGATTCATAGAGGTTATTGCCTTCGCTGTCGATGATAACAAACAGAGGCATTTCCTCTACATAGAGCTTACGCAGGGCTTCCGCGCCCAGATCCTCGTAGGCAATGAGCTCACACTTTTTAATGCACTTGGCAAGCAAAGCGCCTGCGCCGCCAATGGCGCCGAAGTAGACACCGGCGTACTGCTTCATGGCTTCTACCACTTCGGGCAGTCTCGCGCCCTTGCCGATCATACCTCTGGCACCTACGGACATCATGGTGGGCGCGTAGGCATCCATACGGCCGGAGGTGGTAGGACCGGCAGAGCCTATGACCTGTCCGGGCTTGGCAGGGGTGGGGCCTACATAATAGATAGTAGCATCCTTGGGATCAAAAGGCAAGCTTTCTTTTCGGGCCAGTGCTTCACACATCCGCTTATGGCCTGCGTCACGGGAGGTATAGATCGTACCGGTCAGGTAAACAATGTCACCGGCCTTCAGGCTTCTGGCCAGTTCCTCGGTCAAGGGTAATGTAATATGCTTTTCCATTTACAGCACCTCCGTTTTATGCCGGGTGACATGGCAGTTGATATTGATAGCGCAGGGCATGCCCGCAATATGGGTGGGCATGGTTTCAATGTTCAGACCGATAGCGGTAGTCTTACCGCCAAAGCCCTGAGGACCGATACCCAGCGCGTTTACCTTCTCCAGCATCTCTTTTTCCAGTTCCGCATAAAACGGATCGGGATGATGGGTGTCCAAGGGGCGCATGATAGCCTTTTTGGCAAGCAGGGCAGCCTTGTCAAAAGTGCCGCCGATGCCCACGCCGATGACCATGGGAGGACAGGGATTGGGGCCGGCAGTCTCTACGGTTTCCAAAATGAAGTCCTTGATGCCCTGCAGACCGGCAGAGGGCTTGAACATCCGGATAGCGCTCATATTCTCGCTGCCAAAGCCCTTAGGGCCTACAGTAATCTTCACGCTCTGGCCGGGGACGATCTCGGTATAGAGCATAGCGGGGGTGTTGTCACCGGTGTTGCCCCGGCGGACAGGATCGGCAACCACGCTTTTACGCAGGTATCCCTTGTCATAGCCCCGGCGAACACCCTCGTCTACCGCTTGGCGCAGATCGCCGCCTACCAGATGGACATCCTGGCCGATCTCCAAAAATACGCAGGCCATGCCGGTATCCTGGCAGATGGGGACATTCTCGTTGTCGGCAATGCGGTAGTTTTCAATGATTTTGTCCAGTACACTCTGGGCAAAACTGCTGTCCTCACAAGCCCGGCAGGTCTCAATGGCGCATTTTACATCACCGGGCAGATGGGTATTTGCTTCGATGCAAAGGCGTTCCACCACATCGGTGATGGCGCTGACATTTATTTCTCTCATAATGCTCACCTCTCGTGACGGGCGTAATTAGGCAGCAGCAGAGGAGAAACACCCTCCTGCTCCACGCCCGCGTTTTTTAGTTCCTGTGCGTATGCGGTAATGTGGTCCAGATTCAGCGTGCCCAACCGGATCTCCTTAGAACGACCGGCGGCTGCCTTACCGGCATTGCGGCCAAAGACGATGATATCCAGCAGACTGTTGCCCATCAGACGGTTGCGGCCATGGATGCCGCCTACAGCTTCGCCTGCCACCAGCAGATTGGGGATGACTTTGGTAAAACCGTCGCCGCCAATCTCCAGACCGCCGTTCTGGTAGTGCAGAGTCGGATAAACCAGAATGGGCTGCCTGCGCATATCGATACCGTAGTTCATGTACATCCGCAGCATGGCGGGGATCCGCTTCTCAATGGTGCCCTCGCCGTGGAGCTGCTCGATCATGGGGGTATCCAGCCAGACACCGCTGCCCAGGGGCGTGTCTACGCCCTTGCCCCGGGTGGAGCATTCCCGGATAATGGAAGCGGCGGAAACATCACGGGTCTCCAGGGGATGCATAAAGGCTTCGCCGTCCTTATTAACCAGCATCGCGCCAATGGAGCGGACCTTTTCGGTAACAAGCGCGCCGAAGAGCTGGCTGGGATAAGCCACGCCGGTGGGGTGATACTGGATGGTATCCTGATACAGCAGGGGCGCGCCGGCCCGGTAGCCCAGAATCAGGCCGTCGGCAGTGGCACCATAGTGGTTGGATGTGGGGAAATGCTGGTAGTGCAGCCGTCCGGCACCGCCGGTGGCAATGATGACGGTCTTTGCCCGGGCTACCAGGTAATCGCCGGTTTCCATATTCAGCAGGACCGCACCGGCAACCTGCCCCCTGTCATCCATGATCAGTTCCACAGCGGAGGTAAACTCCACCACCGGGATCCTGCGGTTTAAGACCTCGTCACGGACAGTACGCATGATCTCCGCGCCGGAATAGTCCTTGCAGGCATGCATACGCTTGCGGGAAGTACCGCCGCCGTGGGTGGTGACCATTCTGCCGTCCCCGTCTTTATCGAACATAACACCCAGGTCATTGAGCCAGCGGATCGCGTCCGGCGCTTCCATAACCAGCCGCCGCAGCAGCTCAGGCCGGGCAGCAAAGTGACCGCCTCCAAAGGCATCCAGATAGTGCTGTACGGGAGAATCGTTCTCCTTATCGGCGGCCTGAATGCCGCCCTCGGCCATCATAGTATTGGCATCGCCGATACGGAGCTTGGTGACGATCATAACATTGGCACCGGCTTCGTTTGCCTCAATGGCCGCAGAGGCACCGGCACCGCCGCCGCCAATGACCAGCACATCCACATCATAGTCGATCTGATTCAGGTCAATATTTTCCCCCAGAAGCCGGCTGTTGGAGTGCAGTAAATTTACCAGCTCCACCGGTGCTTTCTGGCCCTTGTTGGGGCCGATCTGAATTTCCTTGAAGCCCTCAGGGCGGTAGTCGGGATGGTAAGCCTTCAGAAGCTCAGACTTTTCCTCCGCGGTCATACGGCGGGGTTCCATGCCCATTCTCTCTGCGCGGGTGGCTTCCACCTTTTTGATGGATTCCAGCATAGATTCTGTAAACATTTCATCCCCTCCTTACTTTTCGATATCCCGGTGGTTGTAAAGCTCCTGCATTTCAGTGATAGGCTTTTGCATGACCGCTTCGATCAGCCCATCGTAAGCACCGGAGTTGACCTCCTCTACCCGGTTATACAGGTGCTCTGCCTTGGGGGCGATGTACTTGCCCGTCAGCCGTCTTGCCAGCAGGCCAACCATGGGATGGCTGATTCCGGCAGGGCAGCGGACGGAGCAGCAGCCGCAGCCAACACAGTCAAAGGATTCCTCGGCACACTTTTCCAGTTCACCCCGCTGGGCATAGGCAATGTACTGCATCACATTCAGGCTCTGGGTGCAGGCCTTGGTGCAGGCGTTGCAGCCAATACAGGCGTAAATTTCGGGATACAGCTCCATCATCACCCGCTGGTCAGCCTTCAGCTCCCCGATGGTATAGGTGCGCTTATCCGTGGGGAAGAAGGGGATGGATGCTACATACATACCCTCCTGTACCTGTGTCTGACAGGCCAGGCAGGTTTTCAATTCATTTTTTCCCTTGATACGGTAGATGGTAGCGCAAGCGCCGCAGAAGCCATGGCGGCAGCCGCAGCCCCGGGTCAGTGTATAGCCGGCATATTCCATGGCGGTCATGATGGTCAGATCACCGGGAACAGAATACTTTTTGCCGTAAAAATAGACATTTACCATATTATTTTCCATTTGGTATTGTCCTCCTTAGTATTCATTGGGAAGTGATTCCACCTGGTCAAAGCGGAACACCGGGCCGTCCTTGCAAACATATTTGGTGCCGATGTTGCAGCGGCCGCATTTGCCGACGCCGCACTTCATGCGAAGCTCCAAGGTCGTATAGACCTGCTCCATGGCAAAGCCCATTTCCTTCAGACCCTGCAGGCAGAATTTGATCATAATGGGAGGGCCGCACAGGATCGCGGTGCGGTTGGTGTCAAAACCCAGCTCCTGCAGATAGGAGGGGACAAAGCCCACATGGCCGTCCCAGCCTTCCTGGGGCCGGTCGATGGTCAGATGCACATTGACACCGGGGATCTTGGACCAGACTTCTTCGATCTCTCTGCGCTGGACCAGATCGTCAGCGCTGCGGGAGCCGTATACAATATCCACATCACCGTAATTGTTCCGGTTGTCCAGTACATAGTTGATTACGCTGCGAAGGGGTGCCAGGGCGATACCGCCTGCAATAAACAGCAGATTTTGCCCTTTCAGCTCCGTTTCCACGGGGAAATTGTTGCCGTAAGGGCCACGGACCAGAATCTCATCCCCTGCTTTCATAGAGTGCAGATGCTCGGTCAGAACGCCGCAGCGCTTGATGGAAAATTCCTGATAGGCCTTGTTGGTGGGCGACGAGGTGATGGAGAACATGGCCTCGCCCACACCGGGGGCGCAGATCATAGCGCACTGGCCCGGCATGTGTTCAAAGAGCTTGCCGCCATCAGGATGTTCCACCCGGAAGGTTTTGACATCCGGGGTTTCCGTACGGATATCGGTGATGATGCCCACCTGGGGGATCAGGGCATCCCGCATGAAGCCGGGATTGTGCTTGCATTCGTGCATAGGTTCCTGCATCATACACCCTCCTTTTCAAAGGCTTTGATGACCTTGACGATATTCAGATGGCTGGGACACTTATCCACACACCGGCCGCAGCCAACACAGGAGAACATCCCATCATTATTGGCCGGGAAGTAGGCCAGCTTGTGCATAAAGCGCTGGCGGAAGCGCTGCATCTGGCTGGTACGGTTGTTGCCGTGGGCCATCATGGTAAAGTCGGAGTACATACAGCTATCCCAGCAGCGGTAGCGCTGCACGCCGTTTCCGGTATCGTAATCCTTAATATCGTAGCACTGGCAGGTGGGGCAAACAAAGGTGCAGGTGCCGCAGGCCAGGCAGGGGTGATACAGTTTCTCCCACAGGGGTGAGTCGAAATTCCTGTCCGCGGCGGCAGCGCCCCAATTATCCAGAGACAACTTGGAATAGGGCAGCTTTTCCACGATGGCGTGGATCTTCTGCTTTTCCGCTTCCACAGCATCAGCTTCGGCATTTTCCAGCAGACCTGCAAGCTGCGCTGTCAGCGCTTCACCATTTTCGGTCTTAGGCTGCCAATACAGGGTCTCCCCTACCAGCCAGGTGACCACATCTCCTTCCGGTCCGGCGCAGTCCACACCAAAAACCTTACAGAAGCAGGAGGTTTCGGGACGGCTGCAGGCAAGAGATACGACCGTACCCATCTGCCGGCGGGCGGCGTAATAGCTGTCTGCCGGATCGGAAAGGAACACCTTATCCAATACCGCAAGACCCTTTACATCACAGCCCCGGATACCAAAGACCACGAAGGGTGTTTGCCGCAGGCTTTCACTTTGGATCTCCAGCTTGCCCTCCCGGCGGCGGACCTGATACAGGGCCTCGCTTTGGGGGAAGAAGATATCCTTTGCGGATTTCACGGTCTTTAAAGTATCGATATCAGCTTCGGCATCTTCGGTCCAAAGGCCGAAGTTTGTCTGACCGGCAGACTTTACCGGCAGGAACAGGTCATATTGTTCGGCAATGGCGGCATAGAGGGCCTTTAAGCTTTCTTTTTTTATTTTGTACATATCCCTTACCCCCTGCCTGCGCCGGGTTCGGCGTCGTCTGTTTTGAAGCTGGTCAGGGGCGCTTTGGCTTCCAGATCGCTGCCAGCCTGGTACTGGCCGTACAAGCTGTTGATATCCTTGATGAATTTACGGTTGAACAGGTGCAGCGGAATTCCCTGGGGGCAGACACGGCTGCACTCACCGCAGTCGGTACACCGGCCTGCCACATGGAAGGCCCGGATGATATGAAACATTTTTTCTTCAAAAGAGGTGGTATTTGCCTTTTGTTCCGAGTGAAAGGCGGTGCTGTCGAACACGCACTTGCGGCAGGAGCAGGCAGGACAAACATTCCGGCAGGCATTGCAGCGGATGCACTTGCTCAGCTCTCCCTGGAAAAAGGCAAACTTCTCCTCAGGGCTCATGGCCTCAATGCGGGCCACTTCCCCGAACCGGTCAGCGTCCACCGTATCGGCAGATTCGCCCATCAGCTCGTCATACACCACATGCGCCTTGCCCTTGCACACATGGCAGCGCTCCAGCATGGCATCCTTAAAGGGGAAGCTTTCCGTACCGTAAAGGGTTTCGACAGTCAGGTTTTCTGCAGCGTCGGGATACTCCGCGCCGGTGACTTCCAGGATGCCATCAAAGGGAAGCCTGCTGACGGCCAGCTTTCCCTTGCAGCCCACACCGATGATATAGGCCTTCTCCCGGTCTACCCGGTGCTCCCGCAGGAGCTGGTTGTAGCTGTAGCTGTCACAGGGCTTCAGAAATACCAGCGTTTTACCTTCCTTTTTGCCTGCTTCGATCATGTATTTACTCAGATTCGCGCCGCAGAAGCCGTTATAAACAAAGGCGTCCAGGCCTTCGGCGGTTTCAAAGAAGGCAGGTTCTGCATCAAAGTTCTGCTCCCCCTTCTTCCAACCCAGGACACGGCTCACTGCTCCCCTTTCCAGAAGCTGTCTGGCTCTTGCAATCAATTCCTGCATCGCAAATCCCCCAATCTGACATTCGGGCCGAGAGCACGGATTTTTTCAACAAAGCTGTTCATGGTTTCGGAGAACTTCACGCCCTCAGCGGCGGAGACCCATTCCACCCGTGTGCGGCCCTTCTCCACGCCCAGATAATCCAGCATGGAGAAAAGCAGGGTCATACGGCGGCGGGCATAGTAGTTGCCGGTGGAGTAGTGGCAGTCACCCGGGTGGCAGCCGCAGAGGATCACGCCGTCCGCACCCTTTTCAAAGGCCCGGAGGATGAACATGGGGCTGACACGGCAGGAGCAGGGGACTTTGATGATCTTTACATCCGCAGGGTATGCCAGACGGCTGGAGCCTGCCAGGTCCGCGCCTGCGTAGCTGCACCAGTTGCAGCAGAAAGCAACGACGGTGGGTTTCCAATTTTCAGTTACCGGCATATGGCATCCACCTCCGCGATGATTTGTCTGTTGGAGAAGCCCTGCAGGTCCATTGCACCGCTGGGACAGGTGACGGTACAGGCGCCGCAGCCCTGGCACAATGCGGAATTGACCACCGCGATACGGCGGTCCTCCCGGATACCGTGGTCGTTGACCAGCCTGGTCTCGTAGGAAATCGCGCCGTAGGGACATACATGGGCGCACTGGGAGCAGCCGTTGCAGCGAAGCTCGTCAGCCTTGGCGGTGCAGGGATTGGTCTTGAGCTTATCCTTTGCCAGCAATCCGATGACCTTTACCGCTGCCGCGCCTGCCTGGGCGACGGTTTCGGGGATATCCTTAGGGCCCTGGCACACACCGGACAGGAATACGCCGGCAGTGGGAGACTCCACGGGGCGCAGCTTGGGGTGGGCCTCAGTGAGGAAGTTGTTGGTATCGATGGATGCGGTGAGCATGGTCGCGATCTTGCGAACATCCTTATTCGGCTCAATGGCAGTAGCCAGCACTACCATGTCCGCTTTCTTCAAAAGCTGCTTATTTTCCAGCAGGTCCACGCCGTGAACCAGCAGACTTCCGTCACTCTGGGGGGCAACCTTGCCAACCTGGCCCTTGATATAGTTGACACCGTATTCCTCCACGGCCCGGCGGTAAAACTCGTCAAAGTTTTTGCCGGGTGTGCGCACATCGATATAGAACACTGTTACATTGGTATCCGGGTACTTATCCCGGATCAGCATGGCATGCTTGGCGGTGTACATACAGCAGATCTTGGAGCAGTAGGGCTTTCCCCGGCTGTCCGAGCAACGGCTGCCCACGCACTGGATAAATACGATCTCCTTGGGCGCTTTCCCATCGGACAGGCGTTCCAGATGGCCTTTGGTAGGACCGGCAGCGTTCATAATCCGCTCCAGCTCCAGGGAGGTGATCACATCCTTGCTTTCATTGTAAGCGTACTCGCCGTATTTGTCCAGCTTTACGGTATCAAATCCGGTGGCAACAACGATGGCACCGTACTGCTGGGTAATGATTTCGTCTTTCTGGGTGTAATCAATGGCACCCGCCTGGCAGAATTTTTCGCAGATGCCGCATTTGCCGGTTTTCAGCTTGATACAAGCGGTGGCATCAATCACAGGTACATTGGGAATGGCCTGGGCAAAGGGTGTGTAGATGGCACTGCGGGTGTTGAGACCACGGTTGAATTCGTTCAGGGACTTCTTGGAGGGACATTTCTCCTGGCAGATGCCGCAGCCGGTACACTTATCCATGTTCACATAGCGGGCCTTCTTGCGGATATCTACCGTAAAATTGCCCACGAAGCCGGAGACCTTATCCACCTCCGACCAGGTATGTATGGTGATATTTTCATGGGCTGCCGCCTCCACCATTTTGGGAGTCAGAATACAGGCAGAGCAGTCCAGGGTCGGGAAGGTCTTATCGAGCTGGCTCATTCTGCCGCCAATGGAAGGCTCTTTTTCCACAATGTCCACCTGGTAACCGGCGTCGGCAATATCCAGAGCGGTCTGAATACCGGCAATGCCGCCGCCAATGACCAGAGCCCGCTTGGTGACCGCGCTTTCGCCGGCCTTCAGAGGGGCATTGAGATGGACCTTGGCAACGGCGGCACGCATCAGAATGACCGCCTTTTCTGTAGCTTCCTGCATATCCTTATGGATCCAGGAGCAGTGTTCCCGGATGTTTGCGATCTCCACCAGGTAGGGATTCAGGCCATACCGCTCCGCGCACTTGCGGAAGGTAGCCTCGTGCATTCGGGGAGAGCAGGAGCAGACCACGATGCCTTCCAGCTGCTTTTCCCGAATGGCTTCACCAATGCGGGACTGGCCCGCTTCACTGCACATATAGGGGTAATCTTCCGCATGGACAACGCCCTGTTCCAGCAGCGCCATCTCCACGACCTTCTTTACATCCACCGTTGCAGCGATATTACTGCCGCAGTGGCAAACAAATACACCGATTCTACGCATCTGTTACCTCCGATACTTTCTGAACGCGCTCATCAGAAGCTGCTGCGGCATATCCTCATCCAGAAGAGCGGGAATTGCGTCCGCAGAAAGGCTCTCCTGCCCACGCTGGCGGATGAGCACCTGCCGGGCCGCGTCAATCAGCTTGCCGGGCTGTACATTCCGGGGGCAACGCTCGATGCAGGCAAAGCAGCTCAGACACTTCCAGGCGGACTTGGAATTAGCCAGTGCCTCTGCATCACCGTTGATCACATAGGTCACAAACTGATGGGGCTTAATATCCATTTCGTTGAAAGAGGGGCAGGATGCGGAGCATTTGCCGCATTTCATGCATTTCAAAGGATTAACACCGCTGATCAGTTTGATTTCTTCAACCTTATTCATGACACACCTCCTTAATTCCCAGTGCCTCAGCCAGAAGCTCTGTGAAATAGACAATGGGAAGTGTGCTGTTTTTGCTGAGATTATACTTGCACAGGGGGCAGGCTGTTACAAGGCAGTCTGCCTCAAAGCTTGCGGCGCTTTTTGTGATGCGCTGGCAAAGATCAGATGCCTGTTCTTTTTCTTTTATGGATATGTAGCCGCCGCAGCATTCGTTGCGGTAGGGGTAGATGACAGGCTCTGCGCCCAGCGCCCGGATAAAATCCTCCAGAATGGTGGGGTTCTCCGGGTCATCAAAGGCCATAACGCTGCTGGGCCGCAGCAGCAGGCAGCCGTAGTAGGCACCGATTTTCCGCCCGGTGAGGGGACGCGCCACCTGCTTTTTCAGATTATCAAAGCCAACGGTGTCCCGCAGCACCTCCAGGTAATGCAGCACCTTGGTTTCGCCCTTGTAAGGCACAGAAAGAGCCATATAGTTGTTGGTGCGAGTCTGCACATCGGCCACATTGGCCATATCGTCGTTGACCCGTTTCAGCACATGATAACAGGCAGAGCATACTGCCACCAGATCCTGGCCTTTCTCCTTTGCGGCATTCAGTGCCCGTACAGAGGGCAGCTTGCTGGCGATCTCGTCAGCGCCCAGGGGATACACACCGCCGCAGCACTGCCAATCGGTCAGTTCCTCCAGGGAAAAGCCAAGCTTTTCAGCACAGGCTCTTGCGTAGTCATCCAGATCCTTCGCTTTGTTCCGCAGGGTACAGCCCGGGAAATAACTATACTTCATACCTGGCACCTCAAACCGCGATATCCTTGATAACGGCCTTCAATGCGTCGGCGCTGGCACGCAGTTTCTGCTGCTCGTCATAGGTCAGGTCAACTGGCACTTTACCCTTTACACCATTGGGGCCGATAATGGTCATGGTGCTGATGCATACATCATCAATTCCGTATTCTCCGTGCATCATGGTAGAGACGGTGGCAACACTGTCATAGGCAGCCACCAGGGCAGACAGGATCTTGTTGACAGAGGCAGACACACCGTAGAATGTGGCGCCTTTTTTGGCTATGATCTCGCCGCCGGATTTCTGAACATAGTTCAGTACATCCCCGGGATTTATGGGTGCATCCACCATACCCTTTTTGATCATCAGATCCTCATATTCCGCCAGGGAGCATCCGGAAACATCCGCAAGAGACCAGGGAATAAAAGAGGTATCGCCATGCTCGCCGTAAACATAGGCGTGGATATTCTTCTGGGCTACCTTGTAGTGCTGAGACAGGTTGCAGCGCAGGCGGGCGGTATCCAGAATCGTACCTGAGCCGATGATCTGCCGCTCGGGAATACCGGAGATCTTTGTAAACACATAGGTCATTACATCCACGGGATTACTGACGATCACATAGAGCGCATCCGGCGCCACAGGCGCAATTTTGCCTGCGATATCCTTAATAATGTCCACATTGGTCTGGGCAAGGTCAATCCGGCTCTGCCCGGGCTTACGGCCAATGCCGGAGGTAATGATTACGATGTCGGAACCCCGCGCGTCCTCATAGTCGCCCGCGGTGACCGCGATGGGCTCACGGAAGCTTGCGCCCTGGACAATATCCATCACTTCCCCTGACGCCTTGTTGGTATTGATATCGATCAGAACAATTTCCGATGCGATATCGCCCAGGGACAGGGTGTAGGCAATGGTAGATCCAACATTGCCAGCGCCGATCACAGTGATTTTCCTGCTCATATCAAAACTCCTTCCGGTATTCCAGACAACGCTCTGTCTGAATCATTCCTTCCGATAAAATTATATCGAAAAGAAAGTAAAAAGGAAATTGAAAAAGCACATATTTGCCACAGGGAAAGGGCATGACTATGTGAGATATTTCTGAAAAAGAGGGGAAATCAGTCACGAATAAAGAAGTTAATTTAGCAACATTATACAAAAAAGAAAATACTGGCCATTCTGTTTCGGAATGGCCAGTATTCCGCAGCGGAATATTAGTCCATATATGCTACTTGATTTCGGTGGAGATAGAGCTTATCGACAAAGGAACGGTCCAGCCGGCTGAAACGGTAACCGGACCGGTAAATCAGGAAGTCCTCAAATTTGCCGATATTGGCGCATTTGCGCTGGATCAGGCCGTTGCTGCGCAATACAGTATCCGGCAATGGGGAGGTCCACATATAAGCGAGGCCGTTGGCATGCAGCAGATCAAACTGGGTAGCCCTGTCATAGACCAGAATGCGTTTTTTATTCTGCAGGCTGCCGGATACGGTTTTGGCTTCGCTGGTGCGGACATAAGGCACGGCGTCATCCCCGAAAACGATCTCCACATAAGGCAGAAAGTCCTCTGCTGTCAGCGTATCCTGCTGGGCCAGAGGATGGTCCCCACGCATAAGGGCCACATAGTCAGCGCGCCAGATGGATTCGTACTGCAGATCCTTTTCTGCCAGGCTCTTCAGGAAATATTCCCGGTCCTCCTCGTGGCAGCGTATGATTCCCAGTACAATATGTCCGTCCGCCACTTCGTCCATCACGGCCATGGAACTGGTCTCCATGATATTGACCTCCATATCCATGCCGCCGTCAAAGGTGCTGACATATTCGGATACTGCCTGCGCAATGTAGCTGACTCTCGGAATCGCAAGGCTGAACAACTGGTGGGAAGTATCCTCCCGCTGCAAAGCGTGTTCCATTTTCTGTACCTGGGCCGCGATCTTTCGTGCATGTGCAAGAAATTCAAGACCCCTGTGGGTCGGAACAACACCTTTGGAGGTTCGCTTGAAAACCGGAAACCCCACTGTTTCTTCCATATCCTTGATCGCTTTACTCAAGGTGGGCTGGCTCATAAACAAATTGTTGGCAGCATGGGTGATGGAGCCTGTTCTCTCAACTTCCAGCGCATAGAGAAAATACTGTGTATTCAAAGGGATTCTCCCCTTTCCGCTTTTTGGTCAGATTATATCACAACCGGATACGCAGCGCAAGCAGCAGGGGGATAATTATACCACTGACCGTTTGAAAGGCTGTGGAATTTACATACCGGATTTATGCCTTGCAAGTGGCGATTGGATTTGATACAATAGAAAAAATGGGCGAAAGGGGGATTGTCATGAATCAAAGACATGACTACATCGCTGTGTTTGATTCCGGCGTTGGCGGTATCAGCGTGCTGCGGCAGCTTAAAAAGCGTATGCCCAATGAGCGGTATCTGTATTTTGGGGATTCTGCCAATGCCCCCTATGGAACGAAATCTTCCCAGGAAGTCCGGCACCTGGCCCTGGCAGTGGCCCGGCGGCTGGTAGAGCAAGGGGTTAAGGCCCTGGTGGTGGCCTGCAATACGGCTACAGCGGTGGCCATCGATACCCTGCGCAAAACCTACCCCGATTTGATCGTGGTGGGTATCGAGCCGGCGCTGAAGACCGGTGCGGACAAGTACCCCGGCGGTCATATCGGCGTGATGGCTACCCCGGTGACCTTGGAGGGTGAGAAATTTCAGCGGCTGCTGGAGCGGTTTTCGGGCCGGTGCCGGGTATCGCTGATCAGCGCGCCGGGCCTTGCGGATCTGGTGGAGGCCGGAAAGCAAAACGGCCCGGAGGGAGAA
>JAZKYA010000025.1:0-2396 GCA_045611945.1 Faecousia sp. | reverse complement strand
TACCGGACTTGAAGAACACAGGCTTATTTAACTGCGCGATTTGGCGCAATAAGGTCATAGATTTTTCTTCATATACATAAAAATCACTACAAACCATCAGGAAACCGCAAATGCCAGCATCGACTGCCTGCTGTAGGTTTTCCGAGATGTTATCTTCGTCCGGATGGATCCACAGAATAGGGAACAGGCGGTCTTCATACCCGGCGGTCAAGCGGAGAAGCTCTGTAAGTCGACTCTGGAAATCCTTGCCCGCCTGAAATGTTCCTGCAAGCTCCGGTGGATCGGAAAAAACACAGCCGCCCCATATTCCTGCGCCGGACATATGTTCCAATAGTGCTTCAGACGTGGGAAAATCGCTTTTTGCGTAACAAAGGCTATCCATAATTTCCATACGATACTTCACCTTCGATCATAGTAAGTTTATTGTTACATATGTCCGCCCTCTATTTCGGCAGTATTCTTTCCGTGAATTACGACCGTTCTGTCTTCCGGTATATAGGAATCGGGAAAATGAATCATAACATTTTCTTTTTCAAGCTTTGCCTGCAAGCTACGAATGTTTACATTGGAAACGGGAGTGCAGTCCTTAACGGCTAAAGTGGCAGCCTCACCCGCAGCCTGACCGGTGAGAATTGCGGGAGGTATTACCCGCAGAAGATCCCAACCGTAGCCTGTACCGTCGGCACTTCTGCCGGCAGTGATGATATTGGGGAAATCCCGCCTTGTCAGGGTGCGAAGCGGCACCTCAAACAGATGGTCTCGATGCTCAAAATCATTAATTGCGCAGACGGAATCGTCAAAGTGGCGGTAGGCATCTGTCACTTTGAGGGAATAATCACCCTTAATGTGGGCAGTAGTACGGAATTGCGGCATACCGGGAGTTGTTACGATTTCCCGCGAATTTCTATCCGTATCCTTGAGCTTTTCAAGTACAAGCAGATGGTTTCGCACAATATAGTCTGTAACTTCTTCTGCGGAAAGTCCGGACCAACGGGGGATATCGCTGGGCTGGTTATCCCCGAACAGGTTAATGTCTCCACCGCTAAGGGTAATGCAGGTATGCCTGATATTTCCTGTTTCTACCGCACGCTTACAGCTGTCAAGTGTGATCATTTTTGTAGAAAAAGTGAAGAAGTTTTCACCGCTGACAGTAGGAATGCCGCCGCGACGCAGAACATCGCAATCGCCCGTCGTGTCAATTAATACGCGACAGGGATAGAAGGCTGTTCCGCCTTTGCTTTCTGTAATGACACCGGTACAAATGTTATTGTCCATAACAGGATCAACTGCCATACAATCAAATAGGATATCCGCACCGCTTTTATGTAGCTCCTCGGTCAACTGGTATGCAAATATAGCCGGAGAATAACGCTGGATATAGCGGACATTTGTCGGTTCCTTTGGCTCGCCGTTTTGCCATTCGGGTGGAATGGTATCCCAACCGAGTTGGGCACTTATGCGAAGCCATTTTTCTGCTAAACCGAAAATGATCTGCTTGCCCCGACCGTTGCACATGGGAACAAATAGGTTGATCAATCCTAATGTGCCAAGTCCGCCGAGGATGTTGCTTTTTTCCAGAAGTAGTGTAGAAAGCCCGTTTTTGGCGGTACTTACTGCTGCGGCCACACCGGCAACACCGCCTCCGCAAATAATTACATCATACTGTTTTTTAACCGGAATGGACTTAGAATAGGTAATTTTCTTCATATTGTGTTGCCTCCGTAGTGAAATTAGCTTAAGAACATTCCGCCTCATTATAGTAAGTTTATTGTTGCATAGTACATAGAAAATGTAAATAAGGAAAATAGGACAGAAAGTGGGATGAACTATGCGCTTGTAGGGTATTCGTCTGCTTTTCCTGCTTGTAGATGAATTTGAGGTTTATTATAATAATAATGAAGAAGTGTATCTCAGGAGGTGAGTTACTTATGGATTTTCAGCCGATCAGAGAGCAAATGGAGGGATTGGCTACTTGGCGCATCCCGGGGAATGCTGCAGTTGCATATATGGGAAAAGAGAAAGTGTTTTCTTTTTCCGCCGGCTTTGCGGATGTTGCATCGCAGGAACGTATGACGCCAGAACATCTCATCAATATCTATTCCTGCTCGAAATTGGTGACAGTTACGGCAGCATTGCAGCTCTATGAAAAGGGGATGCTGGGTATGGAGGATCCGCTGTATGCCTTTATCCCGGAATTTCGGCATATGCTGGTCAAAAGCCCTGAGGGCTTGCGGAAAGCGTCATCGCCCATTACTGTCCGGCAGCTTTTTACAATGACAGCGGGCTTTAATTATGACTGCGGATCACCCGCTTTTCAGCGCGCAAGGGAGAAAACGGGCGGCAGAATGGATACATTGGAGCTTATACGGTGCTTGGCGGCAGAACCATTGGAATTT
>JAZKYA010000024.1:0-40297 GCA_045611945.1 Faecousia sp. | reverse complement strand
GGAGAACAAGAAGTTCACTCTCGCAGGCAAGACCTTCGTTGAGGGTGACTACATCTCCATCGACGGTTCTACCGGTAACATCTACGACGGTATCATTCCTACCGTTGACGCTGAGATCGCAGGTGAGTTCGGCCGCATCATGGCTTGGGCTGACCAGTTCAGAACCCTTAAGGTTCGTACCAACGCTGACACTCCCGCTGACGCAAAGAAGGCTCGTGAGCTTGGCGCAGAGGGTATCGGTCTTTGCCGTACCGAGCACATGTTCTTCGAGGCAGACAGAATCGCTGCATTCCGCGAGATGATCTGCTCCGACACCGCTGAGGAAAGAGAAGTTGCACTTGCAAAGATCCTTCCCTACCAGCAGGGCGACTTCGAGAAGCTCTACGAGGCTCTCGAGGGCAATCCCGTATGTATCAGATTCCTTGATCCCCCTCTCCACGAGTTCGTTCCCACCACCGAGGAAGACATCGCTCTCCTTGCAAAGGCACAGGGTAAGACCGTTGAGCAGATCAAGAACATTATCGCATCTCTCCACGAGTTCAACCCCATGATGGGTCACCGTGGCTGCCGTCTCGCTGTAACCTACCCCGAGATCGCAAAGATGCAGACCGCTGCAGTTATCCGCGCAGCTATCAACGTTAAGAAGGCACATGCTGACTGGAACGTTAAGCCCGAGATCATGATTCCTCTCGTTGGCGACGTTAAGGAGCTTAAGTTCGTTAAGGACGTCGTTGTTAAGACTGCTGACGCCGAGATCGCTGCTGCCGGCATCGAGCTGAAGTATGAGGTCGGTACAATGATCGAAATCCCCAGAGCTTGTCTGACTGCTGACGAGATCGCAAAGGAAGCTGAGTTCTTCTGCTTCGGTACCAATGACCTGACCCAGATGACCTTCGGCTTTAGCCGTGACGACGCCGGTAAGTTCCTGAACGCTTACTACGAGTCCAAGATCTATGAGAACGATCCCTTCGCTAAGCTGGATCAGAACGGTGTTGGCATGCTGATGGAGATGGCTGTTGCTAAGGGCAAGGCCTCCGGCAAGAAGCTGCACTACGGTATCTGCGGCGAGCACGGCGGCGACCCTGTCTCCGTTGAGTTCTGCCACAAGATCGGTCTGGACTATGTGTCCTGCAGCCCCTTCCGTGTGCCCATCGCCCGTCTGGCTGCCGCCCAGGCTGCAATCAAGGACGGCAGGAATTAAGTTCTGATTACCTGCTGTTTGCGACTTTCCTTGTGACAAGCGAAGATGCAAAAGCGTACATGTACAGCTTGAGCAGTAAACGCAGAGTTTACAAATGGAAGGATATTCGGGTAAACCTTTATATCTAACTGAGAATCCCCAACCGTTTCGGCGGTTGGGGATTTTTTCCGTCTGTGGCACATTTGTCTTGTAGACCTGCTTTCGTTACAATGGTGGCAGAAAGAACAAAAGGAGGCAAAATAAATGCAATCAACATTTGAAAGAATGGGCGGCACCTATCGGCAGGAGGGTGACTATCTGCTTCCCGATGTGGAAGTACCGGAGACCCCATCTATTGGCATTTGGGGTCAGCGGCGGCGTAAGTATCTGATGGAACACAACCATGCCCTCTATACGGCACTGTTCATTGGTGGAAAGCTTACCGCCCACCTGGAAGAGACCGACCGAATGGCAACTAAGATGTATGACCGATTGGTGGAGCAGTTGAAACAACGGGCCGGCATCACTGAGGAACTGAAAGTGCTGCACCAAATGGAATGGGTGCAACGAATGAATACCATCCGCAGCGAGGCGGAAACAGTGGTTATAGGGGACGTGATCTACGAATGACTCTAAAAAGGTAAACGAATAACCGTCCCAGTGTTTTATCAACGGGAAGGTTAGTTATTGGTGGGTAAAGAATAATCGTTACTTGTATGTTAGTGCCAAAAATGTTAAGATAAAGGGGCTTTGAGATTTGTATGCAGCTACTTGCTTTCGCAAGTAGTTTGTGTTATAGCTATATGTAACAGCAAACGATTGCTTTTGGAGGGCTAAGGACATGCCTAAATTGAAAAACAGATTCAAGCATTCATATTTGCCAGTAATTGGCACAATGTGCGTACTTCTTTTAGCCCTTGCGCTACTGTGGCACGGCAATGCGAACAGCATGCAAGCAACACCCGCTATGGTGGCTGGGGTATATTTTGATGGTGAGTACCGTTTTGCCGACGGGCAGTGGCAGACGATTGAGGAAGGAAAGCACATTTCTTCTACCGAAGGAGATGTGACTCTGCGAGGCAATTTCCACTTGGTTACGCCAGATGGTGAGTATATTGGCATTTACACGGACAGCATTCCAATTGCGCTTTATACCAATCATATTAACCTGACGTTTTATGAGGGTGAAAATGAGCCCCACATAATAGATGTGGAAAATCCTTTATACGGAGATTCTGCTTGCCACGAGGCTTGGACTGCTTACGTTCTTACGAGCGGAAGTGAAGAACCTATCGAGATTCAGATTCATAATCCCCATAGTTTTGGCAACGAAACCGCTATTGACGAGATGCTTTCAAGCACAGCTTTGTGGACGGATATTGAGTTTGAAAAAGGAATTCTTGAAAGCGGAAAAAACCAAAGAGATATTGGTCTGCTTTTTTCTATCATTTCTCTTATCGTTTTGGGAACGGCTTTGTTTTCGGCGCTGATCCATATAAAAAACAGTAAGATTATTTGGTTGTTCGGTACTGTGATTTTGTTCGCCGGCGCATATCTTTCTTATAGTGCAGATGGCGTTTCGTTTTGGCGTGAATCCGTTGTATCCAATACGACGATTTTGGGCTGTTCGATGATGTTCTATATGTTCTTTCTTTCTGTTACGTTTGTGCACTTTTTGAAAGACACGAAAACAATAGGTACAATCACTGTTATACTGCTTGGCGTTGTTAATGCAGTACTTCTTATCTTGCCAATTTTAACGGACACACTCTTTTATGACACATGGCTCTATTGGGCTGCTACACAAATACTGGAAAATGTCGTTTTGCTTGGCTGCCTGATACGGGAGTTCGTCGTTACGAAAGGGAAAGAACGTTGGCTGTATATCGGTTCGGTTTTGCCGTTGATCTCCTTTAGCGTCGATGTTATTATGACACACCTTGGATTATGGCAGGGCGGTGTGATTTCAACGCATATTTTTATTGCGCTGTTTGCCGTAGCGATGGTCGTGGTTCTCAGAATCATCCCCCGCAATATCAATGCCGCAGCGAAAGCAAAGGAACTGGAACTGCAAAGAAGCCGCCTTGAAGCGGAGAAAAATATGGTAGAAGCGGAACTGAAGGAAAGCCGAATTTCTATTATGCTTTCGCAGATCCAGCCGCATTTCATTTATAACACACTGGGTACCATTGAGCGAATGTGTCTCAAGGACCCCCAAAAGGCATTTGATCTTGTTCGGAATTTCAGTTTGTATCTCCGTGGAAATTTCAGTGAGCTCGACAGTGTGACACCGATTCGATTTGCAGAGGAACTCAAGCATGTTGAGCATTACGTCAATATTGAAAAGGTTCGTTTCCCGGATATGCGTATTGAATATGATGTGGAAGCGACTGAGTTTGTTCTCCCTGCGTTGTCTGTGCAGCCCCTGGTGGAAAACGCCATCAAGCATGGTTTGATGCACCTTGAAACAGGTGGAACGGTCAAGATCCATTCTTATGAAACCTTGACACATTTTTGTGTTGCGGTAACGGATGATGGCGTGGGATTTGATACGGATGCACCCATTGATGAGAAAAAGCATGTGGGTCTGCGCAATATCCGCGGAAGACTGAAGGCGGTGGTGGACGGCGAACTTATTCTGGAAAGCAAATCCGGCGTTGGCACCAAAGCCGTTATTATGATCCCGAAGGAAGTGACAGTATGAAAGCAATCGCAGTTGATGACGAAATCTATATGCTCGAAACCTTGCAGGAAGCTGTAAGCGCATCCTCTGATATCGAAATGGTAGAGGCTTTTTCCTCATGTTCTGCAGCACTTGCATACGCAACAGAAAATTCGGTTGATGTTGCTTTCCTTGATATAAATATGCGTGGCATCGGCGGTTTGGGACTTGCCGAAAAACTGCTGGAGCTGCAGCCTCGCTGCAAGATCGTCTTTTGTACCGGGTATCAGGAATACGCAGTCTCTGCTTTTCAGCTCCATGTCTCCGGTTATTTAATGAAGCCAATCACAGCAGAAGCTGTGCAGAAGGAACTTGACCATATCAAGGGAGTCAAAACCACAGAAAAACTGCTGACCATCAAGTGCTTTGGCAATTTCGAAGTGCTTCATAATGGTGAGGTCCTTCCTTTCAAACGAACGAAAGCGAAAGAACTCCTGGCGGTACTGGTTGACCGCAACGGTGCGGGAATGACAGCGAAGCAGATCTGTGCGATTCTGTTTCCTGATGACACGGATGACACCAAAAATGTGGCTTACCTGCGGCAACTCGTATTGGACCTAAAGAACACGCTGAAAACAATTCGAGCAGAGGATGTTCTTCATCATGACACCCCTTATTATCGCATTGATACAAACTTGGTAAGATGCGATTATTTCAGCTTTCGGGAAACCGGAAAGCCGGAGTTTCACGGTGAGTACATGACCCAATATAGCTGGGCAGAAGCAACCTGCGCCATGCTGCAATTTAAGAAATGACAAAAGGACGGCGGAATGTGAATCTGCCGTCCTTTTTGCGCCTGTAACACCTTTGTAACGCAGGGTGGTGTATATTTTTAGTAACATCAAAACCGGGAGGGGCATTATGTTTTTATACACAACGATTGAAGCAATCGTGGCAGTAGTCGCAGGCATTTTGATTGCGGTCTGCACGAAAAAAGCTGACGATGTGACCTATAGCAAGCAGGACAAAATCGGACAGGTCACCAATGTTCTTCTGCTCTTGTTTTATGTTGGTTTTTCATTTTTCTATCTGTTTCTCGGCGCAATTGCCAATCCGCGGTATGATGGCTTTTTAGAAATCCTGGGATGGATCGTATCTATTGTCATGGCTTCTGCCGCTCTGTTTTGCAGTATTGGGCTTGGCTTGTCTGTTGCCTTTCGTAAAAAGGGAAAGAGCAAACTGAGTTTTGCCGTGCAGTTTGCAGGTGTTGTGGGAATCGGCCTTACAGTGATCCTGTTTTTCCTGTTTTACGGAAATCTTCTGAAACTCCTCAATTAAGAAAAAAGATCACAGGAGACGGTTATGAAAAAATTGATTATGATTACAGCAACTCTTTTGTGCATTCTTGTGCTGTTGACAGGTTGTCTGACAGAACCGCAGACACCATCCTACCACGAAACAGATCCAAATCCCACGACAACAGGACCCGTGACTGCCGCAGAAGCCACACTCCCCAAGGAGCAGCCCGGTGTGCCTTTGCTGGATCAGGGAGAAGCCGCTGGAGAATCCGGAAATCTGTTGTACATTCCCAACCCGCATATGGAGTTTATGGCTTGTCCTGAGATCCGTTTGTTTGGACACAGTTTGCTGGTGTATGAGCACACCATGTACGGAACGCTGCAGTTGAAGCGGATCTCCCTGGAGGACGGCGTCTTGCTGGCAGAAGCATTCTATCCCATGAGCCCCTCCGTAAGTGTGCAGGTGGGCAACGGTTTGATCGGCCTGTGTGACAGCGACAGCGGGCAAGTGCTGATCCTGAACGAATCGCTGGAATTGGAAACGATCTATTCTGTTCCTCTGGAAGGGGATAACTGGTATCTGAATCAGGAACTGGAAACCGTATATGTGTTCTTTCATGAAGGACTGATGTCCTATGACTTGGAAGCCGATCGGGCACATTGGCTGTTGGACAATGCTGCCTCCGTTCAGCCTTTTGAGATGGGAAGCGGCTATGTTTTGTTCTCCTATACAGATCGTACGGATCAGAAGATCTACAACAGATGCCTGAATCTTTCCACCGCAACGATAGAAACGATGCCGGTGGATAACATCATTTCTTCCGGCATCCGTAATGGAACCCAGTGGCTTCTGCGGCAGGACATTGAATCCGGGACGTATATCCTGGTCGATCAGGAGGAAGCTGTCGCCTTTACCTGGACTGAGGGACTGGTGGAACTGCTTCCCGGCAGACGGCAATTAATGATCACTGACGGAAGGTATCGGGAGCTGTCGCTTTATGATTTGAACGGCAATTTCCTATCCCGTTGTTCCCTTCCCGAAATAGAGTATGCCGGCGTTGGCACGGATCTTGTATGGAGCGGCTACTGGCAGGGCTATTTCTTCCGGGATACCTATGATAATACCGCCCACTTGATGTTCTGGAATACCGACACAGAGCAGGAGGGAGAAGACCTTCCTGTCACATCTTTGGGTGCGGTTCAAACTCCGGAGCCCGTACTGGATAAGGAAATTCACCAAAAAATAACGGAACTTTATCAGCACTTTGGGGTGGATATTCGCATTGCGGATCAATGCACTTTGGATTATAGCCATTATCAGGCCGATGTATTAACAGATCCCTACGCGATTCGCAGCGCGTTGAATATTTTGGAACGGGCCTTCAGCAGCTATCCCGAAGGATTCCTCCAACAGCTTCCTTTCGGGACTCTGCAGCAGATCCGCATCGAACTGGTGGACAATCTCCGGGGAAAAGAGGGTATGGATACCCATCCCACAGCCATTGGTGGATTTGCCCAGGAAAACTTCGACCACTATCTGATCGTTCTGGATGGTCTTTCCATGGGCACACAAGCTGTGTACCACGAGCTTTCTCATGTGATTGACAAGCATCTGACATGGGATGCTTCCCTGCGCTCCCAGGCGCTGTTCAGCGAAGATGACTGGTTATCTCTCCAGCCCAAGGGATTCCGCTACGCTTATTCCTATACCGATATGCCCGATGCAATTGCCGCATATGAAAACAGCGGCTACTTCGTCAGAAGCTATGCCATGACCTTTCCCACAGAGGATCGCGCCATGCTGATGGCGCTGATTATGTCTGACCAAACAGCTTTGGAGGAAAATCCGGGCATGGCAGAAAAAATGCGCTACTATGCGGCCTGTATCCGTGATTGCTTCAACACGGAAGGCTGGCCGGAAACTACTCTTTGGGAGCCTGTGTTGCAATAACTGTCACGGCCCCATCGTAAAAGACATCCAGCGAGAGACAGAGAAAATTTGTCTCTCGCTTTTTGTGTAACACATTTGTAACGCGCGTTTTGATAGAATGCATAATTGATCTAGTATATTCTGGCGAGGGGGAGTACAAGTGACCATCGTATGTGTCGACAATACACCGATTATGCTGCAGTCTTTGAAAGAAAATGCGGATAAAGCATACCCGTATGCTGATGTGCAAACATTTCTTTCTGCAGAGACTGCGCTGGATTATGTGGAAAAATTCGGATGCGATGTGCTTCTTTGCGAAATCAATCCTCCGAGATTGGAAGGGCTTTTTCTCGCAGAAAAAGTAAAAAATATCAATCCCAGGGTGAATATTATTTTCGTTACTGTCTGTTCCGAGAGCGAACACGCAAAGGCGGTCATGAAACTGAAACCCAGCGGATATTTAACCAAGGAAGCATCTGGGGCACAGATTCTGGAAGAATTGCGGAATCTGCGGTATCCGCTTGTATAAATCATCCTCGCGTTGATAAAGGAGTCGCCGCAATATGACTGACAAGGAATTTAAACGGCTAAGCCGGTCTCAATTGATAGACATCATCTACCAGCTTCAGTTAAAGCAGGAGGAATTAACCGCCGATAATGAAAAGTTGTCAAAAGCGTTGGCAGAGAAAAGACTTCGTGTAAGCAAAGCCGGCAACATCGCTGAAGCAGCTCTTGAGATTCATAATGTGATGCAGGCTGCACAGGATGCGGCGGATCATTATTTGGAAGAGGTCAAGATAAGAGTCAATAATGAATCTAGACGAATTCTGAAAGAAGCGAAAGAAAAAGCAGCAGAAATTATTAAAAAGGCCCGAGAGGAAGCGGATGAAATTGTTGCGCAGGCAAAAAAAGAAGATCCTTCCGGCAATTCCGTTCTTGAGGAAATTATGAAGGAGTTCGGCAAAAAAAGATAAAGCGACAGGTGAATGAAAATGAAGGGAAAATGGCAGAAAAGAACTGCTCTTCCAACCTTGGATCAAATAGAAACAGAAAGAAAACGGTACCGCTGGCAAAAAGCATACTTTAAGGCTCTGCGGGGAACCCTCTCTGTTCTGACTTATATGGCGGCGGTTGCAGCGCTGATCGCCACACTGGTGCTCCCGGTGCTTCAGATCGAAGGCACAAGCATGGAACCGACGCTGGTAAACGGAGACATTGTCCTGCTTGTCAAAACCACCGCGTTCGACAGAGGCGATATCTGCGGCTTTTCGTGGAACAACAAAATCCTGATCAAGCGGGTCATTGGTATTCCGGGAGATTGGATCGAGATCGATACCGACGGCACCGTGTACTTAAACGGTGAGAAACTGGATGAGCCTTACGCGAAGCAGATTGCCTTCGGTGAATGTGATTTGGAATTTCCGTTCCAGGTGCCGCAGGAACAGTTTTTTGTGCTGGGAGATATGCGCGAAAGTTCCATAGACTCCCGCAATACCCTGGTTGGCTGCGTTGAAAATGAGCAGATCATCGGAAAAATCTTTTTCCGTGTCTGGCCTCTGAAAAGTTTTCAATATTTTGGATAGAACATCTTTGATGAAAAGAAAGAGCAATTATGGGAATCGTTGAACAATACTTATTACAACTGAATAAGAAAAAGCAACGGTTTCGCCGTAATGTGGCGCTTTTGACGGCAATGTCGTTGCTGGTGATGCTGGGAGTTTCCTGGAATCTGCGGCAGACGGGAGTTGCTGTTGCAAATGATGCCGCTTGCGGCATACAAGAGCATCGGCATGGTGCGGAATGTATACAGGAAAAAGTGCTGATCTGTGGATACGATGTTGAAGCGCCTACGGAGGTACCCACGGAGGCACCTGCGGAGGCACCCGCGGAGGCACCCACCGAGGTACCCATGGAGGCACCCACGGAGGCACCCACCGAGGCATCTACGGAAGCACCTACCGAGGAGCCTACGGAAGCACCTACCGAGGAACCCACGGAAGCACCCACGGAAGCGCCTACCGAGGCACCTTCCGAAGAACCTACGGAAGTATCCGCCGTCCACGTTCATAGCGACGAATGCTATGAAATCATCTATCGGTGTGAGATGGAAGAGCATACCCACGACTTCTCCTGCTATCCGGATCTGTCTGCAGATCTGGAAGATTGGGATGTTTGGACGGCATCCATTCCGGAACTGACTGGACGGGTCTCTGAGGACATTGTCCTGGTGGCGCAATCCCAGCTTGGCTGCACAGAAAGCACGCTGAATTTTGAGCTGGCAGAAGATGGGCAGACCCGAAACGGCATTACCCGTTACGGCCAGTGGTACGGCAATCCCTATGGCGCCTGGTCCAACATGTTTACTTCCTTCTGCCTGCGTTATGCGGGGCTTACCTCTGTGCCGATCAATTCCGGCGCGGAGAAAATGCAGCTGGAATGGGAAAAGCGGAATATGTACCGTTATGCCGGCGGTTATGAGCCGGTATCCGGAGATGTCGTATTTCTTGATAAAAATCAAAACGGCACAGTGGAGTCCACCGCGGTGGTCGCTCGATACTTCGATTTTATTCTGACAGTGATCGAGGGTGATGTGGACAATGCAGTTGTCCAAAGAGAATATCGGATCGATGATCCGGTGATCACAGGCTACGGCATGACCAGTTCCGGCGGCAGAGTCCTGATGCTCGCAGCTGGCCCGTCCTCCACCGTCCGGACAGTGGGGCAGGCAGTGACATACAAAGATAACGGTCAGCTCGCCGGCAATACCTTCCTGCTATACACTACAACCAGCGACGGCCGGCATTACGCCATCGACGGAAACGGCAATGCCGTGGAGGTGCAGATCAGCAACACCGGTGTCATCACCACTGACAGCGCCAGCCAAAGCCTGCTGTACTGGAAGTTCACCACAGGTGAACGCTATAACGGTCAACAGACCTTCAAGATCCAGAATGTATCCACTAAAATCTACCTCCATCCCAATGGCGATGCCAACACCGGAAGCCCGTTCCATGGAAGCGATTGGTCTACATACGTCCACAACAGTGGCGGCACAGTTCGGTTTCAGGGCCTTCGGCAGAACAGTTATGCCATGCTCTCCGATACAAAACTGACCCTCACCACTGACAGCAATCAGGCGACCTTGTTCAACTTAGGAAAGGCACCTGCCCAGCTTTCTTTGTGGCTGGATGGCACCAACGGTAATCTCATGAGCTATCGGGGGACAAACAATACAATGTATACCGTCTATGCCGGTGAGGAGATGACGCTTCCCAGCGCCTGGAAGAGTCCTACAAAATACAGTTATATGCTGGCAGGCTGGGTTAATATCAAGAACGGCGACTATTATCTGCCCGGCGATAAGATCGCAGTGACGGAAAACACGGTGCTGTATGCCGACTGGGTAGCTACGACCTATGATGTTGGTCAGTATAATTCCTACGTTGCGGATACGGTAAGCACCAATGATTTCATTACCACCCATGTCTTTGACTACAGTTCGCTGATTAACCTGCTTTCCACCAGAGTCGCTGTGAATGTAACTGACAACTCTCACAGTGAAACCTGGACTCACGCAGGCAGCGGCAATGTGACCTATAAAGATCAGCCGACGCTGAATTTCTCCTTTAACGATCATGACAGCGGCGGCATGCTCACCAATCCCAACAGCCGAAATGATGAAAACGAATACACCGGCGGCACCGCTGTTTACCCTGGTATTTACAACCCAGACCCAGACTTGGAGTCGGACTTGGGTAAGGTGTTGTTCGGAACGAACAACCTGTTTGATCCGGAAACCGGCGAGGGTATCGTGGGCAAGCACTATCTGGGAACGGGCGATCACCTGTTCCAAATCAATACGGACCCCACCAGCGAATACTACGGTTACTACTATTACGATGCCAAGCTCAATGCGGCTTCGTATAACCAAAGTGAGCAACGATTCTATGTCTACGATTACCTGGCCCGTACTTCCGACTCGTCGGGCAATGGCGGCAGCGGCCAGTATTCCGACTTCCTGCCACTCAACTCACCATATGCCAACACCAATGGCACCAACGTTGCCACTTATACCCACAACGGCGCTAATGGCGAGTATTCCGGCGTTACCCACTATCAGTACGATGCCCGTAATGACAGCAACGGCACCCGCGCTAACCTATGGTTCGGTATGCGCGTTGATATTCGTTTTGACCTGCCCGATGTTCCCGGCGACGAGATCAGTGACGGGAAATTCGGCAATAAAGATATCTATGGCAACGATCTGCACTTCGCGTTTGCCGGTGACGATGATGTCTGGATCCTGCTGGACGATCAGGAAGTGATCCTGGATTTGGGCGGCATTCACCAGGCGGCGCAAGGCGATATCAACTTCTCCAGCGGCGAGGTTCGGGTGAACGGTGTGGTCGTTGACACCCTGGAGGGAATCAATACCGGCGAGCATAAGCTGTCGATCCTCTACCTGGAGCGAGGCGGCTCCATGTCCAACTGCGCCATCTACTTCAACCTGGCTCCCATGTTCTCCCTGACCCTGCAGAAGGAGGACGTGCTGACCCAGCAACTGCTGGACGGTGCCATCTTCGGCTTCTACTATGACCAGGCCTGCACCCAGGCATGCGAACTCTGGCCTGACCAGGAATCCTACCGGAAGCATGCCGAAGGTACCCATCTGTTCACCGTTAACGACGGAGAGCTTTATGCCTGGGGCCTGAGCCCCTCCCGCACCTACTACATCCGTGAGGAAAAACCACCCGATGAAAGCGGCTACGAAGTTTCCAAGGGTGTGATCCGGCTGACATTGGACAAAAACGGATTAAACTCCTACAGCGCCACCATCCTGCCGCCTGTGGATAAAGACGGTCATGTGACCGATTCTGTTTCCCATGGTTTTACTGTCCACGGCTTCCGCATCGACGAGGAAAACCAGGCAGCTTATGTATCCATCACCAATGCCCAAAACTGGGTCACGGAAACTACCTCCGTATACGTGGAAAAGAAGTGGATGGATTCAGAGAATCACTCTGGCGATGCAGTCACGGTCTATCTGAACGTCACCGATGCCAAGGGTAATGTCCGAAGACTCCGGGAGATCCTGCTCAGTCAGGAAAACGACTGGAAATACGAGTGGATCAACCTGCCGAAATATACCCAGGCGGCCGACGGTAGCGAAAGTGACATACCCATCAGTTATAGCATTTCCGAAGCCTATGTGCCGGGTTACATGGCCCAGGTGAAGGAACTGAAAAACGGCGAGTATGAGGACATCGTCTGGGTGGAATCCGGCGGATTTACCAGCAGCACCAATGGAACTACCTTCCTGCTGAAAACGGAAAAAGGCTATCTTTCCGCGGTGTCTGCCGAATCGGATGCCCTGTGCTTCATCGAAAGTGAGTCGGAGGCGCGAGCCAACCCCCTGGCCCGCTGGGTAGCCACCGTCAGCTCCGGAAAGGTGAAGCTGACCAACGAAAAAAATCAGATTCTGACTTACAGCAACAATACCTACCGAATCGCCAAATCCGGCAACCAGAGTCTGACCTTTAAAAACAATCTCCTGTATTACAGCACCACCACTTATATGGGAAGCACCTTCAACAGAAACAACTATCTGCAATCCACGCGAGATTCCAGGCAGGCGTTGAAGATCTACCCAATGATGGAGCAGAAGGACAAATATACCGTTTCTCTCTCCGGCTATGGCTACCGCATCGATAACACGCCGCTGTCCACGGAAACGGCTTTGAAGGTCACGAAGGCCTGGAACCATCCCGCCAATGATGTCAGCCTCTACGAAAAAGAGCAGATCACCCTAAGACTTATGGCCAACGGTGTGGACACCGGCAGAGCGGAGACCGTCAGTTTGAAAAACAACTGGCAGGTCACCTTCAACGGTTTGCCCTATCTGGACACGGAAGGGGAGCCCATCCGCTACACGGTGGTGGAGATCATGGAAAGCAAGGATTGGATTCCCGTTTATGGTGAGATCACCGTCATAGGCAACAATGGCGGCAATCCCACTTACGAAACCACTGTTACCAACCATTACCGCTGGACGAATGCCGTGGAGCTTCCTTCTACCGGCGGTACCGGCTCCCACCTTTATGTACTGATTGGACTGATCTTGATATCAGCCCCGTTTGTATACGGATTCAGCTTGAGGCGTAGGTATCGAAAGGAGGCAAGAAAGTAGGCCTCCCACGAACGGCGTGAAAACCAATCTATGCGCCTTACTGATTCCAAAACAAAAATAAATTTCAGAAAGGAAATTATTATGAAAAGATTGTTCTCTTTTATGACGGCTCTGATCCTGGTTTTCTCTCTCAGTATCACTGCGTTTGCTGCTGGAAATCCCGGCTCCATCACCATCGAAAACGCAACAATTGGTCAGGAATACCGTCTGTTCAAAATTTTTAATGCCAGCTATGCGGAAGGCACTCCGGATAAAGTATCCTACACCATCGATAGCAAGAATATTTTCTTTGATGCTATGTTTGGCGAAGATGGCATGGATGCTGATAACGATGGGATACTAGACGCGGAAGAAATTTTCGACTACAATTCTGAGACCGGTGGTATTACCCTGAAGACCGGTGCGAATGAAACTCAGGTAATTGATTATCTAACTAAGCTGATTGCTGACTATGTTGATAATGCAGAACTTGATGCAGATAAAAAGGTGACGCCTACAGATCATGAAACAGCAACTACCGATAGACTCACGTTTACCAATCTTGAACCCGGTTACTATGTAATCGACAGAGGCATCAAATCCACCATAACCATCGATACCAATACACCCAATGTGACGGTTATCGACAAGAACCAGAAGCCCGGTAGTGGTTTTGATAAGGACATCGTAGAGGATAGCGTAGAAGTTGAAAGCAACTCTGCCAGCGTCGGCGATGTGCTCAAATGGGACATTTCCTTTGAAGCTACCAACTACGCCGGAAAAGAGCTGGTTGAGTACTACGGCGTTCGAGATACCAAGGACTCCGCTCTGTGGGTTGAGTTTAACGACATCGAAGTTTCTATTGTAACCAAAGATGATGAAGGCAAGGATGTTAAACAAGTCCTTGATAAGGGTTACTACTTCTATGCCGGCAACCCTGCCCTAAATACCAATGAATGGACGCTGTTTGGTACTGGTTGGACTGATGAACAGAGAGCCGCGGCAAAACAAGAAATAGAAAACGATCCGAATGCTACAAGAACATTCTACAAAGACGAAGCAAACTGGTATTTGGTTCACTACGGATACGATGATTTTGAAATCGTGATTCCGTGGCTTTCTAACCATGAATTTACGGGCCATATAAATGATCTCAATAAAGGCTATGAACTTAACTTTAATAGAGATGCAAACGGAAATATCACCTCTACCTCCAGATATGATTCTACCGTTACGGTTCATATTACTTATACGGCATCGGTTGGCCCCGGCGCTTCTTTGGATGGCGCAGCAAATACGGCGAATCTTTCCTGGAAAACTGTTTCCAATACCTACACACCGGATGACCCGCAGACGACTACAACCAATGTATACAATATGAGTGTCACCAAAGTCGCTAACGACGGCACCGCAAATAAAGAAGCAACGCCTCTGGCGGGTGCAGTATTTGAACTGTATCGTGATAGCACATGCCAAGATCCTGTATATGTGATTCCCACCGGTGAGCTCGGTGTATATGTGGTTGACGATGTCTTCAATACCCTAAGCGGCGAGAAGAGAATATCCTCCCGTGATAAATATCAGGGAAAATGGGAGATCTATATCGCCGAAGAATATACCAATGAAAAGGGCGAAACAGTTAGATATGCCAAGGAAGTTACCAAGTCGATCAACGGAACAGAGATTACAGTAGATGTAAGACGCGATATGACCACCCCCGATACCGGTAAACTCATCATTCTGGGTCTGGAAGAAGGTACTTACTATTTGAAAGAAACCAAAGCCCCGGAAGGCTATAACCAGCTGACAGCGCCGGTAGCAGTTAAGGTTAAGATTGAAGGCAGCACTGCCGGCCAGGAGGTTGTAGAAGGTAAAAATACTACTGTATACACCGCTCGGGTTATCAACAACCAGGGTGTGGAACTTCCTTCCACCGGTGGTAAAGGCACCTTGATACTGATCACCATCGGCACACTGGTCGCCATGACCTTTGCCGTACTGCTGATCACGCAGAAGAAGATGTCCATCTACCGGGACTAATCCTTTTTTCGACGATCCCATGGGAGGAGGGGAGCGTGCTCCCCTCCTCCCAACAAAAGATTTGACAGAAGGGAGATGCTTATGAGAGCGCGCAAGATTTGGGTCTGTCTGACACTTGGCTTTCTGGTGGGTGTCTCCGTTTTGTTATACCCGTCATTCAGTAACTTCTGGAATTCCAAAACCCAATCCAGAGCCATCGTCGATTACGAGACGGTTCTGGAGTACATGGAGCCGGAGGACTATACAGCCATATTTCAGGCTGCCTATGATTATAACGATGCGCTGTATCAGACTAAGTATCCCTTGATGGACTACCGGGATGTGCCTGGATATTACGAAGCTCTGAAGGTGGAGGGTACCAGCATCATCGGTTATGTGAAGATCGATAAGATCGGCGTGGAACTGCCCATCTACCATGGCACCTCTGACGATGTGCTGAACAGAGGCGTGGGACATTTGGAAGGATCCAGCCTGCCTGTTGGCGGCGAAAGCACTCACAGTGTCATGTCTGCCCACAGAGGCTTGCCCAGCGCAAAGCTTTTTACCGAATTGGACAGGCTGGAACTGGGTGATACCTTCCAAATCATCATCCTGGATCAGGTGCTGACCTATCAGGTGGATCAGATCAAAGTCGTTACCCCTACAGAAGTCCGGGATTTGATGATCCAGGAAGGAATGGACTACTGCACCCTCTTCACCTGCACGCCCTATGGTATCAATACCCATCGTTTGCTGGTTCGGGGTATCCGAATTGAAACGATTTTAGAAAAACCGGCCATCTATGTTTCCAATGATGCGTTCCGTATCGAACCACTGTTGGTCACACCTGCCGTGGCAGCGCCCATGTTGTTTGTGTTCCTCATCCATTTGATGGTCAAGTACCGGGAACCACCGAAGAAAAAGGAAGGAGAATCGAATCATGAGACGTAAATTTATATCGATTATCCTGACGGTATGGATTCTGATGGTGATGCCAATGCCGGTTTTTGCTCAGACTGTCAATTTGGATCGCGGTGGCTCCATATCTGTGACATTGATGGATCAGGACGGCAAAACACCGATTACAGGTGCGGAACTTTCTTTATACTATGTGGCAACGGTAAGCCTTAACAGTAACAATAATTTGTGCTACACCTTTACAGATGCGTTTCAGAATTGCGGCTGTGCGCTGGATGATCCTGCGCTTTCAATGAAGCTGGATGCATTTGTTGAGAACCATTCTGCTGCCACAGAGAAACTTGCCACAGATGCTTACGGAAAAGTTTCTTTTACAAATTTGCCCCTGGGTTTGTATTTTGTAAAGCAGACGAATACCGTAGCAGGTTACGCTCCCTGTACATCCTTCCTTGTAACAGTTCCAAATGAAACGGATGGCGAATATGTGTACAATGTAAATGCCTCACCCAAAACGGATGTTGCAAGGCTCACTGCTATTACGATTAAGAAAGTATGGAACACAGATGCCTCCACGAAAGCGGTGGATCGTATTGCCGTCCAGCTTCTTCGGGACGGTGTTGTTGCGGAGACTGCAATACTAAGTGACCAGAATAATTGGCAGGTTACTTATTTAGACATGCCCGAGAGTGATGCTTACAGTATCAAGGAGCTGGATGTTCCAAACGGATTTACGGCTACCTATCAGCAAAATGGCTATGTTTTTACAGTTACTAACACCGCTACCTTAATACAAACCGGTCAGTTGATATGGCCGATACCGGTGCTTGCAATGAGTGGTATGCTTTTCATTGCAGTTGGAATCATGCTTTTGCAGAAAAAGAGGAAAACAAATGCGTAAGTGGATAGGTGTAATCTGCGTCTTTCTTGGTGTCCTTTGCATCCTAAGTGCTATAGGTTTTGTAGCATACAATCGGTGGGAAGATAAAAATGCGGAAGAGCTTGCCCACGATTTCCTTGAGGATGTACAAAGCGTGATCGACGAACCTCAACGGCCGCAGACGCTCCCTGATGAAACGATAGGCTTACCTGATGATATAGAAAATATACCCGTAAAAATGGCAACTGTAGAAGTTGACGGTTATGATTGTATCGGTATTCTTTCTGTGCCTGTCTTAGATTTGGAACTACCGGTCCTGACGCAGTGGAGCTATGCGAAGCTGAAGAAAGCGCCGTGTCATTATTATGGATCCTATTACGAAAAGGATTTTGTAATTGCTGCCCATAATTATGATTCGCATTTTGGTAGATTATCGCAGTTACAGATGGGGGATATCGTTATTTTTACGGATGCCAGTGGTACAGACCATTACTATGAAGTGGTACTTTTGGAAACACTGCCTGCCACTGCCACAGAGGAAATGATCACCAGCGGTTTCGATTTATCGCTCTACACCTGCACGCCCGGTGGAGCCAGTCGCGTAACCGTTCGGTGTAGCTTGATTCCGGGCGCATAACTGCTTCTTATTAAAGAGTATTAGAAAAGAGGTTTCGCACCAAAATGTGTGTGAAACCTCTTGTTTGCTTTATGGGGAATGATTCACCTTTGCGGCGGCACTTGTCACAGCAGTAACGCTGTGTTTTTCTCTTGGCTACGAAGAAAGTATCGCAGCTGTCGCACATTCACAATGGGATCATAATCCAACAATATCCAAAATATCAGCAATATCCTCTGCTTTAGCAGAAATATCACTTTTCGTCACTCTAAAATATTCCTGCAAACGTGCTCGCTTCCGGCCAAATAAAAACTGGCACGCTCTATGAATTACGCATATTGGAATAAGGATCGGCCATTTCTCTATGACCGGATATAGTTTTTTAAGAGTTTTATATGGAAGGAATGCTCTGGAAAGAAGATATCCGACAGTTCCTCCATGCCGTCTTTTACCTGTAATATCTATATTCTCACGGGTTCCAAATGTTCCGCTGTCGAGAATAACATTCGCTAGCCTTAGGGAATTTATTGTATGTTTCTGCCCCAAAAACCATGCCCTACAGAGCTCACAGGCTACTTTGTCAAAGGTCAGAAGGCCGCTATCTCTCAGCAGAACTTCAATTTGAGAACGACTGTTTTTCATGCGCTCCATCAATAGGCATAGGTCCAAAAACATTCTGATTCCGCATCCAGCGCTCTCAAAATGCTTGGCCATATGTGCAATGTGGTAAAAATAAAACATAGCAGCGTCCAGCTTGTGCTGGTAGCTTCCACCCTTCACCGGTGTTGCATGTTCCCATATTCCTTCCAACACCTGACCGGCCTTACCGGCACGTCCTTGTTCGATCAAGTCATAATGGAGTTCCATATGAATTCCGTCCGTGGAATAAAACGAGATATCATGGGTCGTTTCACCCGTTTTATTAAAACCCAGCGCAGATGTGAGAACAGTTTCTGCGTGAGAGACATCATCCTTATGAACCAAGATATCAATATCACAACTGGTGCGCATCCATGGCTGGGGATAATACTGCCGCATCACAGCCCCTTTTAACGGAAGAAAGGCGATCTGCGCATCCTCCAGTGCCTCACAAAGCATTTGATATGTGAAGTTCAACTTTTCATGGTAATAAATTTCATTGAACATTGCTTTTTGAAACAAGGTGCTTACAGGACTGTCTTTTGTAAGGTTCTGTGCCTCAAGGGTATGGCTAACCAAGCCGGTCAAATTGTGCCGCTTAGCCAGCATATACAGTCCGGCGAGCACTTCGTCGGAAATCGGTTCCGATGCGACAGAGGAACGATCCGGATCAAACACCGCGTATCGAATCATATCTATCAAAATATCAGCGGAACGATCCATCATCTCCCTCCTTTACAGGGAAATAGAATGCGCCACAGCTTAAATAGAATTGGGCGAATGGGTCTGGTGGGATACCAAAGCCAATTCCAAAAGCGAAACCAAATATGATCGCAGGATAAATGCTGTCCTTTTCGCTCAATAGAAGAAACCACCGCAACCACCTGATTCAAAGAAATGGTCTCACACCATGCTTGTGCGTCACCGTTCATCAGAAGCTTTCCTTCCGGAAGGCACTTGCGGATGCGGTGAAGAACAAGAGATTGATCCTGCCGCTGAAAAAGCAGAATCTGGCCGCGTTTTATATCATTTTCTTCCCACGCGCGAAGGCATACCATATCCCGTCCATGCTTTAGGAAAGGGCGCATGCTGGAGCCGGTGACCACAAGGCAAATACGGCCGCCGGCAGAAATGATCTCCGTCAGCTGGGAATCAATGGCCTTACCGGGAAAAATAAGTTTATCCATAAATCTGTTCCTTTGTCAGCAAAACTGCCTCTTCATCTGGCCTGCATTTAAGAAGATAAACCGGTGTGTTGCCCAAGATTTGATCAAAGGTATCCAATGCCCGGTTCAAACAAGCTTGATCCCAATGGGGCAAAAATAGATGGGGCATAAAATACTCCATGCAGGCAAGGCTATCCAGCTTTTGAATGGAATTTTCCTTTGCCTGACGCAAGGCCACCACAGCTTTTACCGGTACTTTTCGATTCAGGCAGTACGGGGATGAGCCTTTCCATGGCGCTCCATAGGCATAGGTTTGACCGTCCAAGCAGCGAAGAAACAGTTTGTCACCGTTAATGATATCGGCATGCAAATATTTCTCCCAAAGCTGGGCTTGGGTGGTTTTTCCCACACCTGAATAGCCTGTGAACACAATACCCTCGCCATCCAAATCCACAACAGAACCGTGCAGAAGAAAGGCATTGAAATATGCAAGCCTTGCGCAAAGCGCCGCCAGAGGTAATGTGTAATTTTCATCGCTATAGCGGTCGCAAAAAATGGTCGCTTCCGACCAATCTGCATTGGCAAACAAGAACTCGGAAGATCGTGCAGGACTATGCAGAAAATGCGGAGCGGTTATGTCCGCAAATTCAACACCGTGGCATTGGGGGAGGCCGGTCGCAATGGACAGTGAAAATTTGGGATGCAAATCCGCACCCGATTCAAGTTCAAAGCCGGAGACAAATGCCTTGTGTACCTCCGGCCACACAATTGGAATGTCTGCAATTTTAGTTTTCATAAACGCACGATTAGCCAACACATTTTAATAAATCCCAATTGTTAAGTTTAAGGGCATATGTCATTATTTCGGTAATGTATTGCCCGTCTTGAAGTGCCGTTATAACCTCGGCCCCTTCAACACCTATATAAACGCGCTTTCCGTTTACTATTGTGGAATAAATATCGCCCTCATGCGACATGCTTGTCGCAATTTTTTCAGAAAGATTAATCGCAAAGAGCCGGCTCTCTGGGGGAATATAGTTTTTCTTCATTCTTATTCAGACTCCTCTTCTAATTTCGTTCTATAAAGCTCATACAGCAACTTGGCAGCATTGCACATCTTGTTGTCCACCTTTTCCGGATCACCGCTTTCAGCACATAATAGGCCCGGACAATGTTGGCAAAAACAACTCCACTTGCAATCCCCGCATTCTTTTGGGTTGCAAGTTGATTCCAGCTTCGCGTTCATCACCGACCAATCCGTACGAAAGTCACCGGAAAAAGAAACAAAAGGTCTATTCATAAAAGCACAAAGCTGTATATGCCCGTTCCATGTTACCCAAAATGCCGAACCCCAGTTACCGCACCGGTCAAGTGGCGTGGCACTGTCTGTGCGTTTCATTTTTTCAAGCATATCCAAAGTCAGTTTTTCTGGGGATTCACATTCCTCGACTCTGGAATTCTCTGCCTTATTAGAAGCTCCCCGGGCAGACTTGACAACATCGGTGGTATGCTGTAAGGGGATATTATGTTCTCTTGCAAAACAGTAGATCTTCTGCAAATCCTCCAGATTCTCTTTAACGATGGTAGATGTCATAATAAGGGGGATCTTGGCATCTTGGAGCATCTGTACCGCTTTGGAAACTCTAGTAAAGCCGTTTTTACAATGGCAGGTACGCCAGTAGGTTTCGTCACTGGCACCGTAAATGGTCAGCTTCATGCAAAGCGGTGCACCATATTCCCTGAACTTTTCGATGACTGTTTCATCGATCAGATATCCGTTAGAAAGAATCGTAATTAAAAAACCCATCTTGTTCAGTTCGGAATAGATCTCCCAAAAGTCCGGATGGGTAAAGGGCTCGCCACCGGTCAGGCAGAGGTTCAGCATGCCCATTTCCTTTGCCTGCTGGGCAATGGCGATCCAATCTGCGGCCCGGAGCATTTGTCCTTGCTGTGCTGCCTGTTCTTTGGTCAGCCGCACATAGCACATGACGCATTGGAAATTGCAAAAGGGGGTCAGCTCAAAGGTTCCGCTTAAGGGAACACAGTTGCTTTTTGCCCACTGACGCAGATTGCCCATATAGTTAAAGGGAATTGCATCGCACGGATTCATTCCAAAGCCCCCTGCTCTTTTAGTCCTTTTAAGAAAGATTTCACATCCGCCAAAGCGGTCTCTGCGTCTACCTCATAGTTTTCCGTCAAAAGGTTTGTTAATGCCGTTTCATCCGCGCCATCGCGCAAAGCATTCCAAAGCAGCTCGCCGCTTTCTGTCAGCGCGATCATGCCATGGATATGGGATGTCTGGGTGCCTACGGGAACTGCCATGATCTGCTCGCCAATCTTGCGAAGAATAAACCCGGATTTCAGCTTATAAACCATACATAAACTCCTTATGAGACCTGTGTGAGATTGCCCTCTCTGTCGATTTGGTAAACTCTTGTGCAATACTGCAGCATACTGGGACGGTGAGAGGTTAGAATGCATGTGCGCTTGGCATCCGATGTCATAATATTGCTAAGGACGCGCTCTTCCGTCTGCGCATCCAAGGCAGAAGTTGCCTCGTCCATGATCAGAACCGGCGCTTTTCGCAGAAGCGCTCTTGCAATGCAAATGCGCTGAAGTTGTCCTTCCGAGAAGTTGACACCCTGCTCCCCAATAACCGTATTGATTCCTTCGGGGAGTTTGGAGACAAAGTCCCATGCTTCTGCCTGCTTGAGAACTTCTATCAATTCAGACAATTTTGCCTCAGGTGCAACAACACGCAAATTCTCGGCAATCGTTCCGGAGAAAATCGCATTTTCTTGGGGGATATACGAGCAGAATCTTCTGGTGCTTTCAGACATTTGAATCTGTGCGCCGTCTGCCGTTTCCAGGAAGAGCTTGCCGCTGCTGGGTTTTAACAGTCCAAGCAGCAAACGAAGAAGGGTCGTCTTTCCCTCGCCGGAGGGGCCAACGATACCTACGGTCTCTCCGGGATTTGCATAAAAGGAGATATCCTTTAAAACAAATTCCTGGCCGTCGGCATACATATGGCTAAGATGCTCTGCCTGCACGCGGACACCCTCTTTGCTAGCGGCAGGATACATCTGTTCTGCCTGCGCCTGATCTTTATTTTGTTCCAAAGGAAGCTCTGTCAGCTCCATGATCCGGCCGGCAGAGGTGGCAATGGAGATCGCTCCAGGAGCAAGGGCGGCAAGGGTAGAAAAAGAAGATGTAAGCTTACTGGAAAGCTGCAGGAACATTACCATAGTGCCATAGGTGATGCTTCCGTTCCAAAGGCGCCGTATGCCCCAGCCGTAGCAGCTATAAGAAACCAAAAGACCGATCACCGAAAGAACGCCGGATAACAGCAGCGTAAATTTCTCATGCTGCAGTTTTAAGGACCGGTAATTGTCCAAAAGTTTCCCAAAGTTTTCCCGGTGGCCCTGTGTCAGATCAAATGCCTTGATGGTTTGCAAATTCTGCATGGATTCCTCGGTATAAGAGAGGATCTTGCCGTTCATGGTCCTGCTTTCCTGGTTATATTTTCGAATAACTTTTGCAGAGATCCTGGCAGATAACAGCATAAACGGCGCGCTCATCAGCGCCAAAACTGCCATCACAGGGTCATAATAGCAGACGATTGCCAAGCAGCCCACAAACTGAAGGGAACGGGTAAACACATTGGGCATAAAACTGACAATACTGCCGGAAATGGTGTTGGCATCGCCCTCCAGACGGTTGATCAGTTCACCGGAATGATACTTCTTGATGGATTCCCATTCTGACAAAACAATATGCTCATAGATACTGCCGCGAACTTCATTGTTGATCTTTGTACCCACTACAGTAGAAATGCGGGTAGTTAATTTATTGACAAGGATTTGCAGCAGACCAACGGAAATTACAATCGCGCCGCTTCTCAAAATGGCCGCAGCATTCCGCTCCACTACAGCATCGACCAGAAACTTGGAGACAACACTGGTTCCAAGACCCATGGCAATGGCAATCACGTCCATGATTATATAAAGAATGATTTGATAGCGGTATTTCAAAGCATAACGGAAGAGCCATTGCCATTCCCGCTTTAAGCTTCGAAATAAAGATATGTACTCATTTGGTTTTCTCATGCTTCACTTTTCTTCTGGAATGTCTCTTTCTGGTTTCTCCATATCCATAGCCGCCGTACCGGTAGCTCTTGTAGCCATAGTAGCTGTAACCATAGCCGTAATTGTATCCGTAGGAGCCAATTCCGCTGGTAACACCGTTGAGCACACAGCCAAGCAGCCGTGCATCTGTTGCCAGCAGGGTATTGATATTGCTGCGAATGCTCATACTTGTAACATGGTCCTGGCGAATCACATAAAGCACCCTATCCGATACACCAGCAAACAAGGCTGCATCTGCGATCAGCCCGCAAGGGGGAGTATCGATCAGGATCAGATCATACTCCTTGCGAACTGCTTCGATGACCCGCTGCAAATAGGATGTGCGCAAAATCTTTTGAAAATGCTTGGAATCAAAGCGAAGCAGATCAATGTCCAGAGAATCCACATGAGTAATTGCAACCACTGAATCCTCCGCTTTCTGGGATTTGGTTTTTTTCAAAGAAAGAATTTCGCAAATACCGGAGTTGCGCAGGTCACCGTCGATCACCAAAACGCGCATTTCGTTTTTGGCAAACATACTGGCCAAATTCAATGTGGTAACGGATTTTCCTTCTCCGGCTGCAGAACTTGTCACCACAATGACCTTTTCATCCTGGTCAAGGGCATTTTGCACGGTACTTCGAAGTAAGCGAACCGATTCCAAAAACTGATTGCCGATCAAGGGATTGGTGATCAAAATCTTTCGATCCGGTTGCTTTTTATAGCGCTTAAATACCACATGGGGCAACATGCCAATACAGTGCTGGTTCAGTTCGTTTCGAATATCCTCTTTAGTGCGAATGGTTCTGCGCAGCACACCATAGAGCAAAATGCAGAACACACCCATTACCAGCCCCACGAGAAGGCCTTTTAGCGTAGACATCTTCCAGGAACTGCTGTTGGAAGGTCCTGTGGGAACCTGCGGTTCCGTGACCATCACAAGCTTTGTCTTACCAATGATATACTCTGCAACAGTAGAATAGTTATCCAGCACGGACAAGAGCACATCATAGGTCAGCCGAGGGTCTGATCCGGTGGTGGTAAGTGTGACCAGGTTAGAACCCGTAACACAAGTTGCACTGACGGAAGCAGGCATATAGCTTAAATTCAAATCTTCGCAAACCTGTTTTTGCAAAATATTGCTTTGCAAAATATAGGGAAAAACCTTTGCCAAATGATCCGCGCTGCTTCGGTTATAGTAAAAAGAATATGCAGAAAGACCGCTTTCACCTTCCAGCACCGGGTTTTCTGTGTGGACGGCAAAGGTAGCAGAAGCCTGATATCTGGGGGAGAACCGGACATAGCTTCTATAAAACATGAAACCACCGCACAGGAACGCCAGCAACACGACGACCCACCAAAACTTTACAAACCCGCGCCAAAAGTCACTGATATATATTGTTATTTCCTGTTCCGATGAAGCAGTATTTCTACTGTTTTCATTATCACTCATACTGATATCTGTCCATCCTTTTAGTTAGAGTCTGTTAAGTACGGGACTTTTCCTCCGCATCTTTCGATACCGTATTTCGCCCATGCTTTCCATAGCGCTTATAAGCGCCATAACCATAGTTGTAGTATTCGCCGGGATCGGTGCCGATCTGGCCAAAGAAGGTAAAGGGCTTGTATACATCGTTCAAAATACAGCCCGCAAATGCGCCACCGCTAGATATGATGGTTGCGGCGGCATCGTTGATATCTTCAACCTTACTGCGGTCTGTTCTGACAACCAAAATCGTCTGGTCTGCCACATTGGCAAGGCTTACCGCATCCGCAGAAACCGCCAGCGGCGCCGTATCCAGAATCACGAAATCCATTTCTTCAGCAATCGTTCGGATCCACTGACGAACCTGCGTGGAACTGACCCATTCCGAATTGAGCACACGCCTCTTTTTGTTCATCATAAGAAAGAGGCTGCTTTTTTTATAACGGAAGCTCTCAAAGAAATCCGGGGTAATGGCAGCCTCTTTAGAGAACAGGCTTGTAAGCTCGGGAGCGGAATTCCTGCGGCATTCAAAGATCTTAAAAATGGAAGGCTTTCTGACATCCAAATCCAAAATCATTACCCGATAGCCTCTTCCGGCGAGGGCAATGGCAATATTGGAAGCAGAGGTGGACTTGCCTTCATTTTCACCCACGCTCGCAATGGTGAAGATTTTATCCTGCTTTGTTTTTTTGATCCGTTCCAGCCGCGTGGCGATTTTCTGATAATCTTCCGTCAGTTTCAGGCTGGAATATCCATCGCTGATGAGTAGTGCTCTCTTTTTCCGCAGCAGCTTTTCTTTCCATGAAAGATGCGGTGCTTCGTGGGCAACGGTGCCAAGCAGCTTCGCATCAATACGATTATGAAAAATCGTTTCGTTTTTTACCGTATTGCGCAGGCAGGACAAGAATACGATCAAACAGAGTTGAACACCTGCCGCCACAAGTACAATGAGCATCTGCTTCGAATTGGAAAAAGCATTGGAAGGTGCCGTCGGCACTTGAGGGTCCTGTATGACATCAATCACCGCGTTGGAGAATACCGCATAGGAAACATTGGGATAAATTTCCAGCACAGCACATAAATGCCGAAAGGCGATCTCCGGGTCATCCGCAGTGACAGAAAGCTTCATCAGGTTCGTTTCTCCCAAAACAGATGCGGAAATAGTGCCGCCAAAGGGCTCACCGAGATGTGCTGCCGCAAGATCTTCCACACTGGGCTGCGTAAACACCTCGGTATAGATCTGGGCCATCTCCGAAGAAGCAGAAAGGCTCGTATACGCACCGGAGGTTCCCACCTTCGCACGAACGACCAAAGTGGCACTGCTGGTATAAACAGGCTTATATACGCTGTGGGATGCTACATACATACCCATAAGAGCCACCAGCATTGCAAGGACAATGATCCAAATATTCTTTTTGATATCCCGCCACAGGTTGTGAAAGTCAAAGGAAAGGATCAACTCATCATAATTGTTCAAATTGCTTCCCCCCTAACCACTACCGTAAGAACACTGTGACCGGTGCGGCCGGCGCCATCCTCCACATTGAAATGCACGGAATAAGTGCCCGGTGTATTGCAGTCAAAGTCTGTGGAAACAAGCGTGTCATAATTTTCTATCTCAACAAAGTTGGAAGAAACCTCTGTGATATACTCTTCAAAATCGATGCTGTCTCCCTGATCTACATAAACAAGATACTCACGCAGTTCCACCGTAAGGGCGCGAACATTTATTTCCTCCACATAAATGGGCAGATCCAAAAAGATCACATCACCCAGCTTATTGGTGGCTTGCAGAGAAAGGGTGAAAACACCGGCAGTATTGTCTGTATAGTCTGTGGCCACAATCGTAACCTTTTCGCTGATATCTCCTTCAATACAATCCTTAGCGCCAACCATCTTGCGGACATCCACGCTTTCATCCAACCGGAAGATCAGAGGCTTCTCCAGATAGAATTCCGGTGCTGTGTAGTCAGTGTAGCGAATGGTTCTGCTGTTTTTCGCCACATGCTTGTCGCTGTCCATAACAGCATAGGTAACAATACAAGTTCTGTCCTTGGAAAATTTGGATATGGATTCGATGATGATCTTGGAAGTAATGTCACCATCTTTTTTGTCCCATGCAGTTATTCCCGTCAAAAGGTTGGCCTGGGGATCCTGAATGCTCACATCCAGAATCCCGGAGGGGATCTCAATAGACGGGATTGTGTTGTCTTGGCTGTTTTGCTCTTTCGTATAAAATACGCAAAACAGAATCAGCGTTATAACAAATACGAGTACGGTGCCGACTCGAAGTGCTTTCAACATAAAACAAATCTCCTATCAGTAAAAAACCAGAACCCTCAATTAAAACCCATAAATTTTTTCATCTTTGAGTATTTTCCGCGGATTCTCCTTCAGCAGAAAGTCCGCATAATCAGAAGAAAAATGTTCGCAGATGATCGCATACGCATCTTCCAGATAGGGGGTTCTGCTATATTGGCTGTGTCCGTCGCTGGCAACAAAATCTGCATCACGGTTTCTGAGAATCTCAAAGGCGCATTTTCTTGCATCTTGTCCGAAACGGCCTTTCAAACTGCCCTTGTTAATCTGCACAAGGCAGCCCATTTCCTTCATGCAATAGACCATGTCTGCCTGCTTCTGCACGAAACGGTATCGTTCCGGATGGGCAACAATGGGAACACAGCCTTCTGCCAGCATTTGCTGCAGCTTTCGAAGGGCAATGGATGCATTTTCATAAGGGTCCAATTCCACCAGAAAATATCTGGAGTGGTTGATGGGAATCAGCTTTCCTTCTTTGATCAGCTTTAAAAAGCCGGAAGTGAGGAAAATTTCCTGCCCGGGGAAAAGGGTAACGGGGATGCTTTTTGCAGCGATTTCCTTTTGCAGGCTGTTAAATAATGCCTGAAGGCTTGCGTTCCATTGATTCTCATAAAGATCCGGCATATTGCAATGGGGTGTTGCCACAATGCCTTCCATTCCGGAGGCTGCTGCCATTTGGGCCATCTCAAAGGAATCGTTGAAGTTTCCGGAGCCGTCATCCACTCCGGGCAAAATATGACAATGGATATCAATCATAGGTATCACCAAACATTATTTCATCACATCTGCCGGTCTTTCGGGATAAGCTCTGCAAAGTAGTCCGTATGCTTTGCTCTGTGATGGGATAGGACAAAATACCGTCAAATCTCTTTGTTGCTTCCGGCATTGCTGCGTCCCTACCGCAGAGAAGGCATAGCTGCGTGTTCTGTCTGCGCAGAATATCCATAGAATCAGAGCAGGTATCCGCATCTACAAAAACAGCATCTACCTTTTGATTAGACAAATGCCGTATTGCCCGCATAGGATCGCAGCTTTGATGGATTGTACATCCCGGAAATACGGCTACCAACAGCTGAATTAGCAGTGTCAACTGCTCTCGATGCATACTGACAGTAACAAATGTCATGCAATATTACCCCATTGTCGCATAATAATGCTAATTATACAGTCTCAAGTGTTGCAGAAGTGTTGCACTTGGGCAGCAAAAAAGGCAGAAAGCCGTCATAGCTTTCTGCCTTTTGAAAATCAATATTCAGATCTGATTGATCAGCATGGCATTCGTATATTCGCCCCAGCTGTACTGAGTCATATACTCTCCACGGAACGCATTGACTCCGGATCGCTTTCCGCTGCACCAGTTGAAGTAATCACAGTCCACCAGTTCCGGAACGATGCCAATGCTTCCCCGCTGCTGGCTGAGTACCTCACTGCAGCCGGCTGCTTCCAAAATATCCGTCAGATCCTTGCGCAGGCTGCGGAAATAGGATTCATGTCCATTGTCATCTTCAAAGAGGACAGCCATGATTTCACCATTGGTACACAACGCACCTTTCCGGTCCACCAGATAGGCCAGCATTTCCTTGGTTTTGCTGTACTTGAAGCTGATGAGATTGCCGTCCAGATACACCTCAAAATTGCCGAACGCACGAATCCGGATTCGCTTTGGATTGCGGATCGGACGGCGCAAATTGTCCAGCTCCTTTTTCACCTTTTCCGGCGTGATGGGTTTCGTCAGATAGCCGCTGGCATGAAGGTCAAAGGCCGCATCCCGGTAATGGCCATAACCGGTGGAGAAAATAATGTTGATGTCCGGGTGATAGAACTTCAACCGTTCTGCCAGCTCCACACCGTTCATGCCGATCATTTCCACATCCAGAAATGCCACATCCGTATCATTCTCTTTTGCAAAATCCAAGGCATCCTCCGGATATCGGAACCCATGAATCTGGGCATTGGGAGCTGCCTTACGAATAGCATCCGTTAAGTTTTCCAGGGCAAGGCGCTCATCATCTACTGCAATTACAATCATTGTAACACCTTCTCTTTGGGGATTGTCACCGTCACGGTGGTTCCGTTACCCGGCACACTGGCAATATCCACCGTGGCATTCATTCTGCTGTGCAGCCGCTGGCGGACATTTACAAGGCCCACATGGACCTTTCCGTCCTCCATGTATCGCTCCACATCAAAGCCCACACCCGTATCCATAACTGTGATCTTATATGCATTTTCCGTTTGCCGGGAAGATATGGTAACAATACCGCCTCCGCGTTTTTTTGCAATGCCGTGCTTGACCGCGTTCTCAACCAAGGGCTGAATGGACAGGACCGGCAGAAGGAAACCGTCTTCCTCGATATCATAAACAATGGACAATTCCTCACCGAACCGGATCTGCTCCAGCTCCAGATAGGTGTGGATATGATCCAATTCCTTACGGAAGGTGATCAGCTCCTTCTGGGCAATCGCTTCCAGATTGTTTCGTAAATGGTCCGAGAATTTGCTGATTACCCCTTGTGCCGCAATGGGGTCTTTTCCAATCAAATAATAAATGACATTCAGAATGTTATGGATAAAATGGGGCTGCATCTGGCTGAGCAGGATGGCGATGCGGCTTTCCTCCAGTTCCTTTTCCAGCTTCTGTGCACGGCGGGCTCCCTGGTAATCGATCAGGACCCGTTTTAATGCACGGAATCCGTGGACTATAAACAGCTGAGCAAAGGAGATCTTTGTGCAGGTGCCGTGGGAATACATACTGCTCCCAACACCTGCAAGATCCAAAAGCAGCGTCACCATCAAAAGCAGGCAGGAGAACAAATCCAAGCGGTTTTTATTTGGGTCATTCAGCCATTCCCAAAAAACTGTGACGAGCAGCACAAGCGTGAAAACGACCTGTCCGATGGCCCATACAGGCAAAGTGTCGTAAATTGCCCAAGCACCTGTGAACGAGGGAAGGATCAACACCATATTTAACGCAAAAGAAATACCAAGCACAGCTTTTGCAGCCCTATGGCGCGGTCCGGTCAGCATATCACGAACGCTCAATCCCATCCAATAGACTGCGAGCATCATACAGATTTGCCTTGCATAGGTGTTAAACACCTGTGTCTCACTTATAAGAGAAATAGTAATCGTATCCAGAAGCAGGTATCCGCCGACAAAAAACAACAGGAATCCCAGCTTGCTGAGATGCTGTACCATACTGGCCTGAAAAGTCGCAGCCGCAACCGTTGCGCCAAGCATCATAACGGCAAGAATCAGGAACAGGCTTCCTAAAATTGTCCAGGGAGTCACATGGGACTGCAGATATGCCTCCACGATCATCGTATCGATCGGTCCAACATAGCAGGAATTCAGAAAGTTCCGGTAAGCATCGGGGTCAATATAATCGTGCATTTTTTGCAGGTGGATTTCTATAGTATCCGTACTCAGCAATCCGTTTTCGAACCCGATCTGCGTCCAATCTCTGCCACAAGTATCGGAATGATACTTCTTGCCGGCCTCTCCCATCGTTAGAATCTCGGATTGAATGGATAGGTAATTGAGCGCTCCATTTATTGTGATTGTAATGCCAAAATGATCCCGGTACAGATACAGTATGCCCCCGGGGAAAAGATCGTTATCAAAATGTCCCCGCAGCAGCAAATCCCCCTGATCTGCAGACAGATCGCTGGAGGCAGTAAGCACCTGCCAGGTTTCTCCACCGTCAAAGCTGTATTCACCTTCAAAATTCAGAGAGAGCGGAACAGCAAGAAGCGACTGATTCGTGTTGACTGTCATCACCAAAACACATACCACTGCCAGCAGAATTGGCAGCAGCTGCTCCAATATGGCAATGAAAGTGTTTCTTCTTTTCTGATACATAGGAAATTCCTTTCCGTAATAACAATAACCTCTAAAAATACCTTTCATGAATCAATTGCATACTTGTATTTCAAAACATACAAAGGATTAATAATTAAGAGGAATATATATCCAACAATTTTCTGGAAATTGTTATGCTTTTTCAAAGAAAAGGCCACAGGTTTTTGTTTTTACGCTGCCTACTCACAAATTACAATTAAAGTGTACCGCTAGCGTTGCCAAAAGTCAATTTTTATTCCTTAGTACGATACCTTCAAAAACACCTTTTTCCTTTATACGCTATTTGCTTAGCGCCTTGCGCATCTTTTCCAATGCTCGGCGGTAGGTTTTGTCTGCCGTATCTGGCGATGCAAGTCCGTGTTCCACTGCCAGTTCGATGAAGGGTACTTTCCTTCTTGGTTTGCGTTTTGGTTTGCCATCTTCATCAAGATCTTCATCATCGTAATAGTGGGTAGTATAGCAATCCCGGCAGAAGCCAAGGTGGTCTGCAACGATTGCCCGTTCCCGGTAATTTAGCGACTCGAAGGTTGACATAACTTTGTTTGCTTGCTCTATGCGGAAGTACAGTTCCTCTGTTTGGGATGTACCATCAGCGGCGACTTCCTCCATGCTTTCTTCGCTGTCTTCGTCACCATAGTGCCGGTAGAAGTCCGTCATGTTCATATTCAGCAGACCGCCCAGCAGAATCTCTTCCACATTCTTTGGGGAGATTTTTGTTTCTTCAGCGATGGCCGCTATAGTTACTTCATCGTACCGATAGCCATGCTCTGCATATTGCCACATGACCTCCCGAAGCTGTTCATCTGCGTAACTGCTCTGCACTGTATAGCCGGTGCGCATGGTGCGGATATAGGCATGTACTTCATTCATCGCTGGAAGTTCCTTGTATACCAGAAACGGTACACCACGGGAGATATCATAGCGCCGGAGCGCTTTCATCATGCCTATCACATAGGCCTGCTTCAGATCAACGAAGTGCCCGTACATAGCATATTCGTTGACGAAGCCTCTGGCCTTAGTGTTCAGTTCCTTCTCGTAGTAATGTAAAAACCATGCCAAATATGTTTCGTCGTTTTCTGCAAAGTATTTTTCAAAATACTCCTGGTAGTTTTCATACTTCGGTGGAGCCTCCTCCAACCGATAGATCATCAAATCCTTTTCCCAATCGTTCATTGACTCCACCTCCTTCAATATGGTGTTGGGTTATTTTAGACTTTTTAATGTCTCTGCGTATAGTGATTGCTGTGTCATGTCCTTCGGATATTGGGTGGCCGCATACACGGGATCTTCCTGGGCGTGCAGTTTATGTTCCAGCGCCAGTTCCTTAAGTTTGGCCGCCAAATCTTCCGTAATAGAATGCCTACTCTTTTCAGACCGTATCGCACCACACCGGCGGTTATAGATATCTACCACCGGGTCAGCCGCAGCCAGTTCCTTGCGATTGATGCTGGCGGCATACTGTTTGCAGGAGATTTTCTTGCCTCGGAAGGTATAGGGGGACATGCCGCTGCAGTATCGCTGCCGCCGTGCAGAGGTCATAAGGAAATAGGTTTCACAGATCTCGCACTGCCTTGGGTAATGACCGTAGTGGAGACCCTCAAAGAAATCCGTGATAATAAAACTGTAGTAACTGTCAAAGAACAACCGCCTTGCCACAACCTCAGATTTACTCTTGGCATTCTTTTTATAGGGAACATATTCGGTAGTGACCGGCAGCGGAAGTTCCCCAAAGACTTCCAATGCTATGGGCAGCAGGTGCGCTTCGTCCAGCCGCTCCGCTTCATCTGCGCACTGTGTAAAGCGCACTAACTGGGTAAAAGCTTTCCGGATATCTGCACCAATGCGATCATAGAACTGCAAGGTTCTGCGCACTTCGGTTATTACACTCTCTGCCTGTTTAAAGAAAGCCTTATCGTATTCAGGAGGCAGTAGATACAGCAGGACCTGTCCTTCATCCATATTTCCTACTGCCGCTCTGCGCCGGAAATATGAAGCAAGCATTTCTGCGTTTTTATTTGCGAAAAGGTTCTCTACTCTGTTTCGCTCCGCTTTTATGCCCAGTACGTCAAAGGGTTTCAGCCAGGTCAGGGCATGGAAGATATTGCAGATCTCCTCACCGGCCTTTATAAAATCACCTGCGTTGAGATACCCAGCCTTCAACTGCTCCTGCAGTTGCCAGTTCCGGTTCGTGAAGACACTGATCCTGGCGGCGGTATCCTCCTTATAGTATTGGTTCAGAAGATGTACGCAGTAATGACCTGCCGGATAGGTTTTGCTGCCAATGCGCACTCTGCCGTCCCGGTAATCTGCGCTGAAAAACAGTCCTGCGTTCATAATTCCACCTCCTCGTATATCATTCTAAAACAGTAACTGCCCAATAAATATCCCTAATAACATCATAATGTTTTTGCAGGAAAATTTTGTGGATTTTTTGGAAATATCACTTTCCGAAATGTAAACATATTAAGAACAGCACAAAAAACGCTTGTGCCGCAATGGCTTTTCCTTGTTTCGCTTTTCGTTTTCATCGTGTTTCTATATTCCATATAAAAATCGCCTTTTCGAGTATTCAAATAAGTGAGGGGGATGACACCACCTCAAATGAATACGATGGGCAATGCCGTCGGGAAACCGGCGGCTATTTTTATGCCCGCAGAAAGGAGGACGATATGGTTCTACACATCACAAAGGAGCAGGAGGATCAAATCTGCAGCTTGGTGCGAAAGCGATGCGCCAATTACCGCAAAGGCAACTGTCTGCTACTGAACGGACTGAGGGAACGCACCTGTGTACAGCTTTTATGTAGAAGCGGTATCTTCTGCCGCTACTTTCAAGAAGCGGTGCTTCCCCAGGAAAAAGAACTGTACACGCAAATCTTAAGCCAAAACCAAAAGGAGGAATGACGATGAAAACAATGAACGCAGTCCACATCATTGGTGTTGACCATGGCTATGGCAACATCAAAACCGCAAACTACTGCTTTCCAACCGGTGTGGAGAGCAGCGACACTGAGCCGACCTTCAAGCAAGATCTGCTGATTTACGAAGGCCGGTATTATCAGATCGGTATTGGGCATAAGGAGTATGCCGCCGAGAAGATCATGGACCAGGACTACTATGTGCTGACCCTGGCAGCAATCGCAAGAGAACTGGCAAGAGAGGATATCACCGAGGCAAGTGTCTATATTGCTGCCGGTCTGCCGCTGTCCTGGGTGGCTAAGCAGAAGCAGTCTTTTAAGGAATATCTGCTACAAAACCGGGAGGTATCTTTCACTTACCGAAACAAGGAATACCATCTTCGCATTGTCGGCGCAGAAGTGTTTCCCCAAGGCTTTGCGGCGATCGCTCCCAATCTGCAAGACTTTGGCGGGAGCTATATGCTTTGCGATATCGGCAACGGCACTATGAACATCCTGCGGATCTTGAACCGCAAGCCGGACCCCAAACAGATGTTCACCGAGAAATACGGTGTTCACCAGTGCATTCTGGCACTGAGGGAAGCGCTGCTCCGGGAACACAATGCCCAGCCGGATGAAGCGCTGCTGCACAGCTTTCTGCAAAACGGAACTGCCGGTCTGGAGGAAAGTTTGGAGCAGACCATGACCCAAGTGGCGAAGGGGTATGCCGCCAAGGTGTTCCGCAAGCTGCGAGAGCATGGCTACGATCCTCGGCTGATGAAGCTGTATGTAGTGGGCGGCGGTGGCTGCCTGCTGAAAAACTTTTGCCCCATTGACGAAAACCGGGTAACGGTCAACAACGATATCTACGCTACCGCAAAGGGCTATGAGTATATGGCTGCGGTGCAGATCAGGAAAGGCGGTATCCGGTGATGACACGGAAAATCACCATTCGCTTCAATGATGGCAAGGCAGCAGAAAAGCGTGCGCTGACTTATCTACAAACGGTAGGCATCTCCTACAGTAAGGCAGTAGTCAAGGCGATCAACGCATACCTGGATCTGCAATCCGAGGAAGAACGCAAGGATGCTTTCCTTCAGGAGATAAGGAATATCGTCCGGGAGGAGCTGAGAGCCAATCCCGTGATGGGTATGATGCCTTATTTCCAGCCGCCTGCCGAGCAAAAGCCGACCCAGGAAACAGAGGATACCATGCTGGCGTTTTTGGATGCTTTCGACGGTGATTAAACTGCTTTCGCCGTCATTTTACAAGGAAACCGCTGTCACATTCTGTTGTAAAAAGATGAGCGCCTGTGCTTTTGGCAGAAATACGACGGCAATTATGGAAAAAGCGGTGGCATATCCGCAAGGAAGTAACGGTAAGTCCCCAATTTGGGAACTTACTAGATACGAATCCAAAGTGGTGAGTGGACAAAATGTCCACTCACCATATTACCGGTCCTAATACGAAGGATCGGTATTGTCTTATAGGGTAACGAGCAGGGAACTTGTGCTACAAGTTCCACATCCGACAGCTTCCACTGCCGGACCTTTAAGGGCGCTGCCCCTAACACCCCGATTGAAAGGAATGATTTTATGACAGAAAAAACAGAGGTGATAAACACCCGCTTCTCCGAAAGAGAGAAGCAAATTGTAGAGCAGTATGCTGCCGCCTGCGGTCTTAGCCGGTCGGAGTATCTTCGCAAGCGGGCGCTGGGATATGAACCCCGGCCTGCAGTGGGCGATTCCTTCTATCAGCTTTATAGTAAGCTATGCGATCTGTGTAATCAGTCGATGACTGTCGAAACGGAAAAAGCTTTGTTGGAATTGATCACCGACATCCGCAGAGAACTGATGCTGCCAAAGAAACAAAGTAAGAAAGAGGTGGTGGCATGGCGACTACAGGATTCTGGCCAATCAAAGGACGGCTGAAAGATGCCATCGACTATGCAGAGAACCCGGACAAGACCACCGACCGGAAGTACCTGGACGAGGATCTGTACAGCGCCTTGCGTTACGCTGCCAATGATGAAAAGACCGATAAGAAAATGTATGTCAGCGCCATCAACTGCCCCAAGCAGTTGGCGTACGAAACCATGATGGACACCAAGCGCCGCTACGGCAAGCTGGGTGGAAATGTAGCCTACCATGGATACCAAAGCTTCAAGACCGGCGAAGTAACACCAGAAGAGGCACACCGTATCGGTATGGAAACGGCACGGAGGATGTGGGGTGATGATTATGAGATCGTAGTCACCACCCACCTGAATACGGATAATATCCACAACCATATCGTTGTGAACTCTGTATCATTCCGCACCGGTAGGAAGTTTGAAAACCATATTTCTGACCACTACCGTCTGCGGGAGATCTCCGATGCGGTTTGCCAAGAGTATGGAAAGTCCGTGCTGAAGAACGCAAAATTTTATGGCGGTGAGAAAGGAGCATACTGGGTCCACAAGGATTGTGGCATGACCCACCGGGATATCTTGCGCCGGGATATCGACGAGGTGCTTTCCAGGGTATCCACTTACCGTGCCTTTTTTGAATATTTGGAGAAGCTGGGATATGAAATCCGGGGCGATATAGAAAGTCCCAACTGCGCTGTGATAGCGGAAGGCTGGCAGCGCCCGGTGCGCCTAAAAAGCTTGGGCGCAAAGTACACCCCGGATGCTATCTATGACCAGCTGATGCGAAATCAGCGCAAGCCGGAACTGTTTTGGATAGAAATGCCCGAACGATCCCGTGTGCCGCTGCTGATCATAGAGTATCATCTCCGGCAGGCTGGCAAGATGGATGGCCTGCAGCTGACCTTTGCCATCTTCACTGAACTGCTGAAAATCTGCACCGGCAGCAATCTGCTGGCTGAGAATAAGCACCTGCCGCTGTCTCCGCTGCTGCGGGAGGAAGTACGGAAACTAGACAAATATATCGAGGACTATAAGCTCCTCTGCGATTGTCACATCGACACCGCAGAGGAGCTTTTTGCGTTCCGGGAAGATATTGATGCCCAGATCAATCAGCTGAAAGCAGAACGGGAGCACATCCGCAATAAGATCCGCCGTGCGCCGGAATCCGAAAAGCCGGAACTAAAGCTGCAGGCCAAAGCCGTCACCCAAAAGATGGACCCGCTGCGGATGCAGCAGCGGATCGCAAAGCGCATTGCTGAGCGCAGCGCACCGAAAGCAGAAAACCTGCTTGCCATGGAGCGGCAGCAGGAGACCGAAGTAACAAGAGGAAGAATGAAAGGAGCAAGACACGATGAAAGAAACAAGAGCAGAACATTTAGCCGTTGATAAGCTGCGGCCCTTTGATGGACACCCGTTTAAGGTGGTCGATAACGAAGAAATGGACCAGCTTGTCTGGAGCATCCTTACCCAAGGTTTGCTGACACCGTTGGTGGTCCGGCCACTGGATAATGGCGACTACGAGGTGATCTCCGGACACCGGCGGTTACACGCATGCAAGAAGGCAGGAATCGAAACGGTTCCTGCCTTAATTACAGACATGGATCGGGATGCTGCAGCCGTTGCACTGGTGGATAGCAACCTGCAGCGGGAGAAGATCCTGCCCAGTGAAAAAGCCTTTGCTTACAAGCTGAAGCGGGATGCGCTGAGTCACCAGGGTAAAACTTCTCACCAAGTTGGTGAGAAGTTGCCGACAACAGCAGTCATTGGTAAGGATGGCGGCGATAGCATGAATCAAGTGCTGCGTTATATCCGTTTAACGAACTTGATACCCGGTATTCTGCAGAAGGTGGACGAAGGGCGGATTGCCCTCACCCCGGCGGTGGAGTTGTCTTACCTCACCGATGCCGAGCAGGAAGATCTGCTGGAAACCATGGAGAGCGAAGACTGCACACCGTCCCTTTCCCAGGCCATTCAGATGAAGGCGCTGAGCCAATCCGGTCGGTTGGATATGGATACGATCTTCCACATCATGACACAGCCGAAGGCCAATCAGCAGGAGAAGATCAGCTTTAAGGTATCCGAGCTGCGGGATTTCTTTCCCCGGCACTATACCGCCGCCCAAATGATGCAGGAAATTAAGGTGGCGCTGAAGGAACGGCAGCAGCGGCTTGCCCGTCAGCGAGACCACTCCCGATAAGCCGCACATTCGTAAAGGAGGCCCATTTTGAGTAAAATAAACGCAGAATACAGCGCTGAGCATTATTTTGCCGCTTTGAAATTGATTGAGCAATTGTACAAGGACGGCCTTATATCTGCACAGATGCTACGCAGCATCCTGAACGACTATGCGGATGTTGTAGATTTATCAAAGTTTACGATTATGGAAGAAAAGGAGGAAGCATCATGATCCCATATTCGATGGACTATATGCGACGGCAGTTGCGGGTTTGTATCTATGCCCGCGTATCTACCGAGCATGAGGCCCAGATTTCCGCATTGGAAAATCAGCTGGATTGGTATAAGCCGTTACTGGATTACCATCCGGAATGGACACTGGTTGAGCGATATATTGATGAAGGCATTACCGGTACATCCGCAGAAAAGCGTGGCGAATTCATGCGGATGATCGAGGATGCGAAGAAGCATAAGTTTGACATGATTCTGACCCGTGAGGTGTCCCGCTTTGCCAGAAACACCGTGGACACCTTACAGTACACCCGTATGCTGAAAGAGCATGGTGTAGAGGTGTATTTCATCAATGACGGTATTAAGACCTTTGACGGTGATGGTGAGCTTCGGCTCACCATCATGGCAACCCTTGCCCAGGATGAAAGCCGCAAGACATCCATCCGTGTAAAAAGCGGTCAGCAGACATCCATGAACAATGGTGTTTATTACGGAAACGGTAACATTCTTGGCTATACCCGGGTTGAAACCCTTTTAGCGGACAAGACTAAATTGGTTGATTATGTAATTGATCCGGAGCAGGCGGAAACGGTCCGAATGATCTTCGACCTATATTTGGATGGCTATGGCTTGGTGAAAATCAAGGACGAACTGGAATTGCATTGGCGCAAGACCTCCCAAGGCAAGGACAAGTGGTTCCCCACGGTCATTTCCCATGTGCTTAAAAATTCCTTCTATTGCGGTATCATTACCTACCACAAGGAGTATGTCCCCGATTACTTGAAGCAGAAGAAAGTCAAGAACTACGGTGAACTGGAATTTACGCAAGTAGAAGGCAAGCATGAACCGATCGTTACGGTCGAAGAATATGAAAGGGTACAGAGAATTATGGAGAGTAAAACAAACAATATGCCATACCTTAACAAGGGCAGCCGCAGAGGCAAACATGCCAGGACCACGGTTTGGGGCAAGCTGCTGATCTGTGAGTGTGGACACACCTTTAACACCCGGAGGTGGGATCGTCCCGACCGGCAACCGGGAAATGCCTATCAGTGTTATAGTTCTGTCCACACAGGCTCCTACGAAAGCCGAAAGAAGAAGGGTCTGCCCTTGGAGGGAATCTGCCAATCTCCCATGATCCCGGAATGGCGCTTGCAGATGATGGCAAATTTGATTTTCCGTAAGTATCTGTCGCAGAAGGATAAAGTGCTGGCGCTGGCCAACTCCATCTTAGAAAACTACAACGGAAACACCGATGAAGATCGCAGAAACGAAGCAGCTTTGGAAATGAAGCAGCGGGAATTGAACCGTTTGCAGAAGCGGATGGACAATCTGATTGAGATGCGAGCCGATGGGGACTTGAGCAAGGATATGTTCCGGATGAAGTCCGAAGAGCTGGAACCGAAAATGCAGAAACTCCAAAAGGAGATCGATGAGCTTTCCCAAAAACGCGAACCTAAAGTGGTCGAACATTACAAGGAGAAGCTTACGATTCTGCAATATGCCCTTTCTCAGTATTCCTGCCCGAAAGAAGGCGAGGATGTTCCGGAATCCGTCATCGAAGCTTACTTTAGCAAAATCGTGGTCAAGAAAGACGGATTTGACTGGTATATTCGCATCAATGGAGATCCAGACAAGCCTCTTCACTGCAAATTGGAAGGAAAACGCAGATCTACTACGAAAATTGTGGTGACGCAGGATTTTTCTCCTGCCCTTGATAGTAGCACCACAGGCTGCCATCAAGGGCTAATCTAAGCAATTAGATTTTGTTCCGGTATAAATCCGGGCAGCGTCTAAACTGACGAAAAGTACAATCGCAAATATT
>JAZKYA010000023.1:0-16296 GCA_045611945.1 Faecousia sp. | reverse complement strand
CGCCCTGGAGCACAGCTTCAGGGCAATACTTTTGCTTTGAGATATCCGAAGAATTGACTTATGTGACTGGTGGTCTTAAAACAAAATATCCGATCCATAACAGCCGAAGAAATGTTGCCCCTAATGTTAGCAAAATTACTGCGATGATTACCGCCAAGATTATTTTGATACGGCGGTTCTTAACTACCAACTGTTCGTTGATGCGGGCAAGCTGTTCTGCCAGGGCATCCGGCTGCGCTTCCGGCTCCATCCGATATCCCAACAGCTGGCTTACCGGCACCTCAAAAATTTCTGCCAGCTTTACCAGCATTTCCGCATCCGGTACAGACTGACCTTTTTCCCACTTGGATATGGTCTGCCGGACAACATTCAATCTGGCAGCCAGTTCTTCTTGCGTGATGCCTTTGTTCCTCCGAAGAGTTTTTAGATTCTCACCAAACATATCAACGCCTCCTTTTCGCTGCCATTATAGCATCTGGAGGCCGTTGCCACAAGCAACGGAAAGTAACATTGACCGATTTACTTAGGGACCATACTGGCATCCGGAACAGCCTTTATTTCTTGAGGGCGGGTAACCGTGCCGGCAGATGGAGGAATCAGATTTAACATCAAAAGCAACGCCGCAAAAGCCAGTATCATCGTCAGCAATGCCCACCCCCAGGCAGGAACATGAATCCGCTCTTTTTTGTGCAGATAAACGGTATAGGCAAGAGAAATGATAACCAGCAGGATTCCAACAATCAGAAGCAGCGTCGCTTGCTCCCATTTAACAGCAAGGATGAAAATATAAATCCACCAAGTAACGCTTCCACACCAACCGCACCACAGCAGCGGATACTTCGTTACGAGGCACAGAATGCCCCACAACGCAACCGGCATACAAAGCATAACCGCTTCACCTATATCTAACCTCTCACCAAAACATGCGAACATAATAAACGCTGAGAGCGAACATAACAGCAGTATGATACCCAATATTTGTGCCGGACTAAAGCTTTGTCTGACAGGTTTTTCTACATAGATGATTTGGGGCTCCGTAGGAGGTACTTTAGACGCATGTCCTTCTATGGGTGCGTCTGGCTGCTTCTCCTGCACTCGTCCTGTAATCAATTCATCTAAGGATACGCCGAAGATCTCACTGAGCTTTATCAGTTTATCCAGCTCCGGCACAGATCCGTTTGTCTCCCATTTGGAGATAGACTGCCGGGACACTTCTAAGGTATCAGCCAGATCGCCTTGAGACATTTCCTTTTCAGTACGGAGTTTGTAGATTCTTTCACCCAGACTCATAGCCATCCCTCCTCATTGATTTGCCCTAAGTATAGCATTTGATTGGCTAAAAGTCCACCAAGCCGGCTTGGAAATGTTAGCAACTTCCAGTTGCATCACGGCTACGGGTACGGTTTTCCCCTCCTGTAGACGCTGTTTTCATTGAGGTTTTATTAAGAATCCCGCCGCCATGTTGCCATCGGCGGGCGTTTGTGGTATGATAACGCCGCTCTGTACAGAAAGAAAAGGAGACAATTCAGATGTTAGATTCCTTCTTTGAGTCCATATCATGGCCCATAGAACCGCCCCCGGCATACGGCGCGTTCCATATCCTCTTTACATTCATTGGCTTTGCTGTCTGCGGTTTCGCTGCCTGGAAGCTGCGCAATGTCAGCGATAAGGCCGCAGGACGCATTCTGTTTTTCTGCGGTCTGTTTCTCACGCTTTCAGAGGTCTTCAAACAGTTTTTCTGCTATTATGTGATTGCCGATAACACTTATCACTGGGGTGAGTTCCCCTTCCAGCTCTGCAGCGTTCCCATGTATATGTGCCTGCTCGCGCCGTGGTTAAGGCCGGGCAGACTCCAGAGGGCAATGTACAGCTTTATGGTGCTGTACAATCTGCTGGGTGGCGCTATCGCCTTTACCGAACCTTCGGGACTTCTCCACGGGCACCTGTTTTTAACCATCCACTCCTGCTTATGGCATATGCTCTTGGTATTTGTCGGTTTGTTCCTCTGTGTATCCAAACGGGGCGGCAACCAGAAATCAGATTACCGGCATGCTACCGTTACCTTTATCGCATTATGTGGCATTGCATTTGTGCTCAACTGCTTTGTACAGTTCGGTCTTGGCAAAGAGATGAATATGTTCTTTGTTGGCCCGGGCGACTCACCGATCATCGTTTTCAATCAGTTTTCTCAGTGGTTCGGTTGGTATTTCAACACGCCCATCTATATGTTTGCAGTATGCCTGGGTGCGTATATTCTCTTTGCGCTGATCTACTGGATTCAAAACAAGGAGCTGCCGTTCCGAAAGAAACAAGCAGTTGCACAATCCTAATAAATGGCAAAAGTGCGTCGGATCTGAACCGGCGCACTTTTTGTAATTGGCTTGAATTTCAATCTGTTATGCTCTCCGCTTTTTAATCACGACCATCTCAATGATTGTGAAAACGATTACTACTAAGGCGGCTAACGCGAACGCATATCCCAGGAATTCTGTATGCCAGTAATCATATCGGGTATGAACCGTACTGCCAAGGGCATTATACCAGCCAACCGTGTGCGCACTGGAAGCAATAAGTGCGGAGGGTATTAACAGTACATTCCTTATTCCCGGTATAATAAGTCCTTTCCTCTTTTCTTTTTCTTTGATTAGGAATACCGCCAAACATATGACATTTGCGGCAAGGCATCCCAACCCCAGTAAGCAAGTTGCGATATATAGCGGGTTTGTTTCATACGGTTCACTATCCAGATAAGGCGCATAAACAAAGACAATTCCCGCAAACAAGGTCAAGCCGACTTGCACCAGACTCATGTGTTTTCTGCTCTTAGTAAATTCGATTTTTACACCTTGAACTGCAGCTTCGCCAGTGACCCATGCGATATATGTGTTTCTGTATTTCAACCATATAAGGACCAGAATCGTTACAATGCCCAGGAAAAAGAAAGTGAAATAGCTTTCCAGTGTCATTACACTGTTTAGGTAATCAGATGCCGGATTTACCAGTACCAACGGCAATGAAAACAGCAGAACTGCGATAACACTGAAGAATGCAGCCAAGGACATATTGCCCAATGTGCGATTATATTTCGCTTTTACAGACGGGTCTGCCAGTTCAAATAGTTCGTTGTATTCCTTTACATCTCTGGCTTTGCACACCGCCAGGGCAGCAAGCGCAAACGCGCAGATTTCGAATAACAGCATAACCGCAAAGCCGATCACTGGCCGATAAAACCCGTAAGAGATTCCAAACATACATACAACACCGACAAACGCAACCGCTAAAGCAATGAAAATCAGTGTCTTGAAACCAGATAAGGATCTGTTAATCAAAGCCTTGACTTGCTTATCCACCTTAGGCTCTTTCCTGTCAGGCAACATAGGTTCGGAGATGCGTTCACCTTTCAAAAGTTCGTCGCAGGTCACTCCGAACATTTCCGCAATAGCGGGAATGACAGATAAATCCGGTGCGCACTCATCCCGTTCCCAGCGGCTCACCGCTTTGTTGGAAACATTTAAACGGTCTGCAACATCCTGTTGTGTTAATCCGTTTGCTTTTCTTAATGCAGCAATAAACTGACCAATCGTGTTCTTAGCCATAATCAAACCCTCCTAATGAAGTTTATTCACAACTTCATTCTACAAAACCGGTACCAAAATCAAAGCCCGTAAACCGAAAATCAGTCTCGCAAACCGGGAATACCGCCTTCCGGTTGTTATTTTGTAATTACGATTCGGTACTGCACCGGGATCTCATATTGGGTCGTTTTGGCAAAGACATCCCTGCTCTGGAGTTCCAGAATATGCTCCACCGTTAATTCCCGGGCGGAAATAGTTTGACTGCGGATCACAGGCTCCGATTCCACACCCTGCCAAATGTGCCAAATTTCCAGCTCCTCCGCAGTTCTCAAGTGATTTTGGATATAGGAAAGCAGCTCGGAAGGGTCATCCAAGTCAGGAACGGTCTGGGCAGCATAGACCTTTTCTGTGTAAACATCCTCGCTGCCACGGCTCAGCGGCCACAGAAAGTCGCTATCGGGCAACGGTTTATCCGATGCAATATAGGTACAAAAGCTCATATGCTGCCTCCCATTATGATAATGCCTTTACCCCTCCTTAAATCTGAGGCTGCTCAGGCCGGGCATACTGATATTCTGTGCCGGAAATCTCCCGATAAAAGGCTGCGGTTGCTGCCTGCTTGTAGGGTGTGATCCAGAGGCCGCCAATTCCGAAGGTCAGCAGCGCGCTCAGGATATCCCAGCCGATGAAACTGATCTGCATACAGAACAGACGCCAACGGTTACCGGACATCATCTGCTTGGAACGTTCGATTGCTTCGCTGGCAGTCAGCTCCGGATTTTCTGCCAGTATGTAGCTTGTCATTGCATAGCTATAGCCTGCGATAATGCCGGGTATGATGAACAGCAGCGACCACAGCAGAACATAGATACCCTGCAGAAGTCTGGCGCAGGCAGTCGTCTTCCAAAACTGGAAATAGCCGAACATAGTGCCTATCTCGGCTTCCTTCTGCCGGTCCACCAGATCCAAATTGAACTTCCTATAGCCGACCTCAACGATACTGCCAAGAATAAACAAAGCAATACCAAAGACAATGGCGAAGATGGCAACATAGGTAGCGATGCCTGCAATGACGGGCCAGAAATCCACGCCGCCATTGGAGGAAACCACATCCTGTCCAAGAATCTGCAGGCTTGCGTTAAAATTGCCATCGTTTAATTCCACATTGAGTTCCGGTCCGTTGGAGCCGATAGCACCTAACAGCGATGCGATCAGCCCAGCAACAACCGCGATACCCCATTTCCCCTTTAAGGCATTGCGGGCAATGCTTCTAAAATCAGCTGCGTATTTCATTGCTTCACTCCCATCTTCTCCCGGAGATCTCCGGGCCTTTCAAAGTTACTCATTGTTAAAACGAACATTGATTGCGCCGATACCACCGCGGATATCCACTTTGTTGGCACCATTTCCACTGCTGCCGTAATCGGTGACATTCTTCCCGTCAACGGTAATGTTGCCGATACCCTTTTCGATATCCAGCTCGTAATCATCCTTACTTCCCAGCAGGGTAATATTGGACTCACCAACACCCAGCTCTAGCTCGGAATCTCCGGTCAGTGCTGCAGTCAGATTCAGTTGTCCCAGACCCATTTTGAGATCCAGGTCCTTGATCGTGCCGTCCAAGATGGTAATGCGGCCTGCACCGCCATCGATGTCGGCAGACTTTTCAGCAATCAGCTTGTTAATCGTTACATCGCCTGCGCCAAGCTCAAAAGCAACCGTTTCGGCAGAAAGATTATCCACCGTAAATCTTCCTGCACCGGTTTTGATACCCACATTATCAAACACTGTTCCGGCAGGAACATATATGGTGAGCACGGCATCTTCGTATATGTTTGAACCGTTGAGCTTAATCTTGGTCAAATCCTTAAGGGTAAGACAGCCATTGCCCTCGTCAACCTCAAGATTCTTCAGATTGCTCTCCACAAAAAAGCTATCGCCTTCTTTGATGTAGAAATCTGCGGCATTGATTTGGATATTGAGATCGCTGATTTCAGAAGTCACTGTGTAAGTCTTGATTTCCCCGATTACATCACTCCATGACGCATCATCGTCCGAGAATAAGCTTCCCAACAAGCCTGCCGCGCTGAGGATGCCGCCAATAGTCGCAACCGTAAGGAATATGGCAAGTGCGATTGCCAGATATTTAATCACTTTCTGTACTGTGGTCATTTGATTTCAACGCCTCCAAACATACAAGTACCGCTGATATAGAGCGTAGGCGCATTCTGGTGCACTGCGGTTTTGTTGGACACACCGCCAAAAATGCTGTTGGAATTTACCTTCACATTGATGCCTGTGGGTACATAAATATCAATGCCACCAAAAATAGCAGATACCTGAATAGCGCAATCCTTTTCAATAATGGCATTTCTCAGATCGCACTTCACACCGCCAAAAACAGCAGTAAGCTCTGCTCCTTCAAATACTTCGCCGTCATAGTTCAGATCACAGCCGGAGAAGGCTGCGCAACCGGCTTTCGGCGCTTTCCCTTCCAGTCGCAGCTTTTTCATGATCTCATTTGCCTTGTTGCCAAACAATCCGGTAAGCACCAGCTTCAGGCCAACGATCACAATGATCGCCGGAACAAGCAGCTTCCACAGCATAGAGAAGCTGAGAATATCCTGACAGCACAGCAGAAGGAATACGCCGATTGCAATACCAATGATGTTGCCGGTCTTTTCCCGCTCTGTAAACAAGCCAATGCCGCAGGGAACAATAATAAACAGTGTCCACCAGCCGTCAAAGAAAATATTGATATTGGCAATATTAAATTCCTTCAGTGCCCAAATCACACCTGCGGCAATCAAAACGATGCCCCACAGGATACTACTTGTTTTTTTCATTTTTCTTCTCTCCTTTTTCTTTACGGAAGCCAAAACAGGATGTCTAATGTTTTCAAAAAACTATTTTCAAATTTCGGACTTAATCTGCACAGCTTTATAATGCTTCCGAAGGTCAGAAGAACACTAGCCAAACAAATCATAAATCCCAAAAAGCCATCTGGCTTTTGAAAGGCAAATCCTTCAAAAATAAATGCCGTGAATCCGATCAGTAACAATGCCCCATATAGAAGCAATTTATTTCTTTTATTCATGCTAATTCACCTCATATTGGCATTGCGTTTAATCCCTTCTGGAACACTTTTCGGCATCGATCGCCAGTACCAGCATCAGGGCGCAAAGCGCATCCTGGGGATCATATACATCGATCACATATGTATCGGTCCAGTTCCAAAGTTCCTTTGTAATATTGGCAACAACCCTGCCGGAACTGTCCAGAATCTGATAATCCCACTCAAACAGATCTCCGTCTACATGCCAGCCATTGCAGTCGATGTTATACTTCGGCAGGAAGAAAGTGAACTCCTTGCTGATACAGCCGATGTATCGGTCACCCAGGTACATCTCAAACTTCGGCAGGAATGTCAGGATTCGCTCCTTCACGGTGCCGATCTCCAGCCCCTGAGCATCATAGATCTTCAGGCAGTGTCCCCACGACAACTGTCCCTTGACGGTATAGAGTCTCTTCCCTGCCTCGTTATAAATATCGTAGCTGTCAAACCACGAAAAGAATCTTTGCTTAAATAACAGTTTCATCGGCTTCCTCCAATCGCCGTTCAAAGCCTAAGTACCGGGTGCCCTGGAAGGTAAGCATACCACGGTCGCCTTCGATCAGCATTCCAAACTCATGGCCGGCAACGAGCAGTTCCATCCGGTCTCCGCTGTCTACTTGGAATGTCACATAGTAAGTAGTGGAGTGGGTGGTGTGGTGCATTCCGGTGCCACCATGATTGTGGTGATGATGGTGGGACACATTGGTCCGCTTGGCAACGATCGTCGCCGGCACAGTCAGTCTGGGAGAATGGTTATTCTTATTCCACTGGCTGATGCCTTTCACCGCAATCACAATGAACATGCCGATTACCAGGACGAACACCAGTGTGAACATGATCTGAAAGATCGAAAAACCGGTTTCAAAACCGGAAAAGCCAAATCCCATACCCATTTTCTCTCCTCCATTATGCAAAATGAGGCCTTACATTGCTGGAAGGCCTCACCGCGAAACTTATTCGGTCACAGTGTCATCGTCCTGAATCACAGGTGCTTCTGCAGCGCTGGACACCTGGGGAACGACTACTACAGGGGGCTGATTGTCAGCGGCCAGCTTGCCGCCAAGCGCGCCCATCAGCAGGCTCTTCAGATCGATACCCATACCGGCAGAGATGCCTTCGGTGATCTGAGTGGTGGAGTTGACGATATCGCCCACCAGCTTGGCGGAGTTGCCTTCTCCGTACATGGTGATCTTGTCGACCTTACTCAGAGGCTCGGCCACATTGCGGGCAATTTCGGGCAGAGCAGCCATGATCATTTCGACCACCGCGGCTTCGCCGTACTTCTTCATAGCTTCGGCCTTCTTGTCGATACCTTCGGCCTCTGCCAAAGCCTTGGCGCGGATGGCTTCTGCTTCTGCCTTACCAACAGCGGCAATACCTTCTGCTTCCTGCTCACGGGCAAAGCGCTGTGCTTCCGCAATCTTCATCTGGGCAGCAGCTTCCTGCTCCTGCTCGAAACGCTTGGCCTCGGCATCCTTCTGGCGCTTAAACAGTTCAGCCTGGGCTTCCTGCTCCTGGCGGTAACGCTCAGCATCGGCCTTTGCACGGATCTCCGCATCCAGGGTCTGCTTCTTGACCTCGACTTCACGAGCCTTCAATTCAGCCTCGCGCTCAGCCTTAGCAATGTTGGCGTTGGCAGAGGTGACCTCGATGGTTTTTCTCTGCTCCTGCTCCTGGATAGAATAAGCAGCGTCGGCTTCTGCCTTCTTCACATCGGACTGCTGCTTCAGCTCGGCCTGACGGATTGCAAGGCTGGTCTGCTTTTCGGCAATCTCCATATCAGCCTGGACCTTAGCATCGTTGGCTTCCTTGGCAGCCTGGGCCTGGGAGATGGCGATGTCACGGTCAGCCTGGGCCTTAGCGATAGCAGCGCCCTTCTTGATCTGGGAGATGTTATCAATACCCAGGTCCTCAATCACATTGTTCTGGTCGGAGAAGGACTGGACATTGAAGGAGATCATTTCCAGACCCATCTTCTGCAGGTCGGGGACGGCATTTTCCTGCACACGCTCGCCAAATGCCTTGCGGTCGATAACCATTTCCTCCAGCTTCATCTGACCGACGATCTCACGCATATTGCCTTCCAGAGTATCCTGTACCCGGCGAATAATCATATCTTCGCCTTCGTTCAGGAAGAATTTGGAGGCCAGAGTCATCATTTCCTCGCTCTGACCGATACGGATCTTTACGGTTGCGTCAACCTTGACATTAATGTACTCTGCGTTGGGAACATAGTCCGTAGTCTTTACATCGACGGAGAACATCTTCAAAGAGAGCTTATCCAACCGCTCCAGGAAAGGAATGCGGATGCCGGCTTTACCGATCAGAATACGGGGTTTCCGGAAGCCGGAAATGATGTACGCTGTATCCGGAGGAGATTTCACATATCCGGCAACAAGCACCAGGACGATTGCACCAACTGCGATGCCAATACCAATTAACCATTCCATAGGGTTTCTCCTTTCTATACTCGGGGTTTCCTTACGACTTATTGTTAGCAGAATTTGAAGCGGTCTGCCGCGCATGTTCAGCCGGGCCGTCCTGAGCGACAATGCCGAACGCTTCAGCATACACGGGATTTGCGTTCACCTTTTCCATCAGCCGGATGGTAAGGATCCGTTCTCTCACTGACAAAGCATCACTTCCTTTCTGCATACGAGGAACTTTGTCGCTCCTGCTATATCCATATTGTATGGGAAGTCATGCCAGGAATAAAGGATCAGATCCGCAAAATAGGGGGGCTATTTTCTCCTATCAGAGAAAATTAACGGTTCTTGAAGGCTTCGTACTGCGTTCTGTCTATAGCCCCGGTGTCCAGCATCCTCTCACACCAAAGCTGCAGAGTCTCCACCGCAACGGATATCTTTTCCAATTCTTCCTGTATGTACACGAAATCTGCCAGCTCGTCACCGGAGATGCGTCCATCTACGGTAATCTCAATGAGCCGTTCCTTCTTTTTCTGCATCGCATTTAGGGAAGCGATGGTTTCCAGCACAATCTGAGACAGGTTCTTGATCTTGATCTCCGGTACATATTGCTGTCCGATGGGACACTGATTGGCGCAATAGTAATTGCACAGGGACGGCTGCTTATACTGGTCAGACATCAGCAGCACTTCGTCGGGGTGAGGCATGGAGCGTTCGCTTTCTATTTTCTCAATTCGCTCGGGGGACATGGTAATCAGCAGGTCAGAAGCCTCTTCACGGGTCAGATCCAGAGCCTCCCGTGTTCGCTGATAAATATTTTTATTCTCCCTGGTAGATTTTCTTGCCATAGATCTTTTCTCCTTATACCAAACACCGATCAATTCCGGGTGCATCTTTTCCAAAAGACAATACACCGCTTACCGTATCCCCACGGCTGCCGTTTCACTGGGCAGATAGCTGATTTTGTTTTATTATAACATATGGCTATTGTCATTGCAAATGCTGTATGCCCTCCTGCGTACGGCAAAAGCGGACTTTTTCCGTATATATGACATATATTTGCCTTTTCGAGCTTGCCTTTCATGCCGGTTTCCCATATACTGTTTGTAAGACCACCAAGGAGAGAAAAACATGGGTAAATTTGCGGTCATTGACACAGAAACCAACTGGGCTGATCAGGTAATGTCCATCGGCACCGTCATTGCGGATGATCGTACCTTTGAAGCGATTGAGGCCAAATATCATATTCTTCCTATCGAATGTCAGATCGGCGGCATGTACGAAAACACCCTCTTTCTTGAAACCCCGGTACCGCCCATTCTCTGCATACGGGCTGAAGCCATCGCCGACCTCCGGGGTTGGCTCGGGCAGCACGGTGTTCATGCCATCTTTGCCTACAACGCCTCCTTTGACCGCAATCATCTGCCGGAGCTGCGGGATTTTGACTGGTACGATATTATGCGCCTTGCCGCCTACCGCCAGCACAACCCCAGGATACCGCAAAATGCCGATTGCTGCGCCACAGGCCGTTTGAAGCGCGGCTACGGTGTCGAGCCCATGCTTCGCCTGCTTGCAGGCAACCGTACATACCACGAAAGCCACAATGCTTTCTTTGATGCCTTCGATGAACTGGATATCATGCGGTTGCTCGGTCATGCATTAACGGATTACACACCCTTATAACAGGTTATCTATTGAGAACACCCCAAAACCACTTGTTTTGGGGTGTTAATTTTGCGGACACATGGGCCACTTCTCCGGGACGGATCAAGGTGCTTTTCATACATGAGATTCCAGATTAACAGGAAGATCTTGAATCTCCATTTCACCCACAGTATAGTATGGTTTCTTAAGGGGTGCGTCTGTGCACAGATAGATCATTGGCGTATTCGCATCCGTAATTCCCAGCTCAATTTTATACTTCCCGGGGACGATATTTTTTGGCAGCCGGACCAATACGGTATTTTCCGTTTTTCCGGGAAGCCAGGTGCGGATATCAACAGGCAGGTCAAAACTGTAGCAGTTACTTTCGTTCACAAGTCTCAGCTTCAAAGGGATTTCCCTGTAAATGGGAGCGACACCACAGTTGTCAATTTGAAAGCGAAACTGCAGTTCATCCAACGCTGCGCCGGCCTCCGGATATCCAAAATAGTCCAACGCAAAATGGTATCCCATCCTGTCAACCCAATATTTGATCTTGTCACGCCAGGATAGGGGGACAGGAAAGGACTTTGCGTTAAAGGTACTGATATGCCAATTAAGGGTTGACCGGATAATTCCATCCAAATCCCATCCCTGCCGTTCCCACTCTCCAAGCCAGTAAAAGGATTCAAACGACACCGGGGCTCTCTTCCACACATCTGCCATTTGTGCCTCTGCCCTGGGAAAAATATCCTGCATATGCTCCCCATGGCCTGTTCCATCCCCACGCCAGCCAACCGGTCTGGTTTGGTTTGCATAATTGACTAACCAAGGAGCTGCCACCTGGCCCAAAAGGTGTGTTTTTTTGAAACTCCGGGTATACACATCTACATGGTATTTCAAAACATCCTCAGAATATAGATGCAGGTTATGTCCCTCGCCCCACGCGCCGGGAAGGCAGATGTCTACTGTATCCAGGATAGGGTTATCATCAAAACGCTCTGCGATCCGCTCAATCGCTTTACCAAACAGCTCCAGATAAGTCGGATCCAGAGGTGAATCCTTGACTCTGGCCCCTTCCGGACGCTCAGGACAAACCACAATTTCCTTTAACCAATCCGGCACATCATCACAGGCTCTGGTACTGTGGGGCATCAGCCGCAGCATCACCGTCTGTCCATTTTCCTTCGCCCGGGCAAGCAAGGTGTCAATCATCTCATCACAATACTGTCCTTGTCTGGGCTCATAGTCTTTCCACAGGATTCTGAAATAGGCAACTGTAGTATCCGGATAGAACCCTTCCGTTCTGCCATTCTGCGCCGCACCGGCAGGAATCGGGTAACATTCGAAGTTTTCCGTCTCTGTCATTCGTCTTCCCGGCACGACTCTTACATCCGAAAACAGCGCTTCGTTTCTGAAGTGCTGGTAACTTACAAATCCAATGAAGGGATTCTGTCCTTGCTCATCCTGTTTTGAAAAGTACTGTATCTTCTCTGCTGTTCTTCTCATGTTACATTACCTTTGCCTATCATAATTTCAGAACACCATAACCAACAAAAAGCACTCCGCCATTGAGCACATAGTTTTTTATCTTTCTGGAAAAGCCGGATGTGCCCTCATACTGCTGGAGATTATTTCTAACCACGCCCCAGCCAAAAACATATTTCAGCAGCGCATCCGATTCCTCTACCGAAGTCACATCAAACAAGTTCTGAAATTTCAAAATATTGGAGTTCTCCCCTAAAAATACGGCAAGGTTCTTGTCCAGCAGCCAAGAATGGCAGGTAATACAGCCATACTTATATTCTGGAAAAAATTTCGAAAAGAATAATCTTGCTTGGGCGATAGAAGACTTACAATCTTCGATACGCATTTTTTCTTCCGCAGGGATATGGATCTCGATGACCGGATCATTTTGTCGAACATCGTACCCATGAATATCCCGCAACGCCCTGCCCATACAAAACTGCAGTCTTCCCAGACGAAACAGCTTTCCGGAGAGGTGGTTTTTGATCCATCCCGTTTCCTTTAGGCCTAACTTTCCAGACAGACCGTACCAAACATCCGTCCATATTTTGATATCACTCAGCGTATTATACAGAATGGACTGATCAATTCCCATTTCCGTATATCTTTGCTCCAATGTTTCGCATTGATACAAGGCAGATAAAAAATTCTCTTCAGGGTTTTTCGAAAAGTCCTTATTGATTTCCAGCGAATCCTTGGAAAGAAGCTCTTCAAACTCCTCATCATATCTCTTCGGAAATCCAAGCTTCTTGTACCATTTAATGACTGTTCTTTTCTTATCCATTGCCATTCCCCTTTTTTAGCAAGACCTACCCCATCACATAAACTGTGATCAACAATAAGCACACCTCATTTTTCCGTATCCCTATTGTTTTTGATGGAATCACTAAACATTCTTTATATCGGAATAGGATGATGGTGCGCAGCCATACCAGTTATGGAACTGCTTGGAATAGTGCTGAACACTGGCGTAACCCAGGATATCCGCAATTTCCCCGATGCCCATTTTCTTTTCGCTGAGCAGGCCCTTACTCTCTTCCAGGCGGATGTGGGTAATGTATTTGGCAGGGGCTATGCCCAGATAGGTTTTGAACAGGACAGTCAGTTGGGATGTGCTGACATTCACCGCCGCAGCCAAGTCACTGACCGTCAGCTTTCCATAAATCCCTTCCGACACAATTTGCATGGCCTTGTCCAGGATCATCCTGTGCGCCCGCTCCGAGGCGGGAGAAGGCTTTTTCAAGAAGTCCTCCCCATCTGGCAGACGCAGGATCTGCAAAAGCAGCAGCCTTATCTGTGCAAGGAGAAACTCCTCCCGCTCCGGCAATTCCTGTTCGTATTCCCCCAGAAGGGACTGGACACTGCGCTGTATTTCCGGAGAAGCAGATATCACACGGTTATACAGGTGAGAAAAATCATAACCCTCCCAGAAAAAGGAAACTGTCAAGAACCGCACTTCCTCATCGGCCTGCTGCATATGCCACTGGTTTGGGCCAAAAAGGAGAAACTCCTTGGGGTGCAGCGTAAACCTCTGACCGTCACAGTAGTTCTGCAATATTCCCTTTTCCACAAACACCAATTCCAAAGGTGGATGCCGCTCTCCCCGGAAGAAAAAGCCCTCCCGTCCTGATTGGCGAAACAGGGTGAATACGCGAAGCCGGTGGCTGTCCAGAGGCGTGTCATAGTGATCCAAAATTCCCGTACCGTTTTCCGGGGTCAGAATTGTCCCATCTCCCGTAATCACGCTTTCACTCTCCATGGCTTGGAAGCCAAAACACACGCCCGCATGGATCGTCACAGTCCGGTCCAGATAGTATTCTTTTCGCTCTTCTCCGTCCCGGATTACCAGGAGGGTCATCCCCTCCGCATAATCCCACAGAGTATCAAAAGGGAACCGATACATATGTACTGCCCGATTATTCGACACCGGTATACGATCCAGCTCTCGGTTCTGGTCTTTCCCAAACCGTTCCACCGTCCCGTAGACTGAGAAGGAAGGATCGATCATGGTTTTTATCATAGCTTAAGCACCTCAGGTTCCTTGTTGTACTTCATTTTATCTATTTATCCAGAAAAATGCAAGTGTTTTCGATATATTTTTTGAGAATTTTATATATTTCTACACAGGATACCGCAAAAGATTGATTGCAGCCAAGGGTGACTGCGGTACTGGCCAGGGTGGTATCGGAATATGCATATTCCTGAAAATGAAACCGTTCTAACGGTGCCGTTGCGGTTTTCATCCCCCCACTGCACTCGCAGAACATATCCTGTCAGAAATGATATGTTTTCGCATCCAACTATCAGTTGAGCGGAAATCCCACTTTTGGTTGGATAAAAAACAGCATATCCAACCGATAGGGCATTCCGTTTTTCGCAGAAACAGGTATAATGGACTCATCAAATGAAGGAGGAAAACAAAATGGATACCACAGTTGGAAGAAGAATCGCAATGTTGCGCAAGGACAAGGGCCTTAGACAGGAACAATTAGCCGAAATGCTGGGCGTCAGCGGTCAGGCAGTCAGCAAGTGGGAAAATGACCAAACCTGTCCGGATATCAGTCTGCTGCCACAGCTCGCCAGAATCCTTGGCGTTACAGTGGATGAACTGCTTTCGGGAAAGCAGGAATCATCCCCATCTGTTCAAATTCTACCGGAGGAACAGCGTAAAGATATCAAGGATATGATGCTGAAGATCATTGTAGACTCCTCCAACGGAGATAAAGTAAGGGTCAATTTGCCTATAGCGTTGGTTCAAATCGCAATGGACTGCGGCATAGAGATGCCACAGGTATCCGGTAACGATGCGTTGAAGCATATTGACTGGAATCAGATTATGGCCGCAATCTCTCATGGCGTCATTGGAAATCTTGTGGAAGTGGAATCCTCTGACGGGGACACCGTAAGGATTTTTGTGGAGTAAGATATGTATATCTGCATAAATAAATGCAGCGGAAAAACCATCCGTCTGCGCTTGCCCAGTGGACTTATGCCCAACAGGCTGTCCGCTGCTGCCATTTCCTCGTCGTTGACAGGCAAAAATTTACACATATCCGGTAAGCAGTTACACATCCTGTTCCGGGCGATCAGATCATATAAGTCAATTCACCCGGAGTGGAAACTTGTTGAAGTATATAGTCACAACGGTAAAATTGTTGAAATCGTACTGTGAAACAGGCTGTTGCTGCAGACCCAGATATTTGGCGCGCATTTTCCTTACAATACAAAAAAACGAACGCCCTCCCGATCGGGAACGCGTTCGGTTTTTCATGTATGGTGGACGCATACTAGTTAAATTCGAACTTAAAACAGATTCAATTTCTTGTAGGGTCAGGGTCTCGCTACCGTCCTTATAGTTGTAGGTGAGAACCAATTTATCCTCATATACGAAGACGGAGTTTACGAAGGTGTCGATGATTTCCTTTCTGTAATCAAGGTCATTGATGTTGCCGTACTTATACTTGCTGATCCATTCCACAATCTCTTCCTTGGTAAACTTACGACGCTCCAGTTGTAATTGCAGGATACTTGCTTTCAAAGAATCTCTCTGGGTTTCCAAGTCCTCCAAACACTCTTTGGTGGTTTCTGTGATGATACCTTGGCGGATTGCTTTCATAACATTGCGGATCTCCGCTTCACATTGCTGCAGCTGTTGCTTCAGTACGGGAGTCATGGTATCGCCTTGCTCCTGCATGACCAGTACAGCATCTGCGATGCGGTCAATAGCCTCGTCCGTCAGCACTTTGGAGACAGTCAGTTTTACAACGGCTTCCTCGATCCAGTGCTTCTTGATGGCTTTCTTCTTGCAGCCAAGCCGCCGCTTGGCGCCGCTGCATTTGTAGTAGTGATAGACAATTCCTTTGCAGCCTTTGCCGCTTTCACCGGCCATCAGCCGCCCGCAGTCACCACAATATAGTTTCGTGGTAAGCAAGTATTCCTCTTCTGCTTTTGCCCGTGCCGGGGCCTTCTTGTTTGCTGCCATACGCATTTGCACCCTTTCAAATAATTCTTT
>JAZKYA010000022.1:0-39344 GCA_045611945.1 Faecousia sp. | reverse complement strand
TTATCTCTATTTTACTTTGCGGAAGAAGCGGAGCGGAGGGTGACATCGTGGGCGCCGCCCTCGACAATGGAAACAGAAGAAACCAGCGTCAGCTTGGCTTCCCGCTGCAGATCGGGAATGGTGACCACGCCGCAGTTGCACATGGTACTCTTGACCTTGTACAGGCTGGCTTCCACATTGTCGTGCAGGCTGCCTGCGTAAGTAACATAGGAATCAACGCCTTCCCCAAAGCTCAGCTTGGAGGAGCCGCCCAGGTCATAGCGCTGCCAGTTCCGGGCGCGGTTGGAGCCTTCACCCCAGTATTCCTTCATGTAAGCGCCGTTCACCAGTACCTTGTTGGTGGGGGACTCGTCAAACCGGGCGAAGTAGCGGCCCAGCATCATAAAGTCAGCGCCCATAGCCAGCGCCAGTGTCATGTGGTAGTCATGTACGATACCGCCGTCGGAGCAGATAGGCACATAGATACCGGTCTCAGCAAAATATTCATCACGGGCCGCGGCAACCTCGATCAGGGCGGTAGCCTGTCCACGGCCGATACCCTTTGTCTCGCGGGTGATGCAGATAGAACCGCCGCCGATACCGACCTTTACAAAGTCCGCGCCGGCCTTGGCCAGGAACAGGAAGCCGTCCCGGTCCACAACATTACCTGCGCCGATCTTCACGCTGTCGCCGTAATTTTCCCGAACCCAGGCGAAGGTCTTTGCCTGCCAGCAGGTGTAGCCCTCGGAGGAGTCGATGCACAGCACATCCGCGCCGGCTTCCAGCAGAGCGGGAACACGCTCAGCATAGTCACGGGAATTGATGCCCGCACCCACCAGGTAACGCTTCTTGCTGTCCAGCAGCTCCTGGGGATTTGCCTTGTGGGAAGCGTAGTCCTTGCGGAATACAAAGTACATCAGATGGTCGTTCTCATCCACGATGGGCAGGCTGTTCAGCTTATGCTCCCAAATGATGTCGTTGGCCACCTTAAGGGTGGTATCCGCAGGGGCTGTGATCAGCTTTTCCCGGGGAGTCATAAAGGAGGCAACCTTCTCATTGACATCCATGCGGGAAACACGGTAATCACGGCTGGTGACGATACCCAACAGCTTACCGGTGGCTGTGCCATCCTCGGTAATGGCCACGGTGGAAAAACCGTTCTGTTCCTTCAGAGCCAGCACATCAGCCAAGGTATTTTCGGGGGTCAGGTTGGACGCGGAAACTACAAAGCCTGCCTTGTAGCCTTTGACCTTGGCGACCATAGCCGCCTGGGACTCAATGGACTGGCTGCCAAAGATGAAGCTCAGGCCGCCCTCCTTTGCCAGGGCAATGGCCAAAGTATCGTTGGAAACGGACTGCATAATGGCAGAAACCATGGGAATATTCAAAGAAATTGCCGGCTCTTCCTGACCTTTGCGGTACTTGGTCAGAGGCGTGCGCAGAGATACCCGGTCGGGAACACACTCCTCAGAGGTGTAGCCGGGGATCAGCAGGTACTCGCTGAAGGTGTGGCTGGGTTCCTTGTAAAAGTAAGCCATTGGAAATTACCTCCTAATCTTTCTGTAAAAATGTTTATGTTATAGTTTGTTATTCTATAATATATCATAGGTTATTTGAAGGGTCAATAGGTTTTAGACAGCAATTTTTCACAGAAAAATGCGAATATTTTTCGTAAAATTTTACCAAATTTATTGCAATCTTTTTAGTGATATGTTATATTTTAAAGTTGAGAGAATGTGACACTTACTACACAAAGGAGAATCCCTTATGGCAGCTCAGGAAAATATCCGCAACATTGCCATCATCGCCCATGTCGACCACGGCAAGACGACCCTGGTGGACGAGCTTTTGAAACAGGGTGGTATCTACCGCGAGAATCAGACCGCCCAGGACCGGGTCATGGACTCCGGCGATCTGGAACGGGAGCGTGGTATCACCATTCTGGCGAAAAACACTTCCGTATATTATAAGGATTACAAAATCAACATTGTGGACACCCCCGGCCACGCCGACTTTGGCGGCGAGGTGGAGCGTATTTTGAAGATGGTCAACGGCGTTATCCTGCTGGTGGATGCCGCCGAAGGCCCTATGCCCCAGACCCGCTTTGTGCTGCAAAAGGCCCTGGAGCTGGGCCACAAGGTCATTGTCGCTGTCAACAAGATCGACAAGCCTGACGCCCGTATCCACGAAGTCATGGACGAGGTTTTGGAGCTGCTGCTGGACCTGAACGCCACCGATGAGCAGTTCAATTCCCCCACAGTATTCTGCTCCGGCCGCCAGGGTACTGCCTCCTACAGTCCTGACGAGGCAGGTACAGATTTAATCCCTCTGTTCGAAACAATCATCCAGTATATCGACGCCCCTCATGGGAATGCCGACGAGCCCTTACAGCTTCTGGTTTCCTCTATCGACTACAACGAATATGTGGGCCGTATCGCTGTGGGCCGTGTGGAGCGGGGCTCTATTAAAGTGGGCCAGGAAGTGCCCATCTGCGATTACCACAATGCCGAACTGCGGCAAAAAGGAAAGGTTGTTGCCCTTTACGAGTTTGACGGTTTGGGCAAGAACCCCATCCAGCAGGCCTCCGCCGGTGAGATCGTGGCTCTGTCCGGCATGGCGGATATCACCATTGGCCGTACCCTCTGCGCGCCCGATGCCGTAGAACCGCTGCCCTTTGTAAAAATAAGCGATCCCACTATTGAAATGACCTTTGCCGTCAACGACTCCCCCTTTGCCGGACGGGAAGGCAAATTCGTCACCTCCCGCAACCTCCGGGACCGTTTGGAAAAAGAGCTTTTGAAGGATGTTTCCCTCCATGTCACCGAGCAGGGCACCGACGCGTTCAATGTAGCGGGCCGCGGTGAGATGCACCTGTCTATTTTGATGGAGACCATGCGCCGGGAAGGCTATGAGTTCTCCGTATCCACCCCCCGTGTACTGACCAAGACCATCGACGGCAAGCTCTGCGAGCCCATCGAGCGGATGGTGGCGGATGTCCCCGAGGAATGCATGGGCAGCGTCATCGAAAAGATGGGCCGCCGGAAGGCTGACCTTCTGAGCATGACCCCCATGGGAAGCCGCTACCGTCTGGAATTTACGGTGCCTTCCAGAGGCCTGTTCGGCTACCGCAGTGAATTCCTCACCGACACCCGGGGTGAGGGCATTATGTCCTCCGTTCTGGAAAGCTACGCACCTATGAAGGGCGAGATCGAGCGCCGGCTCACCGGCTCTCTGATCGCCTTTGAAAGCGGTGAAGCGGTCACCTACGGCCTCCATGCCGCCCAGGAGCGTGGTGCCCTGTTCATCGGTCCCGGCACGCCTGTGTATGCGGGCATGGTGGTGGGTATCTGCAGCCGCAACGAGGATATGACCGTCAATGTGTGCAAGAAAAAGCAGCTTACCAATATGCGTGCCTCCGGCTCTGATGAAGCCCTGCGCCTGACCACTCCCCGGAACTACTCTCTGGAACAGTGTCTGGAATTTCTGGCGGATGACGAGCTTCTGGAATGCACACCCAAGACCCTGCGTATCCGTAAGCGGGAGCTGGACCACGCCACCCGTATGCGTCAGCTTATGAAAAAGCGCAACCAGGAGTAACCTATGAAGTCCGTACTTTCGATCCAGGACCTTTCCTGTGTGGGCCGGTGCAGTCTGACGGTGGCGCTGCCGGTAATCAGCGCCATGGGTATTCGCTGCAGCGTACTGCCCACGGCAGTACTCAGCACCCACACCGGCTTCCCCAACCCAGAGGTCGTTTCTATGACCGAATATGTGGAAGCCTTTGGCTGCCACTGGGAATCGGTTGGCATCACCTTTGATGCCGTCACCACCGGGTATATGGCAGACGCGAAGCAAGCTGAGGCGGTACTCCCATTGCTCCGCAAATATAAAACCCAAGGCAGCACCATTATTGTGGATCCTGCAATGGGTGATCACGGCAGGCTTTACAGCCGTTTGGATAACAGCCATGTCTCTGCTATGGCACAACTCTGCCGGGAAGCGGATATTCTGCTTCCCAATGTAACGGAAGCGGCGCTGTTGACCGATACTCCTTATCAGCCGGAGTCTGACCATACCTACCTGGAAGCTCTGACCGAAAAATTGTTAAACCGGTTTGGGGTCAAAGCTGTGGTGATCACCGGTGTCACCGGCAGCAATGGCACCATCGGTTTCTGCGGCCGCCAGCGGCAGGGAAAATTCTTCTGTTATTACACCCAGGTAGTCCCCCGCCAGTGCCACGGCACCGGGGATCTTTACGCTGCTGTGTTCACCGGCAGCCTGCTTCGGGGCAGCTCCGTTTATGAAAGCGGTGTGCAGGCGGCGGACTTTGTTCAGCGTTGTGTAGCCGCTACAGAAACAGTTTCCCCTCACGGCGTAGGGTTTGAATCCCAAATTCCCTATCTTTTTCCCTAAAAATGCGAAAAAAGTTATTGACCTGGTTGCATTTTTGGGTTATACTGGTTTAGCATGACCAATTATGGTCATTTAATATGTTTTGCTGCGGTCGATATTCGACTGTTGAGCATGATTGATTATTGACAGGAGGTGTACTCATGAAGCGTACCTATCAGCCCAGCCGCCGCCATAGATCCAAGGTTCATGGTTTCCGGAAGAGAATGGCTACTTCCAACGGCCGTAAGGTTCTTGCCCGCCGCCGTGCCAAGGGCCGCAAGGTTCTGTCTGCTTGAGCACCGACTCGTGGGTGACCACAGCTAGGACAGCTCATAGCGAAACGGGAGTCTGTGCGGGGCGAATCCTCTATTCGCCCCGCTCCCTTTTTCATTTTTTGCTTACGCAAAAAATGAAAAATAATATTGGAGAAATTTATGAAATTTTCAAGCAGTTTGAAAAAGAATCATATTTTCCGAAAGCTTTACAGCTCCAAGGGCATTGCCAATTCTTATTTCGTGCTGTACGCCCGGGGTAACCGTTCCCAGTGCAACCGTGTCGGTATTACCGTCAGCAAAAAACTGGGACATGCTGTGGTGCGCAACCGTACCCGCCGCAGAATTCGGGAGATCTACCGCCTCAACGAAGAGCGATTCGCGCCAGGTTGGGACATTGTGGTAGTAGCCAGGACCCGCGCTGTAGAAGCCCCCTTCGGAAAACTCACAGCCGCTTTTCTCTCTTTGGCGCAAAAAGGCGGCCTTTTGCTCCCGGAAGGCGAGGCCGCGCCATGAAGCGCTTACTCCTTTCCCTGATTTCTTTTTACCGGCGTTCCGTCTCTCCCACTACTCCCCCAAGCTGTCGATTCACACCCACCTGCTCTGCTTACGCATACGAAGCGATCACAAAGTATGGGGTCATAAAAGGAGGCTGGCTTGCCCTCAAACGGCTGCTGCGCTGCAATCCCTTTTACAAAGGAGACCCCTTCGATCCTGTTCCCTAAGGAGGAATATGTATGATTCTCGCATTTCAGCTCTCTGATCTGATCACCGTACCTTTTGGCTGGCTGCTGGGACAGTTGTACCAGCTCACCAACAACTACGGTATCGCCATGATCATCTTTGCCATTCTGGTAAAGCTTATTCTCATGCCTATCACCGCCAAGAGCAAGAAGAGCTCTATGAAGATGTCCCGCCTGTCTCCCCGTATGAAGGTCATTCAGGAAAAATACGCCAATGACCAGCAGAAACAGAGCGAGGCCATCCAGGCGCTTTATAAGGAAGAGGGCGTATCCATGGGCGGTGGCTGCCTGTGGAGCCTAATCCCCCTGTTTATTCTGATCCCCCTGTTTACTGTTATCCGCCAGCCCATCGTTTATATGCTGGGCGAGGACCTGTCTGTTGCCGAACAGATCGTTTCTGTGATCAAGGAGTTCTCCGCCGAGGGCATCTTCTCCAGCAACAGCTACTATGATCAGGTCATTGCCGCAAAGTATATCCCTGATTTTCTGCCCCAGCTGGAGCAGGCCGGTATTGTTTTGAGTGAAACTGCCAAGGCCGGTGTCAACTTTAACTTCCTGGGCATTGACATGGGCCTGATCCCCCAGTTCAATGTGTTTGCCTGGGAGGCCTACAACTGGGCAACCATCGGCGCTTTCATTGTACCCCTGCTGTCTGCCGGCAGCCAGGTCCTGAGCATGCACATCTCCATGAAGATGAACGACTCCGTCGTCACCGACGAGAAGGGCATCCAGGATAAGGAAACCGCCAAGAACTCGCAGGCCAACCAGAGCGGCAAGATGATGATGTGGATGATGCCTCTGATGTCTCTGTGGATCGGCTTTACCGTGCCTGCCGCATTGAGCCTGTACTGGTTCGTTCAGGGTATCATCGCCATGGCTGCCGATGTTTATCTCACAAAGAAGTACCGCAAGATCTATGACGCTGAGGATGCCATCCGCCTGCAGAAGGCCCTGGAAGCCGAGCGTATCGAAGCCGAGAAGGAGCGCCTGCGTGCTGAGCGCCGGGCCGCCAATCCCGACGGTATCACCGAAAACACCAGTAAGAAGAAGCTGCAGCAGAAACAGCAGCGCCAGGCAGAGGCCGCCAAGGCTGCCGCCGCCAAGGAATACGCTGCCAAAAAGGGCATCGTAGTAGAGGAAGAGGAAGCAGAAACAACCCTTTCCGGCATTCCCGACCGTCCCTTCTGCAAGGGCCGCGCTTACGATCCCAACCGCTACAGCCAAGAGTCCAGGGAGGAATAAGCAATGGAAAAAACCATCATTACTACCGGCAAGACCATCGAACTGGCCATTGAAGCCGCATTGACCCAGTTGGGTCTGGAGCGCGACGATGTATCCGTACAGGTTCTGTCCCAGGCAAAACCAGGCTTTCTGGGCCTTGGCGCAACGCCTGCCAGAATCCAGGTAACCTATGAGGCACCCGACCCCATTCCCGAAGCGCCCAAGGTGGCCCTGTCCTCCGCTTCCCGTTCCAAGCCTAAGGCGAAAAAGCCCCAGGCTCCCAAGGAGGAAGCGCCCAAGGCTGAACCTAAGGCAGAAGCTCCCAAGGCTGAACCCAAGAAGGCAGAGCCGAAGCCAAAAGCACCGAAGGCAGAAAAACAGCCCAGAGACGAAGCACCCAAGGCACCCAAAGCGCCTAAGACTTACGCCCCCGCCGAGCCCGGCAGCACCGAGGAAGTGATTGAGCAGTTTCTGAAGGGACTGCTGGAACACATGGGCTCCAATGCTGTTCCCCATGCCTGGAAGGCCGATAAGAATACTTATAAGGTCGATCTGGTGGGTGACGATCTGGGCTATCTGATCGGCCGCCGGGGCGACACCCTGGATGCCATCCAGCACCTGTGTAACTATTCCATCAAGCGGGGCTCTGAGGGTCATATCCGCATCAATGTGGACGCCGAGGAGTACCGGGAGAAGCGGGAAGATTCTCTGCGCCGCTATGCCCGCAAAAAGGCACAGCAGGTCTTGAAGAACCGCCGCCGTATCACGCTGGAGCCTATGAACGCCTATGAGCGTCATGTGATCCATGCTACGCTCCAGGAGATGGATAACATCACCACCCATTCCACCGGCGTTGAACCCAACCGCCGTGTGGTTATCGAGTATGTAAGATAAGATACAATCCGTCCTGTCTGCCGGCAGGACGGATTTTCGTTTTATCGGCTTGCTGTCAAAAATCATGCAAACCCTTTCTTTTTTCGCTGCATTATGATAAAATACTGTATCATACGCAATTAACCCCGGATTGGAGGTCTTTCTATGGCACAAGCTCGTCGCCGCCGCAGACGCAGGCGTTTGAATCCACGGTTTCTCGTTCTCGTGGCAACCCTTGCGGTGCTGCTGGTTTTACTGATCAGTATCATCGTCTCCTGCTCCAACCAACAGCCCGGAAACAAAGAAACCACCGGTGACACTGGCGGACCTGCTCCCCTCTCGGGCTGGTTTGAGGAAGATGGCCGCAGTTATTACTTAAACGCCGACGGCACCCGGCCTACAGGCTGGTTTGAATTGGACGGCAAGCGGTATCTTCTGGATGAAGAAGGCTTTGTCAAACCCGGCTGGTTTCAGGAGAACGGTAATACCTATTATATCAAAAATGACGGCTCAATGGCCACCGGTACCGTAAAGATCGAAGGTGTCAGTTACCACTTTACTTCTGCCGGCATTCCCATTCTGTTAGTCAATCCATGGAACGCTGTTCCCGAGGGGTACACGCCGGATCTGGTCACCCTTGGTACGGATATCAGTGTTGAGGGAAGCCAGGTAGACCGGAGCTGCTATGACGCATTGCTGGAAATGATTGCCGCATGCAACAAAGCCGCTCCCAAGGTCTGTGTGGTATCCAGTTACCGTACCCATGAATATCAGACCAATTCCTACAACCGTAAAGTCCAGTCCTATATCGATAAAGGTTACAGCCAGGAGGACGCGGAAAAAGAAGCCGCTACCATCATCGCAAAACCCGGCACCAGTGAGCATCAGCTCGGTCTTGCTGTGGATATCATCGATACCCGTCTCTGGGCGCTGGAGGAAGAACAGGAAACCCTGCCCGCCCAGAAGTGGCTCATGGAGCACGCCTGGGAATACGGCTTTATCCTTCGCTACCCAAAAGGAAAAATAGAGCAGACAGGTATTATTTATGAGCCCTGGCACTACCGCTATGTAGGCAAGGAAGTGGCCAAAGAACTCCACGATTCCGGCTTGACTCTGGAAGAATACCTGAAAAGCCTTAGCTGAAAGGAAATCCCATATGAAACATTTGGTATGGATACTGCCGCTTATCCTTAGTATCATACTATCGGGCTGCAATCCGGAGAGCGCCCCGGCTACAACCCTCCCAAAAGAAACGACCGCAGAGCCGACCACCGTACCCACCACCGCAGTGCCCCTCACCGGCTGGATAGAAGAAAACGGAAACCGCTACTATTACAGTGATGAGGGCATTCCGGTTACCGGCTGGCTGGAATTGGATGGCAGTACCTATTATTTTCAGGAGGACGGCATCATGGTTACCGGGGAAGTGACCATTGATGGTACAGCCTGCCACTTTACATCCCAGGGTAAGCGGGTCATTATGGTCAATCCCTGGAATTATGTCCCAGCAGATTACATACCGGACCTTGTCAGCGTTGGCGTTGACTATGGTGTTGAAGGAACCCAGGTAGACCGGAGCTGCTACGAAGATCTGTTGGCTATGATCGATGACTGCAACAAGGTATGTCCCCAGGCCTATGTGGTCTCCAGTTACCGCACCCACGAACACCAGACCGGCAATTATAACCGCAAAGTTGAATATTATGTAAACCTAGGCTATGACCGGGCCTCCGCGGAAAAGGAAGCGGCTACCATCATTGCCGTACCCGGTACCAGTGAGCATCAGCTTGGTCTGGCTGTAGATATTATTGACTCCCGGCTGTGGGCGCTGGAATGGGAGCAGGCAGACCTGCCCGCCCAGAAATGGCTTATGGAAAACTGTTGGCGGTACGGTTTTATCCTTCGCTATCCCAAGGATAAAACCGATGTCACGGGCATTATTTACGAACCCTGGCACTACCGCTATGTGGGTCACGAGTTGGCGGCCGAGCTTCATGAGCTTGACCTTACTCTGGAAGAATATATCCATTCTCTGACCGATGCGGTCGGTTAAAAGCGCTGTTTTTTAGTTGTTGTACATGCATTGTCCATAAAAAGATCCGGCAGATTTATCTGCCGGATCTTTTAAATTGCTCATATACAGGCGCTTTCAAAAAGAGGTTTTTTAGGAAGCGGCCAATGAATTACAGCTGGGGACCAGCGGCGACCAGAGCCTTGCCCTCGTCGTTGCCGGTGTACTTCTCAAAGTTCTTGATGAAGCGGGCGGACAGGTCCTTAGCCTTCTCTTCCCAAACAGAAGGATCGGCATAAGTATTTCTGGGATCCAGAATATTGGTGTCAACGCCGGGCAGCGCGGTGGGAACCTCGAAGTCAAAGTAGGGGATCTTCTTGGTCTCAGCCTTCAGGATGGAGCCGTCCAGAATGGCATCGATGATGCCGCGGGTATCCTTGATGGAGATACGCTTGCCGGTACCGTTCCAGCCGGTGTTGACCAGGTAAGCCTTCGCGCCGGACTTTTCCATCTTCTTAACCAGCTCTTCGCCGTACTTGGTGGGGTGCAGCTCCAGGAAAGCAGCGCCGAAGCAAGCGGAGAAGGTGGGAGTGGGCTCAGTAATGCCACGCTCGGTGCCGGCCAGCTTGGAGGTAAAGCCGGACAGGAAGTAGTACTGGGTCTGCTCGGGGGTCAGGATGGAAACGGGAGGCAGAACGCCGAATGCGTCAGCGGACAGGAAAATAACATTCTGGGCATCGGGACCTGCGGACACGGGACGAACGATCTTCTCGATGTGGTCGATGGGGTAGGAAACGCGGGTGTTCTCGGTGACAGAGCCGTCAGCGAAGTCGCACTTGCCTTCCGCGTCAACAGTAACATTCTCCAGCAGAGCGTTGCGCTTGATGGCGTTGTAGATATCGGGCTCGGATTCCTTATCCAGGTTGATAACCTTGGCATAGCAGCCGCCCTCGAAGTTGAACACGCCGTTATCGTCCCAGCCGTGCTCGTCGTCGCCGATCAGCAGACGCTTGGGATCGGTGGACAGGGTGGTCTTGCCGGTGCCGGACAGACCGAAGAACAGAGCGGTGTTCTCACCGTTCATGTCGGTGTTGGCGGAGCAGTGCATGGAAGCCATGCCGTTCAGGGGCAGATAGTAGTTCATCATGGAGAACATACCCTTCTTCATCTCGCCGCCGTACCAGGTGTTCAGAATGACCTGCTCACGGGAGGTCAGGTTAAACAGAACAGCAGTCTCGGAGTTCAGGCCCAGCTCCTTGTAGTTCTCGACCTTAGCCTTGGAAGCGTTGTAAACAACGAAGTCGGGCTCGAAGTTCTGAAGCTCTTCCTCGGTGGGAGCGATGAACATATTCTTAACAAAGTGCGCCTGCCAGGCCACTTCCATCACAAAACGGACAGCCATACGGGAGTCGGGGTTGGTGCCGCAGAACAGATCCATGACATACAGCTTCTTACCGGACAGCTCCTTCAGAGCCAGCTCCTTGCAGGCCTTCCAGGCTTCCTGGGAAGCGGGCTTGTTGTCGTTGGAGAATTCCTTGGAGGTCCACCACACAGTGTCCTTGGAAGTGTCGTCCATAACGATGAACTTGTCTTTGGGGGAGCGGCCGGTGTAGATACCGGTCATAACATTGACAGCACCCAGCTCGGTGAGCTGGCCCTTTTCAAAACCTTCCAGGCTGGGGTCCATTTCTGCCTCAAACAGCGCTTCATAGGAGGGGTTGTGGATGATCTCGGTGGCACCGGTGATGCCATACTTGGTCAGATCAAGCTTTGCCATAATGCATTAACCTCTTTCATTTTATTTTTTCAGTGATGCCCATATTCAGCATCCCATATCTTGCAATGATATCATACACTAACAACCGTTAAAAATCAATACAAATTCTGTATTTTTTTACATTCCCAGCTTTGAGGCTAATATTTGGTTAAAGCCCTTCTTCCTGCTTTACTTTTCCTTTATTTTGCATTATCATATATAATGTTTATAATGGGGTAATGGGGTGTTTCACCCTATCACCGCCAAAAGATATGTTATATCACGAAAGGAGACAACCTTATGCTGTTTTTTGCTTCCGCAACAGCTTCCACACAGCCCGACTATATTGCCCTTGCTATGGTCGCCGTTCTGTTTGTGATTGTTGCTGTTATGGCTCTGCGCAAGCGTTTCGGTACTGCCAAAAAGGCGCAGCCGGAAATTGCTGCCGCCGAACCTGTTGCGCAAACACCCGCTGCCACCGCGCCCGGCTCCGCCGGAACCCTGAAACTCCACGATGTGGATCCCAAAACCGCAGCTATGCTCATGGCAATCGTCGCCGATAAGCTGTGCAAGCCCCTCAACGAACTGCGTTTTCTTTCTATTAAGGAGGTCAAATAATTATGAAGTATCAGATTTCCATGAATGGCCGCACCTACGAAGTTGAAGTCGAACTGGCAGAGCCTATGACAATGGACACTTTCCAGACCTATATGCCTGCAGCGCCCGTCGCTGTCTCTCCTGCCGCCGCAGCACCTGCCGCTGCCGAAGCACCCGCTTCCACGCCTGCTGTCACCGCTGCCGGTGAGAGCGTTACTGCCCCCATGCCCGGCACGATTCTTAAAGTCAATGTGACTCAGGGACAGGCTGTTAAGGAAGGCGATGTTCTGTGCGTCCTGGAAGCCATGAAGATGGAAAATGAGATCATGGCTCCCCGTGCCGGCACCGTCGCCCAGGTGGTCACCTCCAAGGGTTCTTCCGTGGATACCGGCGCTGTTCTGGTCGTTCTCAGCTAAGGAGGATATACAATGGATATTCTTTACAGTAATCTGCTGGCCTTTACCTGGCAGCATCTGGTCATGATTGGCATTGGCTGCCTGCTGATCTATCTGGCGATCGACAAAGAAATGGAGCCTTCTCTGCTGCTTCCCATGGGTCTGGGCACGATTCTTGTCAACATTCCCGGTTCTACCGCCCTGGTCGGCCCTATCCAGGAGCTGTATTACGCCGGTATCGCCAATGAGCTGTTTCCTTTGCTACTGTTCATCGGCATCGGTGCCATGATCGACTTTGGCCCCCTGCTGAGCAATCCCAAGCTGATGCTCTTTGGCGCAGCCGCCCAGTTTGGCATCTTCTTTACCCTGTGCATGGCCAGTGTCTTCTTCCCGGAGATCAAGGACGCTGCTTCCATCGCTATCATCGGCGCTGCAGACGGTCCTACCTCCATAGCCGTTGCCAACACCCTTGGCTCAAACTATGTTGGCGCGATCACTGTTGCCGCGTATTCCTACATGGCTCTGGTTCCTGTGATCCAGCCCCCGGTGATCAAGCTGCTCACCACCAAAAAGGAGCGCCAGATCCGGATGCCCTATGAGCAGAAATCTGTCAGCAAGACCACCCGCATTATGTTCCCCATCATCATTACCATCGTTGCTTCCGCCATTGTTCCCGATGCCACTGCTTTGATTGGATTTCTGATGTTCGGCAATCTGATCCGTGAGTGCGGTGTTCTGAACTCCCTGTCTGACACTGCCCAGAATGTACTGGCCAATCTGATCACCATTTTCCTGGGAATCACCGTGGCCTTTAACATGACCGCTGATAAGTTCCTGCAAGTTCCCACCCTGCTGATCATGGCCCTGGGTCTGATCGCATTTATTGTGGATACCGCAGGCGGTGTTCTCTTTGCCAAGCTTCTGAATCTGTTCCTCAAGAAAAAGATCAACCCCATGATCGGCGCTGCCGGTATTTCCGCGTTCCCCATGTCCGGCCGTATCGTTCATAAGATGGCTCTGGAGGAAGATCCCCAGAACTTCCTGCTGATGCATTCTATCGGTGTCAATGTTTCCGGCCAGATCGCGTCCGTGATTGCCGGCGGCATTATTCTGAACCTCTTCGGTTAAGGAGGATATAAGACATGTTTCACTTTTTAACAAATACCCTGCTGTCTTCTCCTGAAGCGGCAGAAACCGCGCAGCTCGTATTCGACCCTGCCAAATTTATCAGCAATCTTCAGTATATGGGTATCGGTATGCTGGTGATCTTCATTGTGATCGGAATTATCATCCTCTCCACCAAGCTGATCAACTACCTGTTCTCCGATTCCGCAGATAAATAACTGCATAATAAACGAAAACCTGTATCATATCTCAAAAGGGATTATGATACAGGTTTTTTTACCGTTTTTTTGTCAGAAAATCCCATGGCTTGTTGGAAATATGTGTTTACTTTTACATCTCTATGTGCTATCATGTATGTGGTGGAGATTGGACTTTGTATGTTTATACATCATTCATCTTCCCTTAAAAATCATAAATCTTTTTATGGAGGTTTTATTTATAATGGCTCAGAAAGTACAGTTTGTTGAGACCGTTCTGCGTGACGCGAACCAGTCTCTGATCGCGACCCGTCTGCCCTTCGAAAAGTTCGAGCCCATGCTCGAGACCATCGACAAGGCCGGCTTCTACGCCGCCGAGTGCTGGGGCGGTGCTACCTTCGATGTCTGCCTGCGCTACTTGAACGAAGATCCCTGGGAGCGTCTGCGCAAGATCCGCGCCAAGATGCCGAGCACCAAGCTGCAGATGCTGCTGCGCGGCCAGAATGTTCTGGGTTACTCCCACTATCCCGATGATTTCGTGAAGCTGTTTGTTAAGAAGGCTGTTGAGAACGGCATTGACATCATCCGTATCTTCGACGCGCTGAACGATGTGAATAATCTGAAGGTTGCCATGGAAGCCACCGTCAATGCAGGCGCTATCGCTTCCGGTACTATCTCCTACACCACCTCTCCTGTCCACACTCACGCTAAGTATGTGGAGATGGTCAAGGAACTGAAGGAAATGGGCGCTTCCACCATCTGCATTAAGGACATGGCCGGTATCATGGGTCCCCAGGAGGCTTACGATCTGGTCTCCGCCATTAAGGACGCTGTTCCCGGTATGCCCATCGACCTGCACACCCACTCCACCACCGGTCTGGCTTTCATGACCTACTTGAAAGCTGTTGAAGCTGGTGTGGATATCATTGACACCGCTATTTCTCCCTTCTCCGGCGGCACTTCCCAGCCTGCTACCGAAACCCTGGCTTACGCGCTGCGCCAGTTGGGTTACGAAGTGGATCTGGACGATGCCATGACTAAGAAGATGGCCGACTACTTCAAGGGCGTGCGTGACGAATTCGTGGCTGACGGCACTCTGATGCCCAAGTCCATGGCTACCGACACCCAGTGCCTGACCTACCAGATCCCCGGCGGTATGCTCTCTAACCTGCTGAGCCAGCTCAAGCAGATGAACGCTCTGGATAAGTTTGACGAAGCTCTGATCGAGACTCCCAAGGTCCGTGCTGACCTGGGTTATCCTCCCCTGGTCACCCCCACCAGCCAGATGGTCGGCGTTCAGGCCGTTACCAATGTGCTGCAGGGCGAGCGCTATAAGAAGGTTTCCAAGGAAGTCAAGGCTTACTGCCGCGGGGAGTACGGCCGTACCCCCGCTCCCATTGACCCCGAGGTCCAGAAGCTGATTCTGGGCGATGAGCAGCCCATGTCCGGCCGCTATGCCGATTCCCTGGCTCCTATTGTTGAGCCCACCCGTGAGAAGCTGGGCGATATGGCCCGCTCCGACGAAGATGTACTGAGCTATATCGCATTCCCCAACCTGGCTGAGAAGTTCTTTGAGGACCGCAAGGCTAAGGAAGAGAATGTGGTCACCTACTCCATCGTGGAGGCCTAAGGAGGTAACGGTATGTTAGCTACCACCGCCAATTTTGTAAACTTAGGCATTGGTCAGGCCGGTATCCTTGCGCTTCTGGGCTACGCCGTGGTTTTCTTCGGTCTGATCCTGCTGATGATCGTGGTCATTGCCCTTGGTAAGGTTTTTTCTGCCAAGGACGCAAAGGCTGCCAAGCAGCCCAAGGCAACCCCTGCTGTAGCGCCTGCTGCTCCTGCCGCTCCCGCTGCTGTTGCCCCCGGTGCCGCCGGCCAGCTCAAGCTCCACGATGTAGAGCCTAAGACCGCTGCCATGATCATGGCTATCGTTGCCGACAAGCTGGGCAAGCCCCTGAACGAACTGCGCTTCATTTCCATCAAGGAGGTCAAATAACATGAAATATAAAGTAACTCTCTGCGGCCGCACCTACGAAGTTGAGGTCGAGGCCGGCAAGGCTATGCTCCTGGATGAGTATGAAGCCATTGCTCCCGCTGCCCCTGCCGCACCGGTTGCCGCTGCGCCCGCAGCAGCAGCGCCTGCCGCTTCCGCTGCCCCTGCCGCCACCGCTGCCCCTGCCGCCACCGCTGCCGGTGAGGCTGTTACCGCTCCCATGCCCGGCACCATTCTGAAAGTCAATGTGACCCAGGGCCAGGCTGTCAAGGAAGGCGATGTTCTGTGCGTCCTGGAAGCTATGAAGATGGAAAATGAGATTATGGCCCCCAGAGCCGGTACTGTCGCCCAGGTCGTTACCTCCAAGGGCTCTTCTGTCGACACCGGCGCTACTCTGGTCGTTCTCGCATAAGGAGGAAGCTCCTATGAACATTGGTGAAATTCTGCTGAAGCTGTGGAATGACAGCGGCTTTGCCGCCATGTCCTCCGGCTTCATGGATGGCGGTTGGCAGAACCTGGTGATGCTTGCCATCTCCTGTGTACTGCTGTATCTGGCCATCGTGAAAAAGTTTGAGCCTCTGCTGCTGGTGGGCATTGCCTTTGGCTGCCTGCTGAGCAACCTGCCCGCTGCCGGCTTGTACAACCAGGGCCTGTGGGATGCATACATCAACGAAGCTCCTTTCCAGGTTCTTGACGAGATGGGCAATGTAGTAAAGACCATTGAGCATATCCACTTTACCGATATTATCCACTACGGCGGTCTGCTGGATATCTTCTACATCGGTGTAAAATCCAGCCTGTATCCCTGTCTGATCTTTATGGGTGTTGGCGCAATGACCGACTTCGGTCCTCTGCTCAGCAACCCCAAGAGCCTGCTGCTGGGCGCTGCCGCCCAGTTGGGCGTGTTCGCCGCTTTCTTCGGCGCTGTCTGCCTGGGCTTCACCGGCCCCGAAGCTGCGTCTATCGGTATCATCGGTGGCGCTGACGGTCCTACCGCCATCTTCCTGACCACAAAGCTTGCCCCCCATCTGCTGGGCGGTATCGCCGTAGCTGCTTACTCCTATATGGCTTTGATCCCTCTGATCCAGCCCCCCTTCATGCGCCTGCTGACCACCCCCGAACAGCGCAAGATCAAGATGGTTCAGACCCGTAATGTCTCCAAGACAGAGAAGATCATCTTCCCCATCCTGGTCACCATCTTCGTGGCTCTGCTGCTGCCCGATACAGCACCTCTGATCGGCTGCCTGATGCTGGGCAACCTGTTTAAGGAGACCGGCGTCACTGACCGTCTGAGCGATACTGTACAGAACGCGCTGATGAACATTGTAACCATTCTGCTGTCCACCGCCGTGGGCGCTACCATGGTCGGTTCCAACTTCCTTACCGCTGAGACTCTGAAAATCGTGGTCCTGGGTGTGTGCGCATTTATCCTGTCCACCTGTGGCGGTTTGCTGGGTGGCCTGGTCATGTGCAAGCTGACCAAGGGCAAGGTCAATCCCCTCATCGGCTCTGCCGGTGTTTCCGCCGTACCTATGGCTGCCCGCGTTGCCAATCTGGAAGGCCAGAAGGCCAACCCCTCCAACTTCCTGCTCATGCACGCCATGGGCCCCAATGTGGCCGGTGTTATTGGCTCGGCCATTGCCGCAGGCTTCCTGCTGAGCGTATTTGGTTAATTACAAACATAAAAAATCCGCTGCGGCAGCAGCGGATTTTTTGATTTACTTAAGAATGAAATACAACAGCACCAAGATACCAAGTACGATCCGGTAGACACCGAACACGCTGAAGCTGTGCTTGCGCACATACTGCATCAGACCCTTGATGACAGCCAGACTCACCACAAAGGATACCACGCAGCCCACGATCAAAACGCCGATCTCCAAGCCGGTAGCGGTAGCACCTTCCAGTATAAACTTCAGCAGCTTCAGCGCGCTGGCGCCCAGCATGGTGGGAATCGCCAGGAAGAAGGAAAACTCTGAGGCAGCCCCACGGCTGACACCCAGCAGAATGCCGCCCAGGATGGTGCTGCCGCTGCGGGAAGTTCCGGGGATCAGGCTCAGGCACTGAAAACAGCCAATAAGCATAGCCGTTTTCAAATCAATGCTATGTACATCTTTGATGGCAAACGCCTTCTTTGCGTTGTTCCGTTCCACTAGAATAAATGCCGCACCGTAGAGCACCAGCGTGATAGCGACCACCACATAATTATAAAGATGCTCGTCCATCCAATCATCCAGCAGCAGGCCGATCACCGCGGAGGGGATCACCGCGGCCACCACCTTAAACCAAAGCTGCCAGGTCTCTTGCTTCTGGGCCTCATTTTTCTTGGGAGAGAACGGGTTCAGCTTATGGAAGAACAGCAGAATAACCGCCAGGATCGCACCCAACTGAATGACCACCTGGAACATTTCATAGAAAGCATCGGATACCTTCAGTGTCACAAGCTCGTCCAGCAGTATCAAATGGCCTGTAGAGGAAACCGGCAGCCACTCCGTAATGCCCTCTACGATACCAAACAGGACCGCTTTTAAAATTTCCAGCATAGTTAGCTCCTTTCCAATATGACTGTCAATATGATACAGCGAAACAGAACATTTTTCAAGAGAAACTTGCCTGTTCACAAATTGCCCTGTAACTCTTTACAATTTGTTCACGCTAAGAGCCTTTTTTCGGTTATAATGATAAAAAACAAAACTTTGTCAAATTAGGAGGACTGTCTTATGGCGATCTCTGTGCTGGTTGTTGAGGATGAGCGCAATATTGCGGATCTTCTGCGGATGTATCTGGAAAAGGAAGGCTATGCCGTCACTGTAGCAGCGGATGGCGGCCAGGGACTAGCCAAATTCCGGGCCATCAAGCCGGATTTGGTGCTTTTGGATGTGATGATGCCGGTGATGGACGGCTGGGCAGTTTGTAAAGCTATCCGCGCCGAAGGTCAAACGCCTGTCATTATGCTCACCGCCAAGGGCGAGACCGATGATAAGGTAGCAGGTCTGAAATCCGGTGCTGACGACTACATTACCAAGCCTTTTGAAATGAAGGAGGTACTGGCCCGTATTGAGGCTGTTCTGCGGCGCAGCGGCAGTGTGACTACAGAAAAGAAAGCCCGCCGGCTGGTATTTGACAAGCTGGTCATCGATATGGATGCTTTTGAGCTTTTGGTCAACGGCAATAAGATCGATACGCCTCCGAAGGAAATGGAGCTGCTGTTCTATCTGGCATCCTCTCCCAACCGAGTCTATACCCGTAACCAGCTTTTGGACGAAGTGTGGGGGTTTGACTACTTTGGTGACTCCCGGACCGTGGATGTTCATGTGAAGCGCCTGCGGGAAAAGCTGGAAGGTGTCAGCGAGGGCTGGAATTTGAAAACTGTGTGGGGCGTTGGATACAAATTTGAGGTGTTGTGAGCATGAGAACGACCTTCAGCCGAACCTTTTTTCCGGCTGCGCTGCTTCTGCTGACCGCCCTTTTGCTGGTAGGCGCGTCCTTTCAGCTTCTTGTAAAGGATTTTTTGGTGAAGCAGTCCTACGAGAGTCTTGAAAATGACGGCGCTGCCATATCCACGCTGGCAGCGGCATATTATACGGAAGGCTCCCTGTCCCGGCGGGATTTCGTGGTGAACCTGGATGTGGCTGGCCGGATCTCCGACGCGGACGCTGTCATATTCGATAAAAACGGTATGTTGATCCTCTGCTCCGATTCTCCCTTTGGCTGTGAGCATCAGGGCTGGGTCATTAACGGCGACTATGTGCAGCAGGTTCTTACCGATGGCACTGCCCGGCATACCGGTGTGTTTTCGGGTCTGTACGATGATGCCCGGTATGTGGTTTCTGTACCCATCACCGATGCCAGAACCGGGGATGCCATTGGCCTTGTTATGGTGTCCACCCCCATGAGTGCGACCAGGACGATTCTGGATAAAATGTCAGATATTTACCTGTTTGTGTCCCTTCTTGCCGTGGTTGCCGTCATGTTCATTATGAGCGTTTTTGCCCGGCGGCACAGCAATCCCCTGCGGGAGATGGCCCAGGCCGCCAGCGCCTTTGGCCATGGCGATCTGAACGCCCGGGTCGCTGTAAAAAGCACCTATCCCCAGGAAGTAGAAGAATTGGCTTTAGCCTTCAATAATATGGCATCCTCTCTGGAAAAAAGTGAATACCAGCGGCGGGAGTTTGTGGCCAATGTGTCCCATGAGCTGAATACGCCTATGACCACCATTGGCGGTTACATTGACGGTATTCTGGACGGTACGATTCCCCGGGAGGATCATCAGCGCTATATGCAGATTGTATCCGATGAAACCAAACGGCTGAGCCGGCTGGTACGCAGTATGCTGGATATCTCCCGGCTGCAGGACCAGGGCGGCATCCCCGATGAAAAAAAGACCCGCTTTGACATTGAAGAATGCGCCGGACAGGTGCTGATCACCTTTGAGCAGAAGATCCTGCAAAAGGGTGTCAATGTAGAGGTGGATATGCCGGAGCATCCCGTCTATACCATTGCCAACCAGGACTATATGACCCAGGTGATCTACAATCTTCTGGATAACGCGGTCAAATTCTGCCCCGGGGGCGGTACCATCGGTCTTTCCATCAAAGAGGGCAGCAGCAAGGCCTATGTCAGCATCTTCAATGACGGTGAGACCATCCCTGCCGATGAACTCCCACTGGTATTCGACCGGTTTCATAAGATGGATAAAAGCCGTTCCCAGAACCGTGACGGCTGGGGGCTTGGCCTGTACATCGTCAAAACCATCGTTTGCAGCCATGGAGAGGATATTTCCGTATCCAGCCGGGACGGAAAAACAGAATTTACCTTTACCTTACCCTTAGTAAATTGAGGTCATTTTATGAGCTATGAGCATAACCGAAACAACTCAGATCCCCAGTATGAACCCTGGGACCAGGGCGTATACCGTACTGGCGCAACCAGGCCCCAAAAGAATCACAGCGGTCTGATCGCTGTGCTGTTGGTGGCAGTAATTCTGCTGTGCGGTGTCATCAGCGTTCTGGGCGTTATGAATGTTCGTCTGTTCCGGCAGGTAAGCAATACGAAAAACGATGATTCCCTGCCCATTATGTTTTCCAATGAAGCAGAGGACACATTCCCCAGCCAGAGCGCTGCCGTTGAAGCAACGAAAGGAACTTTTCCCGCACCCTCCTCTGCCATATCCGTAGAAAATATACCCCAGGAGGGCGGCCTTTCCCTGCAGGATATCTATGAAAAAAATATACCCAGCGTGGTATCCATTTCCTGCGGCTATAACGGCGGCGGCTCTACGGGAACGGGTGTGATCCTGTCCCGGGATGGCTACATCGTTACCAACAGCCATGTGGTGGAAGATGCCCAGAGCATCCAGGTTCTCCTTACCGACGGACGAAGCCTGCAGGCATCCCTGGTGGGCATGGACGCGGTGTCCGATCTGGCTGTGCTGCACATCAAGGCAGAGGACCTTACTGCCGCTGTGCTGGGCGATTCCTCCTCCCTCCGGGTCGGCGATACGGTGGTTGCCATTGGCGATCCCCTGGGTATCGAGCTGCGCGGCACCATGACCGACGGCATTATCTCCGCCATCAACCGGGATGTAGATGTAGACGGACGCATTATGAATCTGATCCAGACCAACGCCGCCCTGAATTCCGGTAATTCCGGCGGCCCGCTGATCAACTGCTATGGGCAGGTAATCGGAATCAATACCATGAAAATGGGTGATACCATGAGTGTCGCCGGTGTCGAGGGTCTTGGATTCGCCATTCCCAGCACTACGGTACGGGACATTGTCAATCAGCTTATCGAAAAGGGTTATGTATCGGGCAGGCCGTACCTGGGTATTACCGGCGAAAGCATCTCGGATTTCTACCAGTTTTACTACCGGCTGCCCAAAGGCCTGTATATCACAGAGGTCGCCAAGGGAAGCAGTGCGGAAGCGGCAGGACTGGAAGCAGGAGATATTCTTATCAGTATCGACAATACCAATATTACCAGCAGCCAGGTTCTGGAAACCCTGCTTTACGGATACATCCCGGGAGATACCATGCAGGCGGTCATTTACCGCTCAGGAAAGCAGTACCGTGTTACGCTGACCGTTGGCGAAGCCAATGGCTGAAAGGATCAATATGGAACCAATATACAGACAGACCTTTACCGTAGATGATATGGCGGCAGACTGCTTTGGCAGGCTGAAGCTGTCCACCCTTTTATACTATGCCCAGGAGGTATCCGGCAGGCACAGTGAACTACTGGACGCTGACTATGACAGCCTTGCCCTGCGCCGCCTGTTCTGGGCGGTGACCCGTCACCGGGTACAGATCACCCGTATGCCGGTCCGTGGAGAGACCATTACCGTGGAAACCTGGCCCATGCCTACTACACGCATTGCCTACCCCCGTTCTATCGTCGCTTATGATGCAGAGGGCAACGAGCTGTTTCGGGCCATCAGCCTTTGGGTGCTGATGGATCTGGACGACCGCAGGATGGTCCTGCCGGGTAAGAGCGGTGTTACCGTCAAGGGCTCGCTGACCGGCAGCGAGCTTGCCGTTCCCCATTCCATCCTGCCAAAACCCATGGTCAACAGTGCGGTCCATATGGTAGCCTATTCCCATCTGGACCGCAACGGCCACATGAACAATACCCGGTATCTGGATTGGGTGGATGACCTGCTTGACAGCAGCTTCCACCGCAGCCATACACCACGGGAAATGATCATCTGCTACCACAGCGAAGCCCGGGAAAAACAGGAAATTTATCTGGACTGGGAGCTGTCCGAAAGGGGCTGCCTACAGGTGGATGCGCACCGGGCAAGCACAGATGTTCCCGGCAAACAGGAGCGTGTTTTCTCAGCCCAGGTTCTGTTCTGACCGATGTTCTGTAAACCGACAAATGTCCACAGGTTTCTGTCGAGTTTTGTTTAAAAACAGTGAAATCCCTTGAAACATCAGTGTTTTCAAGGGATTTTTCCTGTTATGCCTGTGGAAAAACCTGTGGAGAGTGTGGAAAACTAACCGCGAAAAGTTCTGAAAAAATGTCGAATCTATAAATTTATGTAAACTGATATTCTGTAGTATCTATGCTACTGCTCCCCATATTCCCCAATCTCAGATGCCAGCTGCATACCGATACGGATTCCTTCTGAAAATGCCTGTCTGCTGTATTCCGCACAGAGCTCCACTGTCAGATCTATCACCTTATCCTTTTCCTGTTCCGTTAATTTGGATATGGTATCGTACAGCTTCTGTAGCTGATAATGGATAGTGGCGTTCTCTAACGGATTATGCTCCGTATAGCAATAATAAAGCATTCCCAATAGAGAATCTACACTCTTGTAACCATACTGTATGGGGCTTTTATCCATATACTCTTTCAGTAGTTTAATATAGGGATTCATGGTATATCATCCTTTCTATTTTCAATACATATAGTATAAGTCCATATATGGACTAAGTCAATCATTATTTAGTTCATATATGATATATTGAATTTCATAGAAAGGAGTGGCCCAAATGGAATATTATGAAATAATTAGGGATCTACGGATTGACCATGACAAAACACAAAGGGAAATTGCTGAGTTTTTAGGAACAAGCCAGTCTTACTATGCTAAATACGAAATTGGTCATATCCCTATGCCCATAGAGCGGTTGAAAAAATTGTGCACTTATTATCATGTGAGTGCCGATTATGTTCTTGGCTTACCAAAAAACCTGCCATACGGCCACAGTAAAACCCGCAAATGATCGTTTTCACCGTGCAGCAGCCGGAACCCCCCTGTCATTCTGAGCGGGCATTTTATGTCGCAATGGGATAACATAGGTAAAGCAGCAGGGGCGTGCATTCGTCGCCCCGCTGGCAGTCAATAACTGCCCCTGCATCCCCGGGATGTAGACAAATGCATAGCATAAGGAGCTGTTGCAGCGTTGTGCAACAGCTCCTTTTTTATTTCAACCGCTTTTCCAGTGTCTGCGTACCCAGGGCTGTCAGATACACCCAGGTGAAACCGTACTCCGCTGTCAGCAGAAAGGATTTGGGGAGTTCGTCACAGGGAACTACCTGCCCCTGCTTTTCTGCTTCTTCCAGAAATGCCCTTGTCCGCTTGGAGGTACTGGTGTTATCCATGTCGAAAATTCCGATAATGGAGGAATCCCGCACCGCCATATCGTTGCCAATGGAAAGATACATGTTTTACTCTCCCTTCAGCCGTTTCCACTGGGTAACCGCCAATTCATCACAGCGGTTATTTTTGGGATTCTCCGCGTGGCCCTTGACCCAGTGATAACGCATCTGATGCTTTTCCGTCAGTGACAAAAGCTGATCCCACAGATCGGGATTTAAGGCGGGCTTCTTGTCAGATTTGATCCAGCCACGCTTTTTCCAGCCTTCCGCCCAGCCCTTTTGCAGGCCGTCGATTACATACCTGCTATCGGAATACAGCTCCACGATGCAGGGCTGATTGAGCCTGGAAAGTCCTTCGATCACCGCGGTCAGCTCCATGCGGTTATTGGTGGTGTTTTCTTCACCGCCGGAGAATTCCTTTTCATGGCCCTGGTATTCCAGAATCACGCCCCATCCACCCGGACCGGGATTCCCGGAGCAGGCGCCGTCCGTATAAAGGGTTACTGTTTTCACGCCTGTGCTTCCTCATCCATTTTTTCTACACGCTCAATGGCTACCAGGGAATTGCCGTCCTCAATACGCATGATGATAACGCCCTGTACATCTCGCTTGTAGATATTGATATCGGAGGCAGGCACGCGGATGATGACACCGCCGTTTTCGATCAGCATCACATCATCCGTATCGCTGACCACACGGCAGCCGGCAACCAGACCGGTCTTGGCGGTGATATTATAGTTCTTGAGTCCCTTACCGCCGCGGTTCTGGGCAACCTTTTCCCCATTGGGGCCGGTGCGCAGGTATTCAGAAAGCTCCGTACGCTTGCCGTAGCCCTTTTCGGTAACGGTCAGCAGGGTCTTACCCTCTTCCGCCTTTTCCGCGCCCACAACATAGTCCCCGCCGCTGAGCATAATACCCCTGACACCGGCAGCGTCACGGCCCATGGGACGCACATCATTTTCATTGAAGCAGATCGCCATACCGTTGGCAGTGGTAATGAGGATATTGTCATCGCCCTCGGTGCGCATCACATTCACAAGCTGGTCATCCTCGTCCAGGGTAATGGCCCGAATACCGGTCTTGCGGTTGGTGTTCAGCGCAACGAAGGGAATCCGCTTGACAGTACCCTTTCTGGTCACCATCACCAGATACTCATGCTCGTAAAATTCCCGTGTGATGACCATGGCGGTAACCGATTCCTCGGGAAGCAAGGGCAGTACATTGATGATGGCTGTGCCCCGGGCAGTCCTGCCCGCTTCGGGGATCTGGTAGCCCTTGCGGTGGTGTACCCGGCCCTTATCGGTAAAGAAGAGCATATGGTCGTGGGTAGAAGCCACATTCAGGCTCTTCACAAAGTCCTCTTCCTTCAAATTCTGGGCATTCACACCGCGGCCGCCACGGCTCTGGGTGCGGTAGGTATCCACCGGCATCCGCTTTACATAGCCATGGTTGGATATGGTGAAAGCGCAGCTCTCTTCCTCGATCAGATCTTCAATGTCGATTTCATCCTCTATCTCCTGAATCTCCGTCCGTCTTTCATCACCGAATTTGTCACGGATTGCGATCATTTCTTCCCGCAGTACAGCCTGCAGCTTGGCAGGGTCCTCCAGAAGGCTCATATAGTAGTTGATCCGTTCCATCAGTTCGTTATATTCGTTTTGCAGTTTCTCACGATCCAGCCCCTGCAATGCCTTTAGGCGCATATCCAAAATGGCTTGTGCCTGCACATCGGATAGGCCAAAGCGTGCCATTAGTTTTTCCTTGGCATCGTCATAGGCTGTACGAATGATGTGAATGACCTCATCAATATTGTCCTGCGCGATGAGCAGACCCTCCAACAGATGGGCCCGCTCCCGGGCCTTGCGCAGATCATACTGGGTGCGGCGGGTCAGAACTTCCATCTGGAAGGTAATATATTCATCAATGATCTGCCGCAGGCTGAGGACTCTGGGCTGCTTCTGGTCATCCACCAGTGCCAGCATGATAATACCAAAGCTACTTTGCAGCGCCGTCTGCTTAAACAGATTGTTCAGCACCACCTGGGGATTGGTATCCTTTTTCAGCTCAATGACGATCCGCATACCGATCCGGTCAGACTCGTCCCGCAGGTCAGAAATGCCTTCCAGCTTCTTATCCCGCACCTGCTCCGCGATCTTGCGTACCAGTTCACTTTTGTTTACCTGATAGGGAAGCTCGGTAACGATGATCCGTACCCGGTCCGCACCGAATTCCTCAAATTCCGTCCTTGCCCGAACGACCACCTTACCTCTGCCGGTGGCATAGGCTGCCCGGATACCGCTGCGGCCCATGATGATACCGCCGGTGGGAAAATCCGGGCCGGAAATATGCTCCATCATATCTACCATGGTGATCTCCGGATCATCCAGCACAGCTACACAGGCGTTGATCACTTCTGTCAGATTATGAGGGGGAATATTCGTTGCCATACCGACGGCAATACCATTGGAGCCATTGACCAGCAGGTTGGGGAAACGGCTTGGCAGTACCCGGGGCTCTTTCTTGGATTCGTCGAAGTTGGGATCCCAGTTTACGGTATCTTTATCGATATCCCGGAGCATTTCATTCGATATCTTGGAAAGCCGGGCCTCCGTATAACGGTAGGCGGCTGCAGGGTCTCCGTCCACAGAGCCGAAGTTACCCTGACCGTCCACCAGCATATAGCGCATGGAGAAATCCTGGGCCAGACGGACCATCGCATCGTAAACAGAGCTGTCACCATGGGGATGATAACTGCCCAATACAGCACCGACGGTGGTAGCAGATTTTTTATACTTTTTATCAGAGGTCAGACCGTCCTCGTGCATGGTGTAAAGAATCCGGCGGTGGACAGGCTTTAAACCGTCCCGTACATCCGGAAGCGCACGGCCCACGATGACACTCATGGCGTATTCAATATAGGATTTTTCCATTTCATCCACCAGATTGGATTCTGTTATCACCTGATCCGGGAACAGAATATCCTCCGGTTTATAAGCACGGTTATGCTTTGCCAATTTGTGTCACCTCCTTAAATATCAATATTTACTGCGTATTTTGCGTTCATTTCGATCCATTCCTTACGGGGCTCAACCTGCTCACCCATGAGGACTGTAAAGATTTCGTCTGCCAGCCGGGCATCCTCCAATGTAATCCGGCGGAGAGTACGGCGCTCAGGATCCATGGTGGTCTCCCAAAGTTCGTCCTTATTCATCTCACCAAGACCCTTATAGCGTTGAATCTCAATTTTTGCGTTGCTCTCGCCGCGCATTTCCGCGGAAACCAGGTCACGCTGCTCGTCGGAATAAGCGACTCTCACCTGCTTGCCTCTGGTCAGCTTGTAAAGAGGGGGAACGGCGGAATAAACGAATCCATGCTCAATCAGCGGCCGCATATAGCGGAAGAAGAAGGTCAGAAGCAAGGTACGGATATGGGCACCGTCCACATCCGCGTCGGACATGATAACGATCTTGTGATAGCGGAGCTTTTCAATATCAAAATCTTCACCAATGCCGCCGCCCAGGGCGGAAATCAGAGGAGAAAGCTTGTCATTACCGTAGATCCGGTCCACTCTTGCCTTTTCCACATTGAGCATTTTACCCCACATGGGCAAAATTGCCTGAAAGCGGGAATCTCTGCCCTGGTTTGCAGAGCCTGCGGCAGAGTCACCCTCGACAATGTAGATCTCGCACAGGGCGGGATCTTTTTCATTGCAGTCTTTCAATTTATCGGGCATACCACCGGATTCCAGACCGGTCTTACGGCGGGCATTTTCTCTGGCTTTCCGGGCAGCTTCTCTTGCCCGGTTTGCCATCATAGCCTTTTCCAGAATGATCTTTGCGGTGGCAGGATGCTCTTCGAAATAGATAGCAAGCTGTTCATTGACGATTTGCTGTACCAAAGTGCTGATATAGGCATTGCCCAGCTTTGCCTTGGTTTGACCCTCAAACTGGGCATCGGTCAGCTTTACGGAAATGATGGCGGTAATACCTTCCCGGCAGTCCTCACCGGAAACCTTGTCGTCACCTTTGATAATGCCGTTCTTTGTTCCGTACTGATTCAGCACACGGGTCAGCGCGGTCTTAAAGCCTGTTTCATGCATACCGCCCTCGGGGGTGTTGACCTCGTTGGCAAAACTCAGCATGGATTCATTATATCCATCGTTATACTGAAGGGCAATTTCTGCGCTGGCGTCGCCCTTCATTCCGCTCATATAGATAACATCGCTATGGATCGCCGTCTTATTGCGGTTGCACCAGGATACGAACTCCCGGATACCGCCTTCATAGCACATGGTATCGCTGACGGGTTCGTCCGCGCGGTTATCCGCAATGCTGATCCGCAGGCCGGCGGTCAGAAATGCCTTTTCCCGCATACGGGTATGCAAAATCTCATAATCATAGACCGTATCATCAAACATTTCGGGGTCCGGCTGGAATGTGACCTCTGTACCGGTCTTGTCGGTCTTTCCTACGATCTTCATTTCCTGGGTGATCTGCCCCCGGGCAAAGCGCATTTCATAAATGCTGCCGTTCTTATGCACACGGACTTTCAGCCATTCAGAGAGGGCATTGACAACCGATGCGCCAACACCGTGCAGACCGCCGGAGACCTTATAACCGCCGCCGCCGAACTTGCCGCCGGCATGGAGCACTGTAAAGACAACCTCCAGAGCAGGCTTGCCGGTCTGGGCCTGTACATCTACAGGAATGCCGCGGCCATCATCTGTAACGGTAATGGAGTTACCGGGGTTAATGGTAACAGTTATATTTTTACAGTATCCGGCCAGAGCTTCGTCTATGGAATTATCCACGATCTCATACACCAGATGATGCAATCCGGAAGAAGAAGTAGAACCGATATACATACCGGGTCTCTTTCTTACCGCTTCCAGACCCTCCAATACCTGGATCTGCTCCGCGCCGTATTCCTGTGTTACTTTCATTTCGTCAGACATACTTGTCCTCCTTGTTCAGAGCAACCCTGCTCACTATTATTCATTCACGATCTGCCCGGATTGGACTGCAATGGTTTTACCCAATCTGGTAAACTGTCCGGGCTCACAGCAGGTGATAAACACCTGACCTTCTGCTATCTGATTCAATACAAAATCCTGCCGCCCGGGATCCAGCTCCGATAAAACATCGTCCAGCAGCAGTACCGGGATCTCGCCGGATTCCCTGCCTATCAGCTCCCGCTGCGCCAGCTTCAAACTGATAGCAGCCGTCCGTGTCTGGCCCTGGGAGCCATAGGCTTTCAGATTGATCCCTGAAAGAGATACCTCAAAATCATCCTTGTGTGGGCCAGTCAGACATTGGGCGGTTTCCAGTTCCGCCCGGCGATGGCTCTCCAAATGATCCATCAAATTTTCCTGTAGTTTCGGTATGGGCGCAAAAGGATCGTCAACAGTAGAAACTGTCTTGTATTGCAAAAAAAACTCCTCCGCGCCGCCGGAAAAATGATTGTGATACTGGGCAGCCGCTTTTCCTAATCCTTCATAAAACCTGGCCCGGTAAGAGATCAGCAGCGCGCCTACCTGGCAAAGCCGCAGGTCATACTCCGGCAATATTTCCAAAAGTGCCGGGTTTTCAAAGCGGTCTTTCAGAATCCTGCTTTTCTGATCCAGAATCCGGCCATACTCATTGAGTGCCGCTTCATAATTGGGCCGAAGCTGGCACAGGGCATGATCTCCCAGGCGCCGCCTTGCGGCCGCTCCGGTTTTTAAAACCATAAGATCTTCTGGGCAGAATAAAACAGTCTGCAGAACACCGCTGATTTCCGCCGCTGTTTTCTTTTTAGCGCCATTTCGCCAAAGCTGCCGGGGCCGGGAACCGTTAAACAACACCCATCGCAAGGTTTGTTCCCGCTCTTGGGAAAAAACAGATCCTTCCATATCGGCAAAATCCGCATGGAATCTTACCATTTCCGTACTTTTCTGAGCCCGGAAGCTTTTACCGCTGCCTAAGTAGCTGATGGCTTCCAGCAGATTGGTTTTCCCTTGGGCATTGTTACCCACGATCAGATTTACACCGGGATCAAACGCGATATTGACTTGTTCGTAATTTCGGAAATTCCGAAGTTCCAGTTTATTGAGCCGCATGAATACTAATCAGATAATTCTGACCCTCATAGCGGAAACGGTCTCCGGGATACAGCTTCTTGCCCCGCATGGTGCAGACTTCTCCGTTGACCTCTACCAGTCCATCCTGGATCACCATTTTGGCTGTACCGCCGGAGGGAATGATATTCGCCAGTTTCATAGCCGATTCCAGCTTAATAAACTCCGTACCGATCACAACCGGAATGTAAGCATTGGGGTCTTTCTTTTTTACAGTTACTTTCATTTTGCAATACCATCAGCCGTTCTTGATACGAACCGGCAGAACCATATAAGAATAGTCGTACTTGTTATCAGCGGGGGTCAGCACGATGGGGCTCAGACCGTTGGTCAGCTCCAGCACCACTTCCTCGCTGGGAATGGCCCGCAGGGCATCGGCAAGATACCGGACATTGAAGCCGATCTCCAGCTCCTTACCGTCACCGGCAATGCTGCACTGGTCCTCGGCTGCGCCAATGGTGGTGTTGGTACGCAGATTCAGAACCTGGCTGCCAAATACACAGCGGACAGGGCTTTTATATTTTTCAGAAACGATCAAACCCACACGCTCAATGGAAGATGTAATATCTCCCACATGGGCGGTCAGCTTAATGGGGCAGTTGGTAGGAACGACCCGTTTCCAATCCAGGAACTCGCCTTCCAGCAGACGGCATACCAGTGTCGCACAGCCGATCTGGAACAGAATGTGCTTCTGGCCCAGTGTAAAAGCTACTGTATCGTCACTGTCGGCCAAAATCTTTTCCACTTCCTTCAGACCCTGGGCAGGTACTACAAAGGACATGGTTCTGCCTGTTGCATCCTCTGTATGGTAGGTTCTTCTTGCCAGACGAAAACCGTCCACAGCGATGGCAGAAATAGTGGTGTCCTCCACTTCAAATTTCACACCGGTATGAATGGGTCTTGCCTGGTTTTCAGATACGGCGAAGATCGTGCCGCCGATCAGATCTTTCAGTGCGCTCTGGGGAATGGAAATGCTTCTGCCGGAACCTACATCGGGCAGCTCCGGGTAATCTTCCGCGCTTTCGGCGGAAATGGTAAAGGAAGCGTAGCCGCTGCGGATGGATACCTTGAAATTATCATCTACCACAACAGTAACCGGGCCTTCGGGCAGACGGCGGATAATATCGCCAAAGAGTCTTGCCGGCAGAATGCACTCGCCGGGATCGGATACTTCCGCTTCGATCTGGTAAGTGATGGCGGTTTCCATGTTATAACCGGTCAGACTCAGTCCGTGGCCTGCTTTACACAGGATGCCTTCTATTACAGACAGGCTGCTCTTTTGTGCTACGGTACGGCCGGTGATATTCAGACCGGTAACCAGCATGCTTTTTTCACAGGTAAAACGCATATGAAACCCTCTTTTCTGAAAATAATATAGAATAAATATATATTTTTTATATTTTAGGAAGTAATAACAGCAGTAGGGAAAATTTGTGTGGAAAACTGTCTTTTTTACTACAGCCGCAACAGCTTTTTGTCCACAGGGTACTGTCGATAAATGATAGGTTTTGCACAGCCTTTGTGGAAGAAAACAGAATTAAAAAATATCCACATGAATTTTATCAACATTCAACAGGAGTTGTGGAAAATTAAAGACAGGAATTGATATTTGCGGTGATATCACGGATATTGTTCTGAAGAGGGATATTATCACTTTTCAGTAAGGCTTCCACTTTACGGATACCGTGAATAATTGTGGCATGATCTCTGCCAAATTCTTTTCCAATGTCCGGGAGACTGAGATTTGTCAATTTACGAACCAGATAGAAGGCTGTATGACGGGCTTCGGAAATGACTTTGTTCCTAAGATTGCCGCGCAGAACCGACTCATCAATGGAATAGAACTTACAGACTTGATTTATGATCAGACCGGGCGTTGGAAGTGCGTTGCCTTCGCTCTTAAACATATCACTGATGACACGCATTACATTCTCCAGTGTCAGCTCCATACCGCTCAGATCCCGATAGGCCAGAATCTTCTTGACAGTACCCTCGATCTGCCGTACATTGCTTGTTACATTCACCGCAATGTAATTGCATACATCATCGGAAAGTTCCAGACCCAGGGAAGCGGCCTTTTTCTTAATAATGGCCATGCGGGTCTCATAATCCGGCGGCTGGATATCCGCAAGCAGTCCCCATTCAAAACGGGTCTTGAGCCGGTCCTCCAATGTCAGCATATCGCTGGGCTTCCGGTCAGAGGTCATAACGATCTGCTTATGCTCTTCATAAAGCTTGTTAAAGGTGTGGAAAAATTCTTCCTGGGTGGATTCCTTTCCGGCGATAAACTGAATATCATCGATCAGGAACAGGTCCGCCTCCCGGTACTTGCTGCGGAATTCTACATTTTTACCGCTTTTAATGGCGTCGATCAGTTCATTGGTGAACTGATCACCTTTAATGTAGACGATATTGGCGTTGTTGTTTTTCTTGCGGATCCCGTTGGCAATGGCATACAGCAGGTGGGTCTTACCCACACCGGCAGGGCCGTAAATGAACAGGGGGTTGTAGACCTGTCCGGGATTGTTGGATACGGCAATGGCAGCGCCGTGGGCAAACCGGTTGGAAGGGCCTACCACAAAGTTGTCAAAAGAAAACTGTGGATTAAAATCCATAGAGGTGTTCTGATTGCTTTTGGATTGATAAGCAGCCAGCTCCTCATCGCCGAAAACGATGAGCTTCGCATCGGAGTTAAAGATATCTTTCAGCGCGTCCTGGATGTAATCAGTGCAGCGGCGGCGAATGATCTCCCGCCGGAAGTCAGAAGCGGAGAACAGAATCAGATGTTCCTCATTCAGTTCCACCACTTCCGCATCGTCGAACCATGCGGAAACGGTTACTGCACTGAGCCGTTCTTCCAGATAATTGATGATTTTTGCCCAAACATAGGCGGAAGCATACATAAATTGTGGCCCCTTTCTCTATCAGATCCACAGCCACCTGTGGATAAAAATCTGTACACTATATCACCGTAAATTGTAGCACATTTTCACATAAAAAACAAGCAATTTTTAGGAATAACCACGATGTTTTATTCATATCAAAAGCAAAAGAGAGAGGCAACAGCAAATATAAAAAATGACCAGGTGCGGCAGCACCTGGTCATTTGGGTATGCAGTGGAATTACACCAGAGCAGCGGTGATAATTGCCATCTTGTAGACCTCGTCAGCGTTACAGCCGCGGGACAGGTCATTGATGGGGGCAGCCAGACCCTGCAGGATGGGACCGTAGGCTTCGTAGCCGCCCAGACGCTGAGCAATCTTGTAGCCGATGTTGCCGGCCTCAATGCAGGGGAAGATAAAGGTATTGGCATGGCCTGCCACCTTGGAGCCGGGGAACTTCAGCTGGCCGACTTCGGGAGCAACAGCGGCATCAAACTGCATTTCGCCGTCAATATCAAACTCGGGAGCCATTTCTTTGGCAATGTAAGTAGCGTCGTGGCTCAGCTTGACGGTGCCGCCCTTGCCGGAGCCGTTGGTGGAGAAGCTCAGCATGGCGACCTTGGGATCAATGCCAAACACCTTAGCGGTACGGGCAGTTTCCACAGCAACCTCAGCCAGCTGCTGGGCAGCGGACAGGACTACATTGCCATCCTTGTCCAGACGGTCCTCATAGCCCAGGTTGATGGCGCAGTCGCCCATGGCGATCTTTTCGTCGCCGCGAACCATGATGAAGCAGGAAGAGACCAGGTTGACGCCCTTCTTGGTCTTGACCAGCTGCAGTGCGGGACGGACAGTGTCGGCGGTGGAGTAGGTAGCGCCGCCCAGCAGGGAATCAGCGTAGCCCATCTTGACCAGCATAGTGCCAAAGTAGTTGCCCTTGCTCAGAGCAGCCTTGCAGTCCTCTGCGGACATCTTGCCCTTGCGCAGTTCGACCATCTTCTCGACCATGGCATCCATGCCTTCATAGGTCAGAGGATCGATGATTTCGACACCTTCAATATTGAAGCCGCCCTTGGCAGCGTTTGCCTTAACTTCATCCACATTACCGATCAGCACAGGAGTCAGAAAACCGCCCTCTACCAGACGGGCAGTAGCCTCCAGAATACGGGCATCGTGACCTTCGGTAAAGACGATCTTACGGGGGTTCTGCTTCAGAGTTTCGATCATTGCATTGAACATGATGACATTCCTCCAATTATTATTGGGCGTTCGCCCATATTTTTACAGCTTAATTATACATCAGCTTTGTGTTCTGCGCAACAGGTTTTGTAAAAATATTCTTTTAAATGGGGATACGGAAATTTTGATAAAATATTAGGTATTATCAAAAAATAATTCACAAAAACCGGGATAAAAGGGTTATAAAAATTAGAATAACTTTCCGTATTAACAGGTAGAAATGAAATTGGCATAGAATATTATTTATGGTTATATAACTACAAATAATGGTTTAATAGCTGTTAAATACGCAATTTTTCATACTTTTTGCGCTTGCCAAATATTTTTTGGTAAAAAATCCTGTTTTATTCAAGAAACACTGTATTTTTATTGGTTTTACAAGAAAAACAGGATGAGTTTGTAGGATCGGCTAATTGACGGATGGTCAAATTTCTGTTATTCTATAACCGTAAACCGATGGCAGACGGAAGGAGGAAACAAAATGAATTTGGCTGCTATTATTTGGTTTGTGCTGCTGCTGGTATTTCTGGTGGTGGAGGCTGCCTGCCCCATCCATCTGGTAAGTATCTGGTTTGCAGCCGGTGCTTTTGCAGCAATGATTGCCAGTTATTTAGGTGCGGCGGTCTGGCTGCAGATCCTATTGTTCCTGGTGGTATCCTGTGCGCTGGTGGCGCTGCTCTGGCCGTTCATCAAAAAGTTCCTGAATCCAAAACTAGCAAAGACCAATGTAGATGCGGTGATCGGTTCGGAAGGTTATGTGACAGCAGATATTGATAATATCTTAGCCACCGGACAGGTAAAACTGGGTTCTATGGAATGGACCGCCCGTTCTGCATCCGGTCAACCGATAGCAAAGGGTACTTTGGTAAACGTAGACCGGATTGAGGGTGTAAAAGCCTTTGTATCCCCGGCAGAAGTTCCCGCAAACATACAATAAATCAATTATGGAGGTATTATTATGGGTTGGATTATAGGTGCATTGGTAATCATCGCGTTGATCGTTGTTATTTCCAATATTTTTGTAGTTCAGCAGTCCCGGGCCTATGTTATCGAACGGCTGGGCGCATTCCAGGCTGTTCAGGGCGTTGGCCTGCATTTTAAGGTCCCCTTCATTGACCGGATCGCCCGCCGGGTCAGCTTAAAGGAGCAGGTTCTGGACTATCCCCCACAGCCGGTTATTACCAAGGATAATGTTACCATGCAGATCGATACGGTTGTGTATTTTCAGATAACAGACCCCAAGCTGTATGCCTACGGTGTTGAGCAGCCCATGGCAGCTATGGAGACACTGACCGCAACCACTCTGCGCAACATCATCGGCGACCTGGAGCTGGACCAGACGCTGACTTCCCGTGATGTTGTCAACACCAAGATGCGTGCTATCCTGGACGAAGCCACTGACGCCTGGGGCATCAAGGTAAACCGTGTGGAGCTGAAGAATATTCTGCCTCCCGCTGATATCCAGAGCTCTATGGAAAAGCAGATGAAGGCTGAGCGTGACCGCCGCCAGGCAATTCTGCAGGCAGAAGGCCAGAAGAAGTCCGCGATCCTGATCGCCGAAGGTGAAAAGGAAGCTGCCATTTTGCAGGCGAGCGCCGAGAAGGAAGCAGCGATCCTGCGGGCCGAGGCGGAAAAGCAGGCTGCTATTTTGAAGGCTGACGGTGAAGCCCAGGCGATCTTGTCTGTCCAGAAGGCTATGGCCGATTCTCTGGAACTTCTGAACGAGAAGGCACCCAACGACCAGGTGATCAAGCTGAAGGCTATCGAAGCCATGCAGAAGGTCGCTGACGGCAAGGCGACCAAGATTATCATTCCCAGTGAAATGCAGGGCCTGGTAGGTTTGGCCAGCGGCGTTGTTGAGGGCGTAAAGGAACAGTAACATGGCAAATGAAAAACGGTTCATTAAGGTGTATTCGGAAGGAGCGTTCGGCTCTAACGAAATATGGGTGGACAGGCAAACAGGCGTCAATTACCTGTTTCATGCATCCGGCTATGCAGGCGGTTTAACACCTCTGCTGAACCGGGACGGCACACCGGTGGTGACCCCCATTCCCAATCAGTACGATGAATAAAAACCGCAGCGCTGACACATTTTGCGTCAGCGCTGTTCGTTCATACATCGCAAGGATACCAGCCGCCATGTGAACAATCCGTTAATAATCCTTTGGGTAGGTTGAAATCCTGCTGTTTTGTAATATAATAAGCTATATCAAAATAACAGGGTGATCCACATATGAATGGAATTGGAAATTGGTTCCGTCAGTTTTCGGCAAAAACGCGCGCAGGGCTGCTGCGTTTTATGGCAGGCCGTTACGGTACGGATAAGCTGAATACAGCAATTTTGACAACAGGCGTTATTGTATGCGTTATATCCCTTTTTGTGAAGGACGGACTTGCAAATCTGATACTGATTTGTGTATCCTATGGCCTGATGATCTGGGCGATCTTTCGTTCCCTGTCCCGCAATACCTACAAGCGTTACCGGGAAAACCGGAAATATCTGATGCTGCTGGAGCGCATAAAGGACAGAGATCATAAATACTTTGACTGCCCCCGGTGCCGCCAGCCGGTCCGTGTGCCGAAAGGAAAGGGGAAAATCGCCATTACCTGCCCCAAATGCCGGGAAAAGTTTATCAAGAAAACCTAAAAAATGGGTGTGCTCAGCACACCCATTTTCTCATTTACCGAACAGACCCTTTAAACCACCCAGGGCATTGCCGATCTTATCAATATCAATCTTAGCCTTGATAAAATCCACCAGGGCTTCAATCTGGTCATTGGGAAGATCAATACCCAGGAGACCTTCAACCGTGGAAACCGGGTCCTTTTCAAATTTTGACGCGATCGTTTTGTCACTTTTTATTTTTTCAATGATTTCCTCTGCTTTTTCTTTTAACTGTCCCTTGATATCCATAACGGACCCTCCTTGTGATTGGAATGTAAATATTATATATTCCCAATCCACCAAATGCAAGAAAAAATCTGTAAGAATCTGGCTGATGGAAAGGGATTGACGAAAGAAAGCGGAAGCGGTACAATTAAGATGCGCATACTTGGAAAGGATGATAAGTATGGATTATAAGATTTACGAGATCGACCCGAATCTGCTGGACTACCGCAGTGATATCGAGCTGAGAATGAATAACTATAAAAGAAAAAAGGCAGAGCTGGTAGGTGATGGCAGGACTCTGGCGGAGTTTGCAAACGGCCATCTTTACTACGGCATCCATAAGACCGGCGACGGCTGGATCTACCGGGAGTGGGCTCCGGGCGCGGAACGGATGTACTTAACCGGCGACTTTTGTGATTGGGACAGGTATGCTTATCCCATGGAGAGAAAAGACGGCGGTGTGTTTGAGCTGTTTATCCCCGGTGTGGATTCTCTGCAAAACGGGCAGCGGGTCCGTGCCATTACTGTTAAAAACGGTGTGGAAATGGAAAGGATTCCTCTGTATGCCAAGTATGTTCTGCAGGATCAGCAGACCATCCAGTGGGACGCGGTGGTCCACGAGCCGGAGACACCCTTTGTCTGGACTGACAAGAATTTCAAACCAGAAAAGACCCTCTATATCTATGAATGCCACATTGGCATGGCCCAGGAAGAGCCGAAGATCGGTACTTATACCGAATTCAAAGACAAGATATTACCCAGAATCAAAGCCCTGGGATATAACACCATTCAGATCATGGCGATCATGGAGCATCCCTACTACGCCAGCTTCGGCTATCAGGTGACCAACCTCTTTGCGGCATCCTCCCGCTTCGGTACGCCGGAGGAGCTGAAGGCCCTGATCAACGAAGCCCATAAGCTGGGCATCACGGTATTGCTGGATGTGGTCCATTCCCATGCCTCCAAGAATACCCGGGAGGGCATCTGCGAGTTTGACGGCACAGTGTACCAGTTCTTCCACGACGGACCAAAGGGTGATCACAGCGCCTGGGGTACGAAGTGCTTCAATTATGAAAAGAGCGAAGTGATCCACTTTCTGCTGTCAAACCTGAAGTTCTGGCAGGAGGAATACCACTTTGACGGCTTCCGGTTTGACGGCGTTACCTCCATGCTGTACCATGACCACGGCCTGGGTGTCAGCTTTACCGGCTACCCCTCTTACTTTTCCATGAACACCGATATTGAGGCGATTACTTACCTGCAGCTTGCCAATGAGATGATCCGCCAGGTCAATCCCAATGCCATCACCATTGCGGAGGATACCTCTGCCATTCCCGGCCTGTGTCTGCCTGTGGAGGACGGCGGCATTGGTTTTGACTACCGCCTTGCCATGGGTGAGCCGGATATGTGGATCAAGCTCATTAAGGAAACCTCCGACGAGTGGTGGGATATCGGCCATATATGGGCAGAGCTGACCAGCCGCCGTAAGAACGAAAAGGTCATCGGTTATTGCGAATCCCACGACCAGGCATTGGTTGGTGATAAAACCATTATGTTCCGGCTGTGCGACAGTGAAATGTACCATAACATGAGCTGTAACAGCAGCTCCATGGTCATTGACCGGGGTATCGCCCTGCATAAGCTGCTGCGGCTGGTGACCATGTCCCTGGGCGGCGAGGGTTACCTGACATTTATGGGTAACGAATTTGGTCACCCTGAGTGGATCGACTTCCCCAGAGAGGGCAATGGTTGGAGTTCCCATTACTGCCGCCGCCAGTGGAGTCTTGCAGATAATCCGGACCTCAAGTACCGCTTCCTCAATGCCTTTGAGGGCGCTATGATCGCTATGGCCCGTAAGACCCGCCTGCTCACCGGAAAAATCGAATACCTCCACTTTGACCATTTCAATAAAATTATGGCCTACCGCCGGGGTAAGACCGTACTGCTGCTGAATTTCCATCCCGCCTGGTCCCAGGAGAATTACTTTATTCCTGTTAAGGAAAAGGGTGAGTACGAGGTAATTCTGACCACAGATGATGGGGAATTTGGCGGATACGACCGGGTATCCAAGTCCTATATCTATCAAGCGGAAAAGAACAAGGATGGGGTATACGGCATTCGTATTTACATTCCCAACCGCTGCGGTATCGTGCTAAGAAGGAAATAAGATAGCATATTTGTTGTAATAAAATTACAGATATGCCGCTGTAATAGAGAGTAAATTTGATAAAACATACAAAAATTGCGCAGACGGATACAAAAGTCGTTGACAAGCGTACATTTGCGGTGTAGTATGTTAGAAAATTGAATCGCTTGATAGAGGCGCGGTCCTCATCAGTACTCTTTGGCAAGGTCGAGCAGCCGCTTTAGAGGAAAGGGTGTACCGCCGAAGCTTTGGAAGATTGCCCGATCTTTCATCGCTGGGCCGGCAGAGAAGATCTGACGGACTGTCACAATAACTTTGTGAAGCGCTATCAATGGCTATTCGGCAAAGCTCCTGTTTGGAGTGTTTTTCCGTATTTCCATGGACCGCTTGGCAAAGCGGTCCAAT
>JAZKYA010000021.1:0-25417 GCA_045611945.1 Faecousia sp. | reverse complement strand
CGGTGGCCCGGAATACCGTTCCGTCGATATAGGTAATATCCTTTACATCCAGACCGGAATTGAGGGCATCCGCAATCTCAACGATGCTCTTTTCACCCATGCCGTACATCAGAAGGTCTGCCTGACTGTCGAGCAGTATGGAGCGCTTCATGCTCTCAGACCAGTAATCGTAGTGGCCCAGGCGGCGAAGGCTGGCCTCAATGCCGCCAATCAGAATGGGAATATTCTTGTAGGTCTGGCGGATCAGATTGCAGTAGACGATGCATGCATAGTCGGGCCGTTTGCCCATTACGCCGCCGGGGGTAAAGGCATCGGTTTTTCGCTTGTGCTTGGTAACGGAATAGTGGTTGACCATGGAATCCATGTTTCCGCCGCTGACCAGAAAGCCCAGCCGGGGACGGCCAAAAACATCAATGGATTTCGGGTCTTTCCAATTCGGCTGGGAAATAATGCCCACGGTGTAGCCGGCGTTTTCCAGTACCCGGCTGATGATGGCATGACCGAAGGAGGGGTGGTCCACATAGGCATCACCGATCACATATACAAAGTCGCACTGAGTCCAGCCTCGTGCTTCCATTTCTTTTTTGTTGATGGGGAGAAACTCCATTGGGACACCTCCTTGCTTAGGTTCATTATAGAAGAAAGCGCGGCATATTGCAATCTGAAAAATTAGCCTTCTGCCGCGGTACAGAAAAAACGACAAGCCGAAGCTTGCCGTTTTGCTGGTGCGCGAGGCGGGACTTGAACCCGCACGTCCGCAGTGAACACTAGAACCTGAATCTAGCGAGTCTACCAATTCCACCACTCGCGCATATTTTGTTCGGTGGGGTGTTCCCAACCGCCTGGATATATTACCATGGCAGCTTCGTTTTGTCAACACATTTTTTAGAAATTTAAAAAGTTTTTTCGCGGGGATTCGGCAGGGAAATTCACAGCGAATTCGTTGACAGCGCAACTATATTTCTGTATACTAAAAGAAAACTATTCTAGGAGGAAGAAACAGTGGCAGCGTCTAAGGTTTATTTTGCGGATTTCCGCAGCAACTACCGGGAAAATCTTCTTATGAAGCTGAAAAGACTTGTAAAAAAGGCGGGAATGCTGGACCAGATCGACTTTCACAATAAGTATACGGCGATCAAGATCCATTTTGGAGAACCGGGCAATCTATCCTACCTGCGGCCCAACTTTGCAAAGACAATCGTGGATCTGATCAAAGAGCAGGGCGGCAGAGTGTTTCTGACGGACTGCAATACGCTCTATGTAGGCCGCCGTAAAAACGGCCTGGATCATTTGGACACTGCCTATGAAAACGGCTATAATCCCTTTACGCTGGGCTGCCATGTGGTGATCGGCGACGGCATCAAAGGTACTGACGAAGCGCTGGTGAATGTGACGGGCGAATATGTGAAGCAGGCGAAGATCGGCCAGGCGGTGATGGATGCGGATATCCTGATCTCCATGAACCATTTTAAGGGCCATGTGGCGGCAGGCTTTGGCGGCGCAATGAAGAATCTGGGGATGGGCTGCGGTTCCCGGGCCGGTAAGATGGAAATGCACAGCGCCGGAAAACCCAATGTGGACAGGGAGTGCTGTGTTGGCTGCGGTGTTTGCCAGAAGAGCTGCGCCCATGATGCGATCACCATAGAAAACAAGAAGGCATTTATCGACCATGACAAATGTGTCGGCTGCGGCCGCTGCTTAGGCATGTGTCCCATGGATGCGGTAGAACCCGGCGCGGATGAATCCAACGATATCCTTGCGAAAAAGATCGCGGAGTACGCTCTGGCAGTGGTACAGGACCGGCCCCATTTCCATATCAGCTTTGTGATGGATGTATCTCCCACCTGTGACTGCCATCCTTATAACGATGCGCCAATCGTGCCGGATGTGGGAATTTTCGCGTCCTTTGACCCGGTGGCGTTGGATATGGCCTGTTTCGACGCGGTCAATGCCCAAAATCCGGCAAAGCTGAGCAAGCTGGGCGAAGTGGAGATGGACCTGGGTGACCATTTCCGTTCCATACACCCCAAGACCAACGGTATCGCTGCCATTGAACACGGTGAGAAGATCGGCCTTGGCAGTAAGGAATACGAATTGATCAGGATATGAAAACATCCCTCCGGCTGATGCCGGAGGGATTATCCTTTAGTTCAGTGCAGCAATCGCGTCCCGGATACGGGAAACGGTCCGCTCTTTGCCCAGGATCTGCATAACGGTATACAGGTCGGGGGAGTTGGTCTTGCCGGTGACTGCCATACGGATCACAGCGGATACATCCGCAACAGTACCGGGGAAAGCGGTGGGGTCTGCCTTGTAAGCCTTCATGTCAGTGGTAAAACCAATGGCTTCGGTCAGAGCTTTGACCTTTTCAAACCAGGTGGCAGCGTCATCGGCATAGTCATAGCCTGCCAGGAACCGGTTCAGAATATCGGCAACGGTGGCGGCATTGAGCTTTTCGTCAAAGACGGGCTTTTGCAGATATTCGTCATAGAAAAAGCCCATATATTCCTTTGCTTCCTTCCAGACAGCCAGATCCTTTCTGGGCTTCTTGCCGCCGCGGCCAATGGCCAGAATGGCGGTTGCAAATTCGGGATCAGCAGCCAGCTTCGCGCCGAAGCCGGGATCGAATTCCTGAGCCCATGCGGTCAGCAGTTCATAGACCGTTACAGCGTCCATCTTGGAGATCACATTCTTGGAAACATCGGTCAGCTTGGCATAATCAAACAGGCTGCCGGCAGGATTCAGCTTCTTGGGGCTGAACTTGAAATCGTCCAGATCCGCATCGGGATTTGCCCGGCGCCAATCTTCAAAGTTGGAGTTGAGGATGGTCATAATGTATTCCCGGACAGCGGCGATGGGGAAGCCCTCTGCTTTGTAGTAGGTCAGTGCCAGCTCCGGGTCCTTCCGCTTGGAGAGCTTACGCTTGGAGGTGCCGTCCATCTTCATCAGCGGGCCGATATGGACATACTTGGGCAGCTTGAAGCCCAGAGCCTTGAAAAGCTGAATATGGAAAGGCAGGGTAGCCATCCATTCGTCACCACGGACCACATGGGTGGTGTGCATCAAGTGGTCATCCACAGCGTGGGCAAAGTGATAGGTGGGGATGCCGTCGGACTTCAAAAGCACATGGTCGATATCGTTTTCCGTAATGGTCAGCTTTCCCTTTACCAGATCGTCAAACTTGAACTGGTTCTCAATCGAGCCGGTGGAACGGAAGCGGAGAACCCAGGGCATACCGGCATCCAGCTTTTCCTTAATATCCTCCAGGCTGCGGTCACGCCAGAGGGCATAGCTGCCGTAATAACCGAAATTGACCTTGGCGGCTTCCTGCTGCTCACGCATGGCGGACAGTTCTTCTTCTGTGCAGAAGCAGGGGTAGGCCTGTCCTTCGCTGACCAGCTTCTTTGCATACACATGATAGATGGCAGCCCGCTGACGCTGACGGTAAGGACCGTAAACGCCGTTGTCGCCGTCGTGGGCAGCGCCCTCGTCAAAGTGGATGCCGTAGTGCTTCAGTGTGTCGATGAGAACCTCCACAGCGCCGGGAACTTCCCGCTTGGCATCGGTGTCCTCTACACGCAGGAACAGCACACCGCCGCTCTGGTGGCTCATCCGTTCAGAAATCGTACCCTGCACCAGATTGCCCAGGTGGACAAAACCGGTGGGGGAAGGGGCCATGCGGGACACGACCGCTCCCTCAGACAACTCACGGGCAGGAAACCGTGCCTCTACCTGGTCGGGAGTCTCGGTCACATGGGGGAAAAGCAGATCAGCCAGAACTTGATAATCCATAGCTTTTTACCTCGTTTACAAAAATTCTCTGAAAAGTATACCATAGACCAGCCGAGAAATCAATTACTATGCCGTAAAATATCCGTTTGCGTCTTGCTTAATGGCTGGGATTATGCTAGAATGTTCCAATAATACCTGGAAAGAAGCGTGAATACCATGAGCGATATCTTAACGGAAACTGCTGCCCCCAAGAAAAGAATGCTCTCCGGCATTAAGCCCTCCGGTGACCTGACCCTGGGTTCTTACCTGGGTGCAGTGAAGAACTGGGCAGAGCGGGCAGACCAGTATGAGTGCTTTTACTTTATGGCGGACCTCCATGCCATTACCGTACGGCAGAATCCCGCGGATCTGCGCCGCCGTACTCTGGAGCAGTTGGCCCAGTACATTGCCTGCGGCTTAGACCCGGAAAAGAACACCCTGTTCATCCAGAGCCATGTCCATCAGCATGCGGAGCTGGGCTGGGTGCTGGATTGCTACTCCATGTTCGGCGAGCTGAGCCGCATGACCCAGTTTAAGGACAAGTCTGCTAAGAATGCCGATAATATCAATGCGGGATTGTTTACCTATCCCAGTCTGATGGCCGGCGATATTCTGCTCTACCAGCCGGACCTGGTGCCTGTTGGCGAGGATCAGAAGCAGCATGTGGAGCTGACCCATGTGATCGCCCGCCGCTTTAACGGCATCTACGGTGATGTGTTCAAGATCCCTGAGCCCTTTGTTCCCAAGGTGGGCGCGAGAATTATGAGCCTGACCAACCCTCTGGCCAAGATGTCCAAGTCTGAGAACGAGGACACCGGCCGTGTGCTGCTGATGGATCCTCCCGAGGTGGTCATGAAGCAGTTTAAGCGGGCCATCACTGATTCTGATACCGAGAACTGTGTCCGCTATGATAAGGAGAATAAGCCCGGCGTTGCTAACCTGATGACCATTTATTCCGCCGTCACCGGCAAGACCTATGAGGAAATTGAAAATGAGTTCATTGGCTGCGGTTACGGCAAATTCAAGCCTGTGGTCGGCGAGGCTGTTGTGGAACACCTGCGTCCCATCCGGGAAGAGTCCATGCGTCTGATGAAGGATAAGGCATATCTGGAAAGCGTCTACCGTGACGGTGCACAGAAAGCCAGCTATGTGGCAGAAAAGACCCTGCGCAAGGTCTATAAAAAGGTCGGCTTTGTAGCGAAATAATGGATTGGATCCCTCTGCATGCTGCAGAGGGATTCTTTTATCTTAAAAGAATCTTAACGGAACCTGCCTTGACAAAAACGCTGCCAAATATTACAATAAGTTACAAAGATTGTATAGAAAGGAAGATATATTTTGGGCAAGGGATTTGTACGGGTAGTGGCTGCGCTGGCAGCGGTTGTGCTTTTGATTGGTGCTGTGCCGGCGCGGGCGCTCACCTCTGACGAGATCAGGGAACAGATCGAAGCGTTGGAGAAGGAGGACGCGCAGCTTCAGCAGCAGATCGAGCAGCTTCAGCAGCAGCTATCTGACAACTTTTCTGAAATAGAACAGATGGTGGCACAGAAAACAGCCATTGACCGGCAGATCGTTTTGCTCAATGACCAGATCAGCAATATCAACCAGCAGATCGTATCCTACGGCCTGCTGATCGCTGACCAGCAGGAGTCATTGGATGCGGCCCGGGAACGGCTGGATGCGCTGAACGAAAAGTACAAAGACAGGATACGGGCCATGGAAGAAGGGGGTACGGTATCCTACTGGTCTGTGCTGTTCCACGCCCGAAGCTTCGGTGAGTTTCTTGACAGGCTCAATATGATACAGGAGATCGCGGCGGCTGACAGGCGGCGCTTGGAAGAACTGGAAGCGGCATCCGCTGCTGTAGCCGATGCCAAGGCTGCTCTTGAGGATCAGAAAACAGTTTTGGAGGCAACCCGGGAGAAGCTTCGGGATTCCCAGGCGGAATTGGAACAAAAGCGCAGCGAAGCAGACGCGCTTCTGCAGGAAATGGTTGCCCGTGAGGAAGAATTTGAAGCGTTACTGGAAGAATCGGAAAGACAGCAGGACGCGCTTATGGAGGAACTGGCCCAGAAAGAGGATGCCTACGATCAGGCCCTTTATGAGGAGTGGCTTGCGACCTATGTTCCGCCTGTGACAGAAACGCCTGTGCCGGAGATCCCGGAAAGTGACAGCGCTTGGATCACCCCGGTGCCTTACTATACTTTATCCAGTCCTTTTGGTATGCGGCTTCACCCGATCCTGGGCATTTACCGGATGCACAACGGCGTGGATATGGCCTGTGGGGCCGGAACGCCCATCTACGCGAGCCGCGGCGGATTGGTAGAGGTAGCCGGATATCAGGCCGATGGCGCGGGAAACTACATACAACTGAATCACGGCGACGGATTCCGTTCCATCTATATGCACATGACCAATTACATTGTAAAGCAGGGTGATTATGTAGCCCCCGGTCAAATCATCGGTTATGTGGGAAGCACCGGCCTGTCCAAGGGTAACCATCTGCACTTTGGAATCTCCTGCAATGGAACCTATGTAAATCCCATGGAGTATATCGGATAAAAGACAGCCGCGGGAAACCGCGGCTCAGTCTGTCAAAAAAGAAGTTTTTTGACAGACTGACAGAGGACAAAGGAGCCGCAAAGACAAACAACTCGCTCCCGTCGGCGTACAGGTGGTACGGTAGGGAGCGAGTTGTGCAGTAAGTCAAAAAGCTTTGCGCAGCAAGCTTTTTTACCCCTCATCCGTCAAAAATCAGTGATGTTACCTCTTTCCCCTGGGGCCGCGTTGGCCCGCGCCGCCGGTGGCGGATAAAGCGGGGCATAAGCGTGTGCCGCGGTCAAAATTTTGCGAGCGGACAGCGAACAGAAAATTTTGGGCACCGCAAACGGGGAAGGCCTCCCTCAAAGACATTTGGATTATTTCGCTTTTTGACGATTGGCGGCTTTTTTGACACTCTGAGCCGCGGGAAACCGCGGCTGCAATGTTATAAGAACAGATAGATTGCCAGGGTCAGCAGGGCTGTGTTCTGATCCTCCGGGCAGTCGCCTGCCATCAGAAGAAGCAGCAGCACCACGATCAGATCACTGGTGTCAAAATCCTTGGGCAGAAGCTGCCTGAGAAAGCTGCCTACACTGCCCTGGGGAGATTTGTCCTGCCAATGCCTGCCTGGTTCCTGCTTTGGCGGGATAGGCTTTGGGGGCGGCGGACAAGGTTCCTGCGGGGGCGGAGCGCAGCGGGGCGGTTCCTGCCTCGGCTTCCGCTGGGGTGCTGGTCTGCTCTGATCCGGCATCCGGTTTCTGCGGAAGCTGCCATCGGGCTGTGGAATGTACCGGTTATACATACGCATCACCTGGAAAATGGAAGATGGATACCCTGCGGCCCCAGAACCGAGGCGGCGATCTTCGCCATTCTGGCTGCCCGCATGGCGTTTTCCAGCTTTTGAATCCGCTGGTGGCTTAAGTAGGGATGTAAAGCCCGCAGCAGGGCCTGCTGGTGATTGTCGATATTGCCCTGCTTGGCAAGGCCGGAAATTTTCTGCAGCGTACCGATGTCAATGTCCGGCAGGGGAGAAGCGGATGGCTTCTCAGAGGGTGTTTCCTGTTGCTGCGCGCCGTTGAGACTCTGGGCCATGGACATGATCTTCTGCATCATCTCGGGATTGTTCAGAATGCTGCCGATCTTATCTTCCATATTATCCATGAGAATCACCCAATTCCTTCAGCAGTGCGCGTACCTCCGGCGAACCCATCAGCGATGACAGTGCCTTTTTGGCATCTTCATAGTTTCCGGCAGAGACTTGATTCATGGCTTGCTGCATTTGCGCGCCGTCTGATTCCTTTAGTATGGCAAGAAGCCGCTGCCCGGCATCACTGTTTGCCAGACGCAGGGCCTCCTGCATGGAAAAATTCTGTGAATTTTTCTGCATTCGATTGCCTCCTGTCAAAATGCCTGCTATAATATAGATTATATCAGCGAACATTACTACTATATGCTCAGATAGAACAGTTGGTGAACTATGAAGATACTGGTTTTGTCCGATTCCCATTCCGGTCTTGGCTTTATGCGCCGTTGCATCCGGGCATTGCAGCCGGATGTGATGATTCATTTGGGAGACCATTTTGACGACGGCGAAGCGATGGCCCAGGAGAATCCTGACATCCGTGTCCATCAGGTGCCGGGAAACTGTGACCGTTACCGCATGCTCCACTATGAACCGGAGGTGCGCTGCTACCCGGTAGGCGGCGTAAAGATCTACATGACCCATGGGCATTTGCACAATGTAAAGGTAAACCGCTGTCAGCTTCTGCTGGAAGCCCGGAAAATGGATGCCCAGGCGGTGCTGTATGGACATACCCACATTGCTGACTGTCACCGGGAGGAAGATGGATTGTGGGTGATGAATCCCGGTGCCTGCGGTTCATCCGGCGGCAGCGCAGGCCTCATGGAAATCAACGACGGCGTAATCACCCAATGTAAAATTCTGCATTTGTCGGATTTGGAGGAATTATCATGATTTTAACCATTGATGTTGGGAACTCTAATATTGTGATCGGCGGCGTAGAGGGCAGCGAGATTGTTTTTGAAGCCCGCCTGCGCACAGAGGCCACCAAGACCTCTGACCAGTATTGCGTGGACCTGAAGATCCTGCTGGATGTGTATGGAGTCAAGGTAGAATACATTGAAGGTTCTATCATCGCATCTGTTGTACCCCAGGTACTCAATTCTATGCAGACGGCGGTGAAAAAACTCACCGGCAAGCAGAGCCTGGTGGTGGGCCCCGGCTTAAAGACCGGGCTGAATATTCTTCTGGAAAACCCCAGCCAGACCGGCGCGGATCTGGTAGTTGGCTGCGTGGCTGCTCTGAGGGAGCATAAGCCGCCCATGATCATCATTGATATGGGTACTGCTACGACTATGGTGGTGCTGGATAAAAACGGCGCGCTGGTAGGCGGTTGCATCTGCCCCGGTGTGAAGATCTCTATGGATGCGCTGACCGATAGGACCGCACTGCTGCCGGGACTGCAGTTGGATCAGCCCAAGAAGGCAATCGGCCGCAATACCATCGACTGTATGCGCAGCGGCATCATGATGGGCGCGGCCTGTATGCTGGACGGTATGGTCCAGCGGATGGAGGAAGAACTGGGTTATCCGACCACGGTGGTCGCCACCGGCGGTATCGGTAAGTTCGTTACCCCCATGTGCCGTACACCTATGATCTATGATAAGGACCTGCTGGTGAAGGGCTTGGCGGCGCTGTACCGGGATAATAAGCGAAGCTGATACTTGCATAAAAGCGTCTGATATGCTAATATGATGAAAATACAACGAAAGCGGTGATAGGGCTATGAAGGAAAAAGTGAATCAGTCCGGATCTGCGCAGAAGGGACAAGCCATGCAGAATACAAAGGCAGCCTTTCAAAAGGCAGGCCATGTGTTCAGCGTGATCGGAAAGGTCCTGTATCACATGCGTAAGCTGTTTTTGGCAGTACCGGTCGTGTGGCTGGCTGTGCGGCTGTATGGAATCGCAATGGAAAAGCTGCCTCCTGCTGTAGGACTGATGCTGCAGGAATCCGGAGAGTATGCCCGTATGGTAGACCGGGAAACGGCGGCATTGGGCTGCATGGCGGTGACAGCAGTCTGCCTTTTGATGATGTTTCTGTCCAGAAGGACTCTGTATCCCTGGCTGATCAGCCTGTTCTCCCTGGTTTTGCCGTTACTGCTGATCGTTACCAATATATTCCCTGCCTGATATAAAACAAGCTTCCCCAGCAGATGACACACTGCTGGGGAATTTTGTTGTTTGGATTAGCGGTATTTTGCGGCGGCAACCCATTGATTCTTTTGGTAATACATGGTACAATGTCCACGATAACATGCCGTACTTCGGCAAAAGGCTGGGAGGATACTGCAATGGATTATAAAAAATTACAAAATGGCAGCGATATTCGTGGTGTGGCACTGGAGGGCATTGAGGACCAGCATGTGAATCTGACAGAGCAGGTCACCCGGGATATTGGCCGTGGCTTTGCCCTGTGGCTGATGAAAAAGGCCGGAAAGACCAGCGGCATCCGTGTGGCGGTGGGCCGTGACTCCCGCCTGTCCGGTGAAACACTTTGCGGCTGGCTGTGCGGTGCGATGGTGCAGCAGGGCCTGGAAGTGACCAATTTTGGCATGGCAAGTACCCCTGCTATGTTCATGGCTACCGTAACTGAGGGTTATGCCTACGATGGTACTGTGATGATCACCGCAAGCCATCTGCCCTTTAACCGTAACGGCTTTAAGTTCTTTACCGCAGAGGGTGGTCTGGAAAAGGGTGATATCAAGGAGATTCTGGAATATGCAGCCGGCGATGCAGTGACCGGTATGGCACCCGGCAGCCTGGCTGAGGGCGCCTTCATGGATACATACGCCAAGATCCTGGCGGATAAGATCCGCGCAGCTACCGGCGAGGAGAAGCCTTTGGAGGGTTTCCGGATCGTTGTGGATGCTGGCAACGGCGCAGGCGGCTTCTATGCCGACAAGGTTCTGAAGCCTCTGGGCGCAAATACCGATGGCAGCCGCTATCTGGATCCCGATGGCAGCTTCCCCAACCACATCCCCAATCCTGAGGACAAAAAAGCTATGGAGAGCATCACCGAGGCTGTCCGTGAGACCGGCGCTGATCTGGGCATTATCTTTGATACGGATGTGGACCGGGCCGGTGCAGTCCTGTCCGATTGCAGCGAACTGAACCGCAACCGCATCATTGCCATGCTGGCGGCGATCCTGCTGCGCGAACACCCCGGTACGACCATCGTCACTGATTCTATTACCTCTACGGGCCTTGCCAAGTTCATTGAGAGCAAGGGCGGCATCCACCACCGCTTTAAGAGAGGCTACCGCAATGTGATCAATGAGTCCATCCGCCTGAACGGCCTGGGACAGGACAGCCAGCTTGCCATCGAGACCTCCGGTCACGGCGCTTTTCAGGAAAACTATTTCCTGGACGACGGCGCTTACATCGTTACCAAGCTGCTGATCGAGCTGGCCCGCGGTAAGAAGGAAGGCTATACCCTGGAATCCATGATCGCTGAGCTGGAAGAGCCTGCTGAGAGCAAGGAATTCCGTATGAACATTCTGGTTGAGGACTTTAAGACCTACGGCCAGCAGGTCATTGACGAGCTGAATGTCTATGCCGCCAAGCAGCCCGGCTGGTCTCTTGCTCCCAATAACTTTGAGGGTGTCCGGGTGAACCTGGACGGGGAACACGGTGACGGTTGGTTCTTGCTTCGCCTTTCTCTGCATGATCCGCTGCTGCCGCTGAACATCGAAAGCAACAGCCCCGGCGGGGTTAAGACCATCGCCAGGGAACTGGCCAAGTTCTTGGCGGGTTACGGTAAGCTGGACGCTGCCGCACTGATGGATTTCTGCAACTGAGCAAGATTGCCCTTCCCGGAACAATCCCTGGAAGGGCAATTTTTGTTGTCACTTTCATTAGCATTTTCATTAGCAAAATAATTGCTAATGGGTGTATTTTTAGCTCTTTTTCATGTATTTTGTTGCCAAGAAATGCACCCGCAAATCAAAAGAATAACACCTTGAAATTGTAAAAATACCTATAAAACCGGGTAAATACCATAAAAAGCGCCGTCCAAAATGGACGGCGCTTTTGGCGGAGTGAGAGGGATTTGAACCCTCTATAAAATTCGTTAAAACCGTTGCGGCGCAATGGGTTTTTATTTGGCGTGAGCATTATCGTGAGCATTCTTGACAAAATACTCGGTGAAAGCATTGGCGTAGCTGTCCTTTGTTCGCTTCGATACATGTGTATAGATCCTGTCCATAGTAGCTCTATCGGACCAGCCGCCGATCTCCATGGCTACTTGTGGAGGTATGTTGAGGATGTGGCACAGTGAGGCGAAGCTATGCCGCAGGCCGTGACAGCCAACTTCCGGGAGACCGCAATCCCGGCAGGCTTTATTGATGCGAGAGAGCATCGTTGCTGGATGGATTGGTACGACCTTACCATGCTTTTCTCTTATGGCAGACAGAGCATCGTAGAGTGGCTCAATGATCGGGACATATCTGCGACTGCTGGTGTTCTTATTGGTCTTCTTTACTACCATCTGATGGTCCTTATTGGGAACGACAGAACCTCGTACATGAATCCACCGGTTATCCAGATCTATATCACCGTTATCCCAATCCAATGCCGCAACCTCAGAGCGCCGAAGCGAAGATAACGCCAACAGCACAACAATCTCATAGCGAGTACCCTTGATGTGGGCCAAAAGAACCTCAAGTTCGTGTTGATCAAGAAATTCAGGCTCCTCAGTAACCACTTGGGGCAGGCCGGGGGCAAACCTTTCTCCGGTTGCCCATTCCAATACTTGAGAAAGAAAGCGCCAGCGGTTTACAACGGTCTTTGCAGAATACTGTTTACATTCCTGGTTTATGGCTTGGGCGACTTTCTTATCGGTAATGGCACTGCATCGCATACGCATCAGATCCGGAAATCCGTTTTTTTGACAAGTGACATAACCGCGGACCGTAGCAGGGGATAAGCGATGTTCATTATCTTCCAACCAGAGGTCAATGGCTTGCGAAAGCGTCTTATCACCCAACGGGATGCTCTTTGCTTTGATGATCCCTTCCTTGATGGCCATGGCTTCTGCTATCGCTTCTTCTTCCTTGGCCTTGGTAATAGAAATACTCTGCCCATTAATACGGAGCTGCACGCGCCATTTGCCGGAAGCAAGCTGGCGAGCGGTTGGAATTGATATTTTCTTCTTAGCCATTTTTTTCTTGCCTTTCCGGGGCAGTTATGATACCCTAAAAGGGTAAAAAACCCCTATATATTGCGACAGTGGTCTTTTACACGCCCTCTCGGAGCTGCAACTCCGGGAGGGCATTTTTTGTTTTAACAATTATTTTTCCCAGTGGTGTCCGCAAGATTTACACAGGCACACAGTCCTGTATTTTATTTCGTTTTTAGTTGAAGATACACTGGTGGCTTTGCCCACATACTTTTTCTTCTTAAAGAGTTGTATGAGAAAACGGATAGGGAATATAAAAATCCAGAGCATAAGGTCAATCATCCACCACCACCAGCCTATGAACAGCCACCACAGGCAACCATGCCCCTTCTGTTTATAGCGGGATTTTGTGGTGGTTATGGTGTTGCCACCAACATTCTCCTGATGCAGCTGAATATCTACATTGCTACTGCCACACTTCGGACAGCAAGTACCAGTGGTACTGCTTAATTCAAGGCCGGTGGCAACGCCACAGTGGACGCAAATGACCGCCTTGTCATCAATTTCTTTTCCGCAGTTTTTACAATACATTATGTATTCCCTCTTTCTATTGCTTATTATATCTGGAGTTACCAGTTATTTTAAATATAATTCTGTTGCTAAGTTGCCGTGGACATACAGGCACACTGCCTTGCGGATGTATTCCTCTGTAATGCCAAAATGCTCTGCCAGCTCCCATAGTTCGGTGTAGCCATTCTCAAAAGCTTCTTTTAGGGCATCCGCCGGTACCAGTTGCTGCACTGCCCATTTATCGGCACGGTTTTCGTGGCGCTGACGATAGTCAATAGTCGCATGGATATTATAGAAACTGCCGGTTTCACAGTGGCCCAGCTCATGGGCCAGGTGGACACGCTCTAGGACTTCATTGTCCATCATGTATTGATCGATGCCAATATAACAGTTGCCGTTGTCGCTCATAACCGAAAGGGATCCGGTGTTCGGCAGCGAGGTTTCAATGACCTCTATATTCTTTTGTTCAGCCAGATTATAGAGGTCTAATAACTCCATGGTTACCCCTTTTCTTTCTTCATTTCCTCCCGGAGCTTGACCAGAGCTGCAAATTCCTTCACTTCCTGGTACATGGCATCGGTGATATCACCACTGCCGCCAAAGAGGGCGAACTTAATATCTTCGTCACTTACAGAGCGCTTGCCGTTATCGGCAGGCGCTTTTTCCGTTTCTTCATCAAGCAAATAGGCTACAGAAACATTAAAGTAACTTGCTATCTTTTGCGCAGTAACAGCTGAAACGCCGGTTCTGCGTCCCATCTTCAAGTCGGTAAGAAGCCCCTTGCTGATACCCAAATCGGTACACATCTTGCCGCCCTTGATATTGTTTTCCTGACAAAGATTAATGATGTTTTCATACAAAGTTCCCATAAGAGTACTCCTCGCTTTGTTGGAAATTAACAAAATACTGCAAAGAGTATTTTTGTGCTTGACAAGTACTCAAACCGGTACTATAATGCAAATGTAGCAAGTACCTGTTCGAGTGCTTTTGGTAATTGGTGGTACTTTTATAATAGTACTCTGTTGCGTACTTGTCAATACTTTTTTAATGAAGGAGGTACTTTTTTGTGAATTCTTGCAGATTCACAGAGTTTGGTTTGTGCGTAAAAACCAAACTGCTGCACCGTGGCATGTCGCAAAAATGGCTTGAGGATGAAATTTCGAAACGAACAGGTCTTACTGTTGACAACGGTTACATGTACAAGATCCTCACCGGCCAGCGCAATGCTCCCAAAATCGTCAAGGCAATCTGCGAAATTTTGGAGATTACCGAAACATCCGAATAAGGAGGCCAATATGGCAAAGGACAAGCAAATACTTACCGATGAACAGGTGGAGGAAGAGATCGCCCGGCTGACCAAGTCGCCTTATGTGCGGCTGGCCCGGGTGGAGCATCAGATCCGCTACCGCAGGAGAATGTACCTGAGTAGCCTGCGGAGTCTGGAAAAGCGGGGCATGGAGTTGGAACGACAAGGCTTCAACCCGGAGGATTACGAAATGGAGGATATGGATTGATGAAAGGAGAACAAGATGTCGAGGCCTAGGGGATATGCGGATGAACAACGCAAGAAGGCTTTTACAAAGGCCGTCAAAGTGGCGCGGACCAAGATGGACATCCGACAATCAGATCTTGCGGAGGTTATTGGCGTCCAAGGCAGTCGGGCCAGTGTACTGCTTAACAATCCGGATTCCATCAGCGTTGGCAGGATGCGAAAAATCATTGAGGCATTGGACTTGGATCTGCAAACGGTAGCCGGCCTACTGGGGTACACACCTAAGCAGATAAGGACGAATTGTGAAAAAATACTTAAGGAGGAATCAGTATGAACGAAAATACTGCACCCGAAATCAACGAAGAAATCCCCGAGACCACTACCATCATCGATAATGTCCCCGCAGAGAATCCCATGGAAGCTATGCTGAAGCAGATGGAACAGGATATGGACCTGCTCCGGCAAGAGAATCACCAGCTGCGCTGCGCACGTGATCAGGCCAGAGATTATGCAAAGGGCATCGCCCATCAGTTGAAAAAAGAGCGGGCAGAGCGGACGCAGCCTATTAAATGGCCCTGCATCCTTGCTGCTGTCTTCTTTATTCTCTGCCTTCTGGTTGTTCTGTGTTCTTGCAGAGGTTGGATGATCAATCTGCTTGCAGAGATCCTAAGTGGCCTTTTCCTGTGCGTCTGCACATTCTTCTCTGGCATCGTATGGAGCAGAGCAAGAAAGTAAGGGAGTTAAATTATGAGTATCAGAACATATAAAGGATTCGACAAGGATCTGAAATGCCGTGGCTTCCAGTATGAGGTCGGCAAGGAATATGAAGAGTCGAAGGCTGATGCCTGCAACACCGGCTTCCATGCCTGCGAACAGCCCATAGAAGTGCTTGGTTATTACCATCCCAGAAATGGCAGCCGGTACTGCGTAGTAGAGCAGGACGGCGACTTGAGCCGAAAGGGCGATGATTCCAAGGTAGCATCCACCAAGATCAAGATCGGTGCGGAAATCGGCCTTCCCGGCTTGGTAAAAGCACAAATTGAGTATGTCAAGAGCCGCTGTACCAATGAGCATAATGCAGAGCCTGGTAAGGCAGCTACCGCAGGCAACTATGGCGCAGCTACCGCAGGCTACAAGGGCGCAGCTACCGCAGGCTACAAGGGCGCAGCTACCAGTCGTGGATCTGTCGTTGTTGGTGAGAATGGCGTCGGCACTGTTCGTGGCAATGGCGTGAAAATCAAGGGCGGCATGGGAGCAATCCTTACCTGCGCAATAGAAAAAGAGGACAGCTACGACATTGAAACCTGGGCCGTTGCTGTGGTCGATGGTGAGAGCATCAAAGCCGATACCTGGTATACCGTCAAGGACGGAAAGTTCGTGGAGTGCGAGTAAAAAGCCGCTCCCGGTTGTAGCAGAACCGGAAACGGCAGATGAAAAATCACCACTGTTAGAATAACAAATTTATTTAATTTTGTCAATTAAGGAGATATGAACAAATGGCTATTGTTAGACCTGAGAATATGGATTTTTCCGGGCAGAAATTTTCTGCAATCATTTACGGCAGTCCTGGCGTTGGTAAAACCACTCTAGCGCTGTCCGCACCGGCACCTGTGCTGATCGACTTTGACCGCGGTATCTCCCGCGTCCGGGCACAACATCGGCATCCCACTATCATGTGCAGCACTTATGAGGAAGTGCTTTCAGATATACAGTCCCCGGAAATGGCAGAGTTCCAGACTGTTGTCATTGATACCGGCGGCAGTTTCGTTACGTTCCTTAAGGACTGGGCGATGCGCGAAAAAGGAGCCAAGCAGAAGAATGGCGAGTTTAACAGTTTGAAGGGGTTTGGATTTGTAAAGAACGAGTTTAACCGCTTCACCGATTATGTAAAGACCATTCTGAACAAGAATGTGATTTATGTGTTCCATTCTCAAGAGCAGAGCGACAAAGATGGTAATCCTACCCAGCGTCTGATGTGCGAGGGTAGCGTGCGGAATACCGTATGGAATCCTTGCGATTTCGGCGGCTATGTTCAGATGATCGGTTCCCAGAGAATGATCTGTTTCACACCGGAACAGGAATATTTTGCAAAGGGAACCAATGGGATCTCCGGTCGTTGGCCTATTCCGGAACTGTCGGCAAATGAGCCAAACGATTTTATGACGAAGCTGTTTGCTGCTGCCAGAGAGAATATTGCAAAAGAAAAGGAACTGTATGTTCCGCTGCGTGAGACCTACGACAAAGCTATGGTAGAGGTTAGAAAAATTATTGATGGAGTGACGGATGTTGCGACAGCTAACGCAGCAGTCGCTTTGTTGCAGAATTTAGAGCACGCGTTGACTTCTAAAAAAGAAGCTTCAGCGATGCTGACAGCAAAAACAGGCGAATTGGGATTGAGGTACAGCAAGGAAGGATATATCCCTAAGGAGGGTTGACATGTCAAAATATCTGATCACGCAGAGCCTTCTGTCAGCATGGAATTACATGTTTGACTGCCAAGAAGGCTATGAGGAAGAAGCGAAAGCTGAGTTCCTTCTTGCGCTGGACCGTCGGAAAAAAGACGCAACACAGGCAATGTTGAATGGCATTGCATTTGAGGACCAGGTATATTCTCAGGCTCATGGGTTGCCGAGAGAGCCTCACGATCAGTGGGAAGCAGGTATTCAGAAAGTAGCGGCGATCATAGGCTCTGCGCCGGTACAGGTCAAAGCGCAGAGAGAAATCGATGTGTGCGGTATGACATTTCTGGTCTACGGAATCCTTGATGCGCTGCAAGCGGGGATCATCTATGATGTAAAGTTCCGCAATAAGAGCTTTGGCAGCGAGGATATATATGGCAAATACCTAAGCAGTCCTCAGCACCCTACTTATTTCTATATCGTTCCAGAGGCCACAGAGTTCCGGTACTTGGTTTCTGACGGCGAGGACGTATATCAAGAATCCTACACCCGCGAAAATACACGGTTCATCGGCGATATTATCAATGATTTCATAGCTTCGCTGACAAGCATGGGGCTGCTGGATCGGTATAAGCAGCACTGGGCTGCCTTATGACAGAAATCACATTCCGTAACGCCAGAATGGACGCAGGGCAACTGATTATTGATATCCCCTATGACCAGCGTGGTGCTGTTATGAGTTTCCTTCGGAAGAAGAAAGACAAGCTCTATGAACTGGATATCAAGGAACACCGCAAAAAGCGGAGCTTGGATGCCAATGCCAAAGCATGGGCGCTGATCAATGAAATGGCGGTGTTATTGCGTGTGCCCCCGAACGAGATATACCAGGGATATATCCCGGATGTAGGCGGTAACTTTAAGTTTCTTCCATCACGCCCCGAGGATATCGATGCTTGGACACGAGACTGGTGCAAAGGTCACATTGGAAGGATGGTTGAAGACCTTGGCCCGTGTAGGCTAAAAGATCTGGAAGGATACCACACACTGAAGATGTATCACGGTTCCAGTGACTATGATACCGCACAAATGTCCCGGCTTCTGGATCTGATCATACAAGACTGCCAGCAACTCGGAATAGAGACTTTGAGCGAGAGGGAGAAATCCCTGTTACTGGAGGAATGGGACAATGCGAAAAGACACGAAAGCGCAGGACTTCCCAAAGAAGATCAAGGAAAGGATCGCTGAACGGGACAGCGTAGACGGATGGCCCTGCTGCATTAAATGTGGCAGGCCTGCCCCTCCAGAAAATCCAACGGCATATTCCAACGCACATTATATTCCACGGTCACAAGGTGGCCTGGGTGTGGAAGAAAATGGTTTGACCTTATGTCTGCCCTGCCACAGAGAATATGACCAAACAACGAATCGTGGAGCCTTGAGGAACTTCTTTCGGGAATACCTACAGGAACAATATCCCAACTGGGATGAATCAACACTTTATTACAGGAGGAACAGCAATGCTTAACCATATTACTGTCATGGGTCGCTTGACCCGTGATCCTGAGCTGCGCCGTACCGGCAGCGGTATCGCAGTTACCAGTTTCACCCTTGCTGTTGAGAGGGATTTTACCGACAAGCAGAATGGCGAACGGGAAACTGATTTCATCGACTGTGTCGCCTGGCGTCAGACTGGAGAGTTCGTCTCTAAGTATTTTACCAAGGGCCGCATGGCGGTGGTATCCGGCCGGTTACAGATCCGTAATTGGAATGATAAGGACGGCAATAAGCGCCGCGCTGCAGAGATCGTAGCGGACAATGTTTATTTTGGAGATTCCAAGAATGAACCTCAAGAAAACAGACCATATGTAGGTGGCGGCAGAAGAGCTGACGATGCTGAGATGGCACAAATGCAGGCAGCTTCTGACTTTGCACCTCTGGACGGCGATGATGCACAGTTACCGTTCTGATTATGGCTATTAACAGCAAACAAAAAGGCGCCCGGTTTGAGCGGCAGCTTGCCGGTATCCTAAGAACTAAATATGGTTACAACTGCCGCCGAACGGCGCAGTATTGTGGAAACACCGGGGATGCGGCCGATGTTGTGGGACTTCCTGGACTCCATATAGAAGCCAAACATCAAGAGAGAATGAATCTCTATGACTGGATGGCACAAGCCGCCAGAGACGCACGCAACGGCCTTCCAGCGGTGTTTCACAAGAAGAATAACGCTGACATTCTAGTGACCATGCGGCTTGACGACTTCATGGAGATCTACCGAGAATATGAGGCCAGAATAAAGGATGGTGATTAGATGTCAAAGCAGGAAACATTGGCCATTTTCCCGGAAATAGAGGACACTACACAAGATTTATCCGATGAACAGTTCGGTATACTGATTAGATCTGTTATGGCGTACCAATTCCGGGGAGAACTGTACGGGGGCAACGATCCACTTATACGGTTCGCTTTCCGCTATATGGCTAATCAAGTAGACAGAAGAGAAACTGCAAAAACAGCGAAATCAAAAGCAGCTAAAGATCGGTGGAGTAAGCAAAACGATGCAAACGCATGCACAAGTATGCAGAGTGATGCAGACGCATGCACAAGTATGCAGAGTGATGCTCCTATCCTATCCAGTCCTATCCTATCCAGTCCTATCCAGTCCAATAATAAGAGTAAGGCGGGCGAGCCGCCTGCGCCCCCTAAGCAAGCCAAGAAAACCTTTGGTGTGTTTGGATGGGTAAAGCTTACCGACGACGAATTCAACCGGCTTATAAATGATCTCGGAGAGGCCGAGGTCAACCGGTGCATCGCCTATGTCGATGAGTCAGCACAGACAACCAAAAACAAAAACAAATGGCGAGACTGGAATCTTGTGATTCGAAAATGCAGCAGAGATGGGTGGGGACTGAAGAAAAATACATATCAGCAGCCACAAAAAGGCTATGTCCACGGGGCTGATCGCTTGGCGGGTATGCTTGCAAGGGGTGATTTCGATGACTAAGCGCGAAGTTGCGGAGCTTATGACTATTATGCAAGCAAACTATCCGGACTCTTTCCGGGGGCAGTCTGATGCTGTAGTTGGTGCAAAAATCGCTCTGTGGCACGATTTCTTCAAGGACTACCACAAAGAACTCGTACATGCTGCAGCAAAGGCGTTTATGGCCAATGACACAAAGGGATTTATGCCCAATGTGGGGCAGATCAACGATCAAATTCAGAAACTGGTAGCACCTGTTAGGATAACCGAAGGTGAAGCTTGGGCAATGGTTTATAAAGCTCTCATCAATAGTTCCTATAACTCAGCGGAGGAATTTGGAAAGCTACCGGAAAACATCCAAAGACTTGTGGGCAGTCCCAACCAACTAAGAGAATGGGCAAGATTAGACCTTAACGAAGTTCAGACTGTGGTCGCGTCCAACTTTCAGAGAACATACCGTACAAGGGCAAAGGCTGATGCCGAATACGACAAGCTGCCTGGAGAGGTCAAGGAATTTGCTAAAAAAATAGCGGGACAAGTATTCGGCAGGCTTGATCCTGTACCTGCACGCGCTCTGGAGGAAAGCTATGAGAACTATGATTGAGCACCCGGTTATATCCCGGATGGAACGATATGGTTACACTGATGAGTCTATGGAATACGAAGCCGATGAAGACCAGCAGTACGAAGAAAAAAGAGAGGGTGAGATGTTTGCGGAGGAATAAAACGGTGGAATTTACCTGCATTGTATGCGGCAAGAAGGGAATCGATTATTCCGGCGGTTCCAAGAAATATTGCAGCAGTCGCTGTAAAAGCAGAGCGGGCGGACACCAAAGAAGCGACCCTTGCAAATACAACGAGGGAGTAAACTGCACGATCCCCAATTGTGACATTTGCGGATGGAATCCTACGGTGTCACAAGACAGACTAGGTAGGCTTTTGAACAGAAAGAAGGCAGGTGCCCAAAGATGAAGACAAGACAATGGAAGGGCGATATTGAGATAGGTTTTCGCGCCTATACTGAAGTCCTTCGAATCTTCCCGGGGACAACCGCTGCGGTAAAAGCACTCGGTATTAAAAGCGACAACATATACAAATGGAAAGATGGCGTATGCCCTTCGGCAAAATACCTTGCGCGGCTGCTCAAGGCCGGAGCCGATATTGAGTATATCCTGATTGGCAGAAAGAAGGATAGCGCATGACCTACAACGACTTTCTACATACCAAGATTGAGGTTGCGCCGGTGAGCGGATTTGAGGTCCGGCGGTCAGATATCAACCCTGCCCTGAAACCTCATCAGCGGGATGCTGTTATGTGGGCGGTCAAGGGTGGCCGCAGGGCGCTGTTTGAATCCTTCGGCCTTGGAAAGACAATCCAGGAGCTGGAATGGTGCCGCCTGGTGCAGGAACATGAGCAGCGGGCGGTGATCATTGTGCTGCCCCTCGGTGTCCGGCAGGAATTCACCCATGACGCAGTGAAGCTGCTGGGCATCGAAAAGCCTTTGTATGTGCGCACCATGGCTGAGGTCATGGCAACACCGGCAAAGATTTACATGACAAACTATGAGCGGGTCCGGGACGGTGACATTGATCCCCACTACTTTGCCGGCGCCGCACTGGATGAAGCTTCTGTGCTGCGGTCCTACGGATCCAAGACATTCCAGACCTTCATGGATCTTTTCAAGGGCGTGAAATATAAGCTGGTCGGTACCGCAACCCCGTCACCCAATAAGTACAAAGAGCTTATCCATTATGCCGGATACCTGGAGGTCATGGACACCGGGCAGGCCCTTACCCGCTTTTTCCAACGGGACAGCACCAAGGCAAACAACCTCGCCCTGTACCCGCACAAAGAGGAAGAATTCTGGTTGTGGGTCAGTTCCTGGGCGCTGTTCCTCAGCAGTCCGGAGGACTTAGGCTATGATGCCACCGGCTATGACCTGCCGCCGTTGGAAGTGCGTACCCACAAGATCGCTACCAAGCTGGGCGATGCGGTCGACCCGGATGGTCAGGTCAAGCTGATGCGTGATGTAGCTGTGGGCCTTGCGGAAGCCTCCAAAGAGAAAAGTACATCCATCGATGTTCGTGTAGCAAAGGCCAAAGAGATCGTGGACAGTGACCCACAGGCCCACTTCCTACTGTGGCATGACCGTGAGGAAGAACGGAAAGCAATCTTGAAGGCGATTCCCGGTACCGTAGATATCTACGGAAGTATGGACTATGACGAACGGGAGCGCCGTGTGATTGATTTTTCGGAAGGCCGTACCCGGTTATTTGCCACGAAGAAAAGCCTATCTGGCTCTGGCTGTAACTTTCAGCGGCACTGCCACCGGGCCATCTTCGTGGGCATCGATTACGAATTCAATGATTTCATTCAGGCCATCCACCGTATTTACCGCTTCCTGCAGACTGAGAAGGTAATTATCGATGTGATCTTCACAGAAGCAGAGGAACAGATATGGCGTGTCCTTCTGGAGAAGTGGGACAACCACAACAAGCTCCAAGAGAACATGCGCCGTATTGTCAAGGAATACGGTCTGTTGGATCAGATCCAGGCGGAGCGGATGGCCAGAAGCATAGGAGTGAGCAGAGTGGAACTGAAAGGTCAAAAATGGACCTATGTCAACAATGATTGTGTGGAAGAGGTCCGCAGGATGGCCGATAATTCCGTCGGTCTGATCCATACCTCCATCCCGTTTTCCAACCATTACGAATATACCCCCAGCTATAACGATTTCGGTCATAACGAGGATACCGAAAGATTCTTCGAGCAGATGGACTACCTAACACCGGAGCTTTTGCGGATCCTTCAACCAGGCCGGGTGGCAGCAATCCATGTAAAAGACCGTGTATTGTTCGGCAATGTAACCGGCTACGGTATGCCCTCCATGGAGCCGTTCCATGCCCAGTGTATCCAGCACTACATGAAGCACGGCTTTATCTACTTCGGCATGATCACCGTCACCACAGATGTTGTACGGGAAAACAATCAGACCTACCGCCTGGGATGGACTGAACAGTGCAAAGACGGTACCAAGATGGGCGTAGGCTGCCCGGAGTATGTGTTGCTGTTCCGGAAGCTGCCCACAGACCGCTCCCATGCCTATGCCGATGAGCGGGTGGAGAAAACCAAAGAGGAATATCCGCTGAGCCAATGGCAGTTAGATGCCTACGCCTTCTGGCGTTCTTCCGGTAACCGCAATCTGGATCCTGAAGAGCTGGCGCGGCTGAAGATGTCTGACAGGATGCGGCGCTTCCGGGAATTCAGCAAGGCCCATGTCTACGATTACGATCAGCATGTGGCCCTGTCCTATGCCATGGAGCAGCTGGACGCCATTTCCAAGGAGTTTATGACGGTACCGCCCGCGTCCATCCATCCGGATGTGTGGGATGATATCTCCCGCATGAAGACCTTCAACACAGCACAGAGCCAGCGCAGAAAGCAGCTGCATGTCTGCCCCCTTCAGATTGATATCGTAGAGCGGATTATCCTCCGGTACTCCAATGAAGATGATGTGGTATTTGACCCCTTTGGCGGTCTGGCCACAGTTCCTACGATTGCTGTCCGCATGGGTCGGTATGGCTACGGATGCGAGTTGAATCCCGGTTACTTTGCTGACGGTGTTGGGTACCTGCGTGCTGAGGAAGCAGAGATGGAGCAGCCGAGCCTGTTTGACCTCATAGAACAGGAGGTTGTATGAGTGACCTTGAACATATTGCAATAGATCGGCTTAAGGCAGCATCGAAAATGAGCCTGCAGCACTATAAGATGCCTTTGGTGATCACAGATTCCGGCGGCAAGGATTCAGCTGTTGTGAAGGAACTGGCAATCAGGGCAGGAATCCCCTTCGAGGTTATGCACAACCACACCACAGCGGATGCTCCGGAGACGGTCAGATTTATCCGCAGTGAGGCAAAGCGGTTTGAAGAGATGGGGATCAAATATACCATCAATATGCCTACATACAAAGGCAATCGGGTATCTATGTGGAGCTTGATCCCGCAAAAGCTGATGCCTCCAACACGGTTGGTTAGATATTGCTGCTCTGTGCTGAAAGAGACAGGGGGAGCGGGTCGCTTTATCGCAACTGGTGTTCGCTGGGCTGAATCTGCATCCCGGAAGAATAGCAGAGGAATCTACGAGAAGAATGGCACCAAGAAGACCAGAATTATTCTGAATAACGATAACGACGATCGCAGAATGCTTTTTGAAAATTGCCGGTTGAAAGCAAAGCGCACTGTGAATCCGATCATCGACTGGACAGACAATGATGTGTGGGAATTCTTAGGAAGAGATGTTTCTGTGCTTTGCGGGGACTACAATGTGACCGCAAACAATATATGCATCAACCCTTTATATGACGAAGGGTGGTGCAGGGTAGGTTGCGTCGGATGCCCTATGGCAGGAAAAGCGGGGCGCGAATTGGAATTCGCGCGTTTTCCAAAATACAAGGATCTGTACCTGCTGGCATTCAAGAACCTGCTGGAGGAAAGGGCATCGCGCGGGAAGTACATAAGCTGGGCATCGCCAAAGGAAGTATTTGATTGGTGGATGGAAGATAACATTCTGCCGGGGCAGATTGACCTGTTTGAAGAGGATGAGGACAATGAATGAATTAACACACCTGTCCCTGTTCTCCGGTATCGGCGGCATGGATCTGGCAGCCCAGTGGGCAGGATTCGAGACTGTCGGACAGGTTGAGTGGGCGGATTTCCCACGGAAGGTGCTTGAGAAACATTGGCCGGATGTACCGAAATGGAGAGACATACATGACTTTACAGCAGATGAGTTTTTTAGAAGAACCAAGTGCCCACCAGGGGGGGGTCACATGTATATCAGGGGGCTTCCCGTGCCAGCCACATAGTACTGCTGGAAAGCGTAAGGCATCTGGCGATGAGCGTGATCTATGGCCCGAAATGCGGCGAGTCATTGGCGAAATTAAGCCCCGATGGGTTGTGGCTGAAAATGTTCGGGGACTGTTATCAAGTGAAGATGGACGGTTCTTTCTTGGAGTTCTCCGGGATTTTGCCGACCTGGGGTACGATGTGGCATGGGGAGTTACTAGCGCTGCCGCAGTTGGAGCCATCCATAGACGGGAAAGAATTGCAATCGTTGCTAGGAACACTCACCGCAAACAATCGTGTGAGGTCGGAGAAGTTTCGGAAAGGAAGGACTCCAAATCCAGCCGAAATAATCAAAATGATACCAACAATAACGGCTTCGGATTACAAGGGCGGTTGCTTGAGGAAGAACAGCAAAAAGCAGATGAGCAATTTGAAAGAATTTGTGTACACCTTCTCAGACGAGCAGACGCACAGTATATATCTGAATCCGCAATTCTGCGAGGAAATCATGGGATTCCCAAAAGGGTGGACAGAACTAAAGCAATCGGAAACGCAGTGTGTCCCCAGCAATTCTTTCCGGTGTTCAGAGCGATAGCGGAAATCGAAATGTTAGAAAAATAGAA
>JAZKYA010000020.1:0-14941 GCA_045611945.1 Faecousia sp. | reverse complement strand
CGGGCCATCAAGGGCAGTGTTTTTGATGTTGCCGTTGATCTTCGAGCCGGTTCTGCCACCTATGGAAAATGGTACGGTGTACTGTTGACCGAGGAGAATAAAAAGCAGTTTCTGATCCCCAAGGGCTTTGCCCATGGCTTTCTGGTGCTGACCGAAACCGCCGAGTTCTGCTATAAATGTGACGATTTTTATCATGCCAATGACGAAGGCGGTCTGGCATGGAATGACCCCGCTATCGGTATTGAATGGCCTGAACTTATGGGTGAATATAAGGGTAGTGCATCTGCCGAGGGTTATACCCTCGCCGACGGTACACCGCTGAATCTGAGCGAAAAGGACCAGAAATGGCTGGGTCTTAAGGATACTTTCCAGTTTTGATGTAGATATGAAGGAGCGCTGTTATGGATCAACCATTGATATCTGTAATTGTTCCCATATATAAAGCGGAACAAAGTTTGCAGAAATGTGTGGACAGCATTCGAAATCAAAGCTACAAAAATTTGGAGATCATTCTGGTAGATGATGGATCTCCGGACCGCAGCGGTGAAATGTGCGACGCATTTGCGCAGGAAGACAGCCGTATCCGGGTATTTCACAAGGAAAATGGCGGTCAGTCCACTGCCCGGAATCTGGGCCTTTCCCATATCACCGGCCAATATGTGACCTTTGCCGATTCCGATGACTGGATCGAATCGGGTTACTACGAAAAAATGATGGATCTGATCCGCCAGAGTGGAGCTCAGATCGCTGCATGTGGTATCTGTTGCGATTTTCCTGACGGGCATTTTATTGTGGTGGATCCCGGGTATACCCTTGACGACCCGGCAGTGTTTTTCACGAAAGAAGACGCCCTGCGGGAAGTTACCTATGCAGAGAAAATCACCAACAGCCCCTGCGACAAGCTGTTTGCCGCAGAAATTTTCAGGAATATCCGTTTTCCGGAACAACGGGCTTATGAAGATTTTGCGATTATGGTCAATCTGCTGGAACAGGCAGAGCTTGTCGCCTATTACAGTCACCCCTATTATCACTATGTAATGACCGATGAGAGTGTCACCCGGGGAAGCTTCTCCCAAAGACATTTTCTGGAAGGGGATATCAGCCGGGAGCGGGTTGCCCATTATGAAAAAAACTACCCTGCTCTTGCGTCCTTCGCCCAAGCAAAACACATTGAACTTCTCTTGAATATTTTCTTCCGCAGCGCCGGTATTCCGGAATTTTCCGGGAAGCGCAAGGCACTGAAAAAGGAGCTCTACGGCAGTTTTGCTTTGTATTCTTTTTCCCGGATGCGGAGAAACACCAAGATCAAGTATCTGATGTTCATGGCATGCCCGGCGCTTTTTAGCTTTCTCATGAACAAAAGACAGAAAAAGTAACCTGTTTACAGATACGGAGGGATCTTTTTGCAGGAATTGATAACCGTTTTAATGAGCACATACAATGAGACCGAAGGTGACCTAAGAAAGAGTATCGACTCCATATTGCAGCAGAGCTATCGCCACACCGAGTTTCTGATTATCAACGACAACCCAACAAACGAAATGTTGGCGCGGGTGTTGGAGGAGTATCACAACCGGGATCCTCGGGTGCGGGTAATCAAAAATGATAAGAACATGGGTTTGGTCGCCAGTCTGAACCGGGGCTGGTGCTTAGCCTCCGGAGAATACATCGCCCGTATGGATGCCGACGACATTGCACTGCCGGATCGCCTTGAAAAGCAGATGGTGTTTTTGCGGGAAAAGGGCTACGACTTCGTGGGTGCCGGCATCCAGCACATTGATGAAAAGGGCGATATTATTTCACCTCTGTTCCTTTTCCCTCAAACCCCGGGGGAAATTCGAAAAGTGACTAAAAAAACCGATTGCGTTCCCCATCCTACTTGGCTGATAAAAAAATCGGTTATGGAGGCGCTGGACGGCTACCGGGACATTCCCTGCTGCGAGGATTATGACTTTGTCCTGCGGGCACAGCAAAAAGGCTTTTTGCTGGGAAATCTGCAGGTACTGGGTCTGTATTATCGGGTCCGTTCCACCGGCCTCTCCAAAAGCAACTGGGCACGGCAGACCCTGACTACAGAATTTCTATCCAAGAATTGGGAGCGGGCAGATTCCTGCACTATGGCCGAAATCGAGGCTTATATGCAAACGAAGCAAGCCAAGCGACATGCTGCCTTCTTAAACTGCCAAGCCGAGAATTCTGCTCTGCCTATTCCCGGCCGGCAAAAAGCCATTCGGCTGTTCTGCCAATGCTGGCATAACCACCACTTCTGGAAATATGTATTTTTACGCATTCGCTGCGCTTTTACCGGAAAGCAATAGACTGCGTGTGTCCAAAAAAGGAGTAAACCGCTATGAAAATTGCCATCACAGGTTATCACGGCACCGGCTCTTCTGCCATTACTGACCTGCTTGCTGAATATGAAGGTTGCTCTGAATGCGGTCTGCATAACTATGAGCACATCCCCCTGTACGTTCCGAACGGCCTTTTTGATCTGGAAAGCAAGCTCTTGTATAACAATGACCTGCATCGGTCTGACGAGGCGATTAAATCCTTCCGCAAGGCGATGTATCGGCTGAGCGATGAATATCAGGGCTGGTTTGGCTCTTATAAATACCATTACGGCAATCAATTCAAAGAAATTACTGACCGGTTTGTTGACAACCTTGTGCAATACCGATGCAAGGGTCAGTGGTATGATTACTACGAAAAGCCCAAATTTTCTCCGGTAAAATTTGCAAAGGACTGCTTGAAGACCTTCCTGCCCGGCAAAGAGGTGCAGGGTGTTTTCGGCATTGCCAATCGCATCCCCCCGGAGCAAATGATGGAGCTTTCTTTTATTTCTTCTGAGGATTTCTACCGTCATGCCCGGCAGTTTATTAAGGAATACTGCGACATGATCGCCGGCGACCACCAGGGTGATCTGATTTTGGATCATCTGGTATTTCCCCACCATAGCTATAAGATAGACCGTTTTTTTGACGATGACTTCCGTTTGATCGTCGTAGACCGGGATGTGCGGGATCTTTATATCATCTTCAAATATGTCTGGCCCAGAATCAACATCTTCGCCCCCTACCCCAGAGAAAAGGATGCGTTCCTGGCTGTTTGGAATCAGGTTCGGGGTGCGGAGCGGCCCTGTGATTCGGACAAGATCCTGCGGATACATTTTGAGGACCTCATTTACCGCTACGAAGAAACCGTGGCGCGGATCGAGGCCTTTACCGGGCTTACTCCGGAGCGGCATGTCGCTCCCAAGAGCCGGTTTGATCCCGCCCGTTCTATCAACAACACCCAAAATTTCCGTATTCGTCCGGAGTGGACTGAAGAGGTCACTGATATTCCGGAGAAAACCCGCGATATTTACGATTTCCCCTATGATCGGGTTGCAAATATTGAAGACACCTTTGATATCTAGGAGGCAACTATGGCAAAATCCCGCTTAGAAAACTCCGCCGGTATTATTGCCTCGGGCCTGTTTCTGCGTTTTTTGACACTGGGTCTGAGTTTTCTTTCCCGGACATTTTTTATCCGCTGTCTAGGTGACGACTGTCTGGGTCTGAACGGCCTGTTCACCACCATTCTGACCATGTTCTCTCTGGTGGAGCTGGGTATTGGACAGGCGATCACCTTCTATATGTATAAGCCCATTGCAGAGGAGGATACCCGCCGTCTGGCAGTTTTGGTGAAGTTTTACCGACTGTGCTACCGGATCATCGGCTTTGCCATTGCCGGTTTGGGCTGCGCGCTGATCCCGCTGCTTCCCAAAATTATCAATCTGGAGGGGGAAGTACCCTACAGCATTCCCTTGCTGTACGTACTGTATGTGGCAAATACCGCCGTGACCTACCTGTTCTTCTCCTATCCCAGAACGGTACTCACCGCCTATCAGGAGGGTGCGCTGGTCAACAAGGTGGATTCTGTCTTCGCGCTGCTCTCTGTAACACTGGAGATCCTGCTGCTGGTTTTGATCAAGAACTTTATCGCATTTCTGCTGATCCGGCTGGCAGTGACCGTGGCAAAGAATCTGGTTCTGGGTTTGATTGCCCTGAAGAAATATCCCTATATCCGGCAAAAAACGGAAGAAAAAATCAGCAAAGCCGAGATCAAGGAGATGTTCAAGGATATTTACGGTTTGTTCGTGGTGCGGCTGTCTGCCCAGATGATTGACTCCACCGACAACCTGTTTATCTCCGCTATGATCGGCACAGTCCTTGCCGGCTACAACAGCAATTATATGATGATCATCAATGCCATTTACGGCATTGTCAGCACCATCATCTATTCCTGCGGCGCAAGCCTTGGCAACCTCTGCGCCACCGAAAGCAAAGAACGGGCAGAAAACGTATTCTCCACCTTGAATTTTATAAACTTTTGGATCTCCTGTTTCTGCACCGTTTGTCTGTTCCAGCTTATGAACCCCTTTATTACCCTTGTGTGGGGCGCGCACTATACCTTTGATCTGTTTACTGTGGCGCTGATCTGCGGCAACTTCTATATCGTATCTTCCATGTATACGATTTTCTCCTTCCGCCAAAGCTTGGGTCTCTTCCGGGAGTGTATCTATTACCAGTTTGCCGGCGCGGTGGTAAATGTGATCTTAGACTTCATCTTGATTCGGTTTATGGGAATCGCCGGCTTGTTTGCCGCTACTGTGTTTGTCAACGTATTTATTGTATGTTTCCCCTATTCCAACAATTTGTATAAGGTTGGCTTCAAAATGAACAGCCGCCCTCTGCTTTTGAAAATGGTAGGCGGCTATGTGGTGTGCGCCGGAATCTGTGGCGTGAACAGTCTGATCTGTTCCCTGATACCGGTGACCATTCCCGGCTTTATCGCCCAGTGCGCGCTGTCAGTGTTGATTCCTAACGGATTGATCCTTCTGCTGTTCCACCGTACCCCTGCATTCCGGGCTACCCTTGGTTACGGCAAGATATTAGCAAACAAAATTCTGCATCGTTGAGGTGACTTTTATGGCTACTGAAAATGATTTGTTGGAGATCCGCACCCGGGACTTTCTGAAAAATATAGACCATTATCAGGATGCGGCCCATGTGCAAACCGACTTGATCTTTGGCACCCGTCCGGAAACACCGGTATTTCTGACTATTATTGTCCCGGTGTATGACCATCCCATTGAATTCATCCGCCGCGCCATCAGCAGCGCCTTGAATCAGCCCTGCAGCTATGAGTTCCAACTTCTGGTCATTGATGACTATGCAAACCGGGAAGGCCCTTCCGAAACGGAGTTGTATCTGCGGGAAAAGAATGATCCCCGTGTTATCTACTACAAGAATCGGCAGAATCTGGGTGTTTTTGACAACTGGAATCGCGCCATCATGCTTTCTAACTCCCATTGGATCACGTTTCTCCACAGTGACGATTTCATGCAGGATCATTTCCTGGAGAATATGGGCAGGATCGTGCGGGAGCACCCCGAGATTGACCAGCTGTGCTGCAACTACGAGCTTTTGGATTTCCTCCATACCCAGCCCGATACCCAGAAGGAATACAAGGGCATAGGCGGAACCAAGACCGTCACCCGACTGAATAGCTCCCAGTACTGGTATCATTTCCCCACTACCGTAAAGGGCTCTTTTTACAAACGGGAAAAAATGTTGGAGATCGGCGGTTTCCGGGGACAGGGCAGAGCCTTGGGCCTGGACGATTATTCCCTGATGCTCCGCTTTGCGCACCACTACAACACCTATCTCATCGACGATGTTCTCTATAAAGATTCTTGGGGTTACAATGACAGCCTGAATCTGAAACACTGGTATCCCCAGTTGATCGCCGATTACTATATGTGGCTGGACCTTGCCAAGCGGGAATGTGCGCTACTGCGCCCCCTGTTCCGGATAAGAGCACGGCACCTGCTGTCAAAACGGGCAAAGGAATTCAACGACGGCACCAGTTGGGTGGGCGTACCGGTTCCCATCGATTTTGAACAGCTAAAGAAGGATTGCAAGGTCAGATCTTTGCGGGTCAATTCTCTGGTGGAATATTTTGTAAGAAGATCTGTCAACCTGATCATGCGCTTCAAACGGGCAAATCCCATACAGTTCCAGGTAGAGATCGTTCCTACACATGAGCCTTGTATTTTGGATTGAAAACGACATAAACAATGCGGGATGCTCTGGAGAGCATCCCGCATTGTTTATAGGGTATAAGCAACTATCCACTGTTTTCCTGTCGCTCTATAGTTTTCTATATTCCGCGCATCGCCTTTAATCACATATTCCTCTAAGCGAGTATCCACACCGTTTTCCAGCACGGTGTTGTAATGGTATCTGACACGCTCCTCTGTCTCGGAGATTTCATCTATGGCTTTGCCGTAGGAAGTATAGTCACCGCCCAAGCCTTTGATCACGGTGGCGAACAGATCCTCGTGGCAAACCGGCGCGGCGGATACCCGAACAGGTTCTTGAGCATTGGCGCCTGCCATTTTCACCAGCATAATACAGGTTTGCGACTTAATGAGATTCGTTGATACATATCCGTGGTCAGCAGTAACAATCACAGTAGTCTCATCGTATACGCCCGAGTCTTTGAGTTCCCTCAGGTATGCAGAAATGACCTTGATGTCACCCCGCAAAGCCTGCGTAAGGGTCACGTTCTCCTGATATTCAGCGTTCTCGTTGATCACCGCGCCGGGGTGGGATCCAAACATATGGTAGAAGCGGAATGCAGAGGCAAACTCACTGTTTACACTGACCCCCGCCGTTTGAATGTTTTCATAAAAAGCCAGATCGTCAAAGAGTGTGGCATAGTCGGTGGGGTAGATAACAGATGCCTCATTTACCTCATCCGTAGTGTAGGTAAACAGTGACTTTGCCCAATAGGGTGCGCCACGGAAATTGGAGACCTTCCATGTTTGAAGCAGAAATCCCAAGGGCTTCACTGAGGACAGGCTGGTGGGAAGTACCGTTTTATAGTTGTCTACATATTCCAATGCGGAAGGACCCACATACCGGGTATCGGTAAAAAGACGAATGTCAGTACCAAGACCATCGATACCGGCCATAAAAGAGTCGCCTTGGAACACTTCGTCTGCGTACTGCGTATAGGGCTTGTCATAGAAACACTTTTGCCCGGACAGCAGATAAGTGATTGCCGGATAGGTCCGGGAATGGGTGTAGGATGCGTCCGGATAATAGGTAAAGCCGGTAAATTCAGCAAACAATTCGGGATCCTGGGACAGGGCATCCTGCACAACAAGTCCATCGCAGTAGTCGATCACGAAATACACCACATTTTTCTGACCGGCCACAGACAGCTCCTGCTGATTAGAAAAATACATACCCTTGGAAATGTTCACAGACTTATCATATGTGAAATACAAGGAGGCGACACCTGTCAACTGCATCACGACCAGTGCCAGCGCCAGATACTTGGTAATGTTGATATACAGCTTTTCCTTTTTCAGGCGCTTCATCAGATACCAAACTGCCGGCACAGCTACCAAAATGCCCAGCCAGATCAGACCGTTGGTAAGCTTCGTGACAGGGGAGAGAAGAAGCTGCTCGCCGTCAAGGTGAATGAGCTCTCCATTCAGCGCCAGGGCCTGTACATAAAAGCAAAGTGTTAGGGCAAACAGACCTAAATTAACAAATTTCAATACTTTTGTGGGCAAAAAACTCACTACAGCAGACCAAACAAGGGTGCACAATGCTGCGGCTGCAAACAGGATCACAATAGCATTGTCTGCATATATGTGGAATTCCGAAGAATTTCCCAGGTAGACCTCCAGGGGAGAAAAAAACAGTAATGTAAACAATCCTGCGCCGCCAAAAATCAGTGCAGACACGAATTTTTTCCAATACAGCTTCATAGTACCTCCAAAGCAGTTGTTTTTTATATTTTATAATCTCCCTGTTCTAAAGTCAACCGAGAATTATTTAACTGGACAAACCATGGGTTTGGCTATATAATAATAAAATTGAGGAAGGTGAAGATATGGATATCATTGAAAGCGTGATCGCCTATCCCCTGGGCTTTGTTATGGAGCTTTGCTACCAGCTTCTGGGGAATTACGGTGTTGCGATCATTGTGTTTACCTTAATTACCAAGATCATTTTGCTGCCTCTGTCCGTCTGGGTGCAGAAAAACTCCATTAAAATGGTGCAGATGCAACCGGCATTGAACCGAATCAAGGCGAAATTCTACGGCGATAAGGATACCATTGCCGACGAGGAAGCCAAGCTCTACAAGCAGTATAAGTACAATCCTCTTGCCAGCATCGTTCCGCTGCTGGTACAGATTTTTCTGCTGATGGGCGTGGTTGCGGTTATTTACAACCCTTTTGATTACCTGTTCCACATGGACAAGACCCTGATCGCCGCTGTGAATCAGGCGGCAAGTCAGATATCCGGTCTGCCTGTAGTGGATTCTGCCATCCAGCTGACTGCCATTGAATGCATCAAAAACCCGGAGTATGCCGCTGTTTTCAGCGCCATCGACGGGATCGGGGAACATCTTTTCGCAATTTCTTCTTTCGATCTGCAGTTCTTAGGCATTAACCTGTCCCACAACCCCAGCATTGTTTGGGGTATTACTGTGGTGGTTCCCATCATCGCCGGACTGTCCAGCTTTATTCTGTGCATTGCCCAGAACAAGTCCAATGTTCTACAGGCAGAGCAGAGCGCCTTCAGCCAATGGGGCATGCTGGCATTTTCCGTGGGCCTGTCCCTGTATCTGGGCTTCTTTGTTCCGGCAGGTATCGCCCTTTACTGGGTAGCCAGCAATCTGTTTGCCATTGTCCAGCTTTACGCTCTGAACGCTGTGATCCCGCCCAAAAAATATGTGGATTACGAGGCTTTGGAAGCAAGCCGCCAGGAACTGCAGCAGCTGGATGCCCTGGAGGAGAAGAAAAAGCCTTTTGCCAAGGACCCCAATGCCAAGCGGGAAAAGCAGGATTACAAGCGGTTTTACAGCATTCGAAACAAGCATCTGGTGTTCTACTCCGAGAGGAGCGGTTTTTACAAGTATTACAAAGAGATCATCGACTTCATTCTGGCAAAGACCACCGTTGCCATCCATTACATCACCAACGACCCGGATGACATCGTCTTTGAACTTGCCAAGGAACAGCCTAAACTGAAGCCCTACTACATTGGTGTGAAGAAGACCATCCCGCTAATGATGCGGTTGGAGGCAGATGTGGTGGTGATGACCACCCCGGACCTGGATAATTACTACATCAAGCGTTCTCTCATGCAGAAGGATATCCACTATATCTTCGTGCCTCACGACCCCTCCAGTATGCATATGAGTTTCCGGGAACACGCGCTGGACAATTTTGACGCGGTGTTCTGCACCGGCCCCCATATTGCCCAGGAGGTTCGCGCTTCTGAGAAGCTCTACGGCACCAAGGAAAAGGAATTGGTGGAATTTGGCTATCCCCTGATCGAACAACTCATTGCCTCTTGCGAGAATCTGGAAAAGGTGGATACGCCCCGGAAGCAGGTGCTCATCGCACCCTCATGGCAGGAGGACAACCTGCTGGACAGCTGTATCGAGCCTTTGATCGACAGCTTGTACGGTGATCATTATAAGATCATCGTGCGACCCCACCCGGAATACATGAAGCGGTACCGTCAGAAGATGATGCTTCTGGTTGAAAAATATCAGGATAAAATCGGCGACGGACTTGCTTTTGAGCTGGATTTCAGCTCCAACACCTCTGTTTACTCCTCGGATCTTCTGGTTACCGATTGGTCCGGTATCGGCATTGAATTTGGCTTTGCTACCTTGAGGCCGGTGGTATTCATCAACACCAGGATGAAGATGGAAAACGAGAATTACGGAGCCATCGGCATTGTTCCCCAAGAGATCCGCCTGCGGGATGTGCTGGGCGTGTCTATGGACAAGGAACAGATTCCCGAGAAATTTGCTTCCACCTGCGCGAATCTTCTGAACGGCGCCCTCTCTGTGAAGGGTCTGAAGGAAGAACGGGAGCGTTACTTCTACAATCTGGGCGCTGGCGGTGTGGAAGGTGCCAAATACATCATTCGCTATTTAATCCATAAAAAGAAATCATAAAGGAGAAATTTACTATGTTACAGCCTCATTTTCTGTATGTTGACCCCTCGGTTATGACCTATGCCATTCAGGCAGTTGCCGGTGTGGTGATTGCGGTGGGCGCAGTTGCCGCCATCGCTTGGAGAAAGGCAAAAAAGAGGGTTGCTGAAAAGCTCCATCTGGAGGAAAACAGCAAGAAAGAGACCGACGCAGAGATTGAACTGGTAGAGGAAGACGTAATCTGATCGTCTGTCATAGGAGAAAAAGTATGCAAAAGAAAGAATTTGAGATTCTGGTCACCCTGACCCAAACTGAGGATGCGCTGACCCAACGGGGAATCGCGGAAAAGACCGGGCTTTCTTTGGGTACGGTGAATAAAGCTGTAAAGGAGCTTACCGCGCAAGGCTTTATTTCTGACGGTCATATCACCCAGCAGGGTCTGGACGCACTGGAACCCTATCGGGTTAAGCGGGCCATTTTCCTCGCCGCCGGCTTTGGCTCCCGGATGGTGCCTATTACCTTTAACACCCCCAAGCCTCTGGTACGGGTTAACGGTGTGCGGATGATCGACACCTTGCTTGACGCGGTGGTTGCTGCGGGTATTCCGGAGATCGTGGTGGTCCGGGGCTATCTGGGCGAACAGTTTGATCAGTTGCTTTACAAATACCCCCAGATCAAATTTGTTGAAAACCCCATTTATAATGAGGCGAATAACATTTCCTCCGCCGTGTGCGTCCGGTATCTGTTCCAGAACGCCTATGTGTTGGAGGCGGATCTGGTGCTGAGCAACCCCAATCTGATCCGCAAATACGAGTATTCCTCCAACTTTCTGGGCATACCCGTGGAGGTCACCGATGACTGGTGCCTGCACACCGATGCCAGCGGCATCATCACCGAGGAATGTGTGGGCGGACGTCACTGCTATCAGATGGTGGGCATCTCCTACTGGGACGCAGAGGCAGGCGCAATGCTTGCCAACGACCTGCATGAGGTCTACACCAGCCCCGGCGGCAAAGAACGTTACTGGGAGCAGACTGCCCTGGTTTACAAGAAAGAACACTATGCCGTTTCCGTGCGGGAGTGTGCCACCGACGACATCGTGGAGATTGATTCCTTCAATGAGCTGAAGCGAATTGACCCGCTTTACGCAAAGTAAATCTGAACGCAAAATCTATCATAACACCCCTGTTGTTTGGAATTTTGTTCATTTAGCGTATTTTATCGCTGGGGAATGAACAATTTTCTTGACAAACAGGGGTGCTTGCGTTAGAATAAAAGGGAATTGTACGTTTTTTTGGGATCACACACATCCAGAGGTGCGCTATGAAAAAATGGATCATCATAATACTGGCACTGACCCTTGTCTTTACCCTGCTTGCCTATACCGGTGGACAGGAGAGCATCGTCATCTGTGCCTCCACAGAGCAATTCCGCAACGATGCGCTGCAGGAACAGCTTAACGAAAAATTCCCGGACCACAACATCATCGTCATGTACATGGCAACCGGCAAGGCAGCGTCCAAGATCTACGCCGAAGGCGCGGCATCCGAGGTGGACATCCTTGTAGGGCTGGAAACCGGGTATATGAATAAGATCAAGGGTTCCCTTGCGGATATCTCCGGGTTGAGCCAGATTCCTTACACAGAAGGTCTGACTCCGGCAGATAACGGAGATAAGTGGGTCACTTGGGAAAAGCAGGCGGGCGCCATCATTGTCAACCGTTCGGTTCTGGACAAATACGGTTTAGAGGCTCCCACTTGCTATGCCGACCTGCTGAAACCGGAATATAAGGGCCTTGTGGCAATGCCCGACCCCAAATCCAGCGGCACCGGTTACTTCTTCTATAAATCCTGGGTCAACACCATGGGCGAGGAAGCCGCGCTCGGGTATGTGGACGCCCTTTATGGCAATCTGAAACAGTTTACCGAATCCGGCTCCGGTCCTATCAAGCTTTTGAAGCAGGGCGAGGTGGCCATTGGTCTTGCGCTGACCTTTCAGGCAGTCAGCGAGATCAACGACGGCCAGCCCCTGGAGATCATTTTCCCGGAAACCGGCTCTCCCTATTCTCTGACCGGCTCTGGCATCGTGGCAGGACACCGGGAAAAGGGGGGCGTGGAGGAGGTTTTCTCCTTTATTGCCAACGAGTTTTTGGTCTACGACAAGGAAAATTTCTCCCCGGAGACTATTTTTGACGGACAAACCAATCTGGTGCCCGGCTATCCTCAGGATATCCAATACGCTGATATGCAGGGCATTCAAGACGATCAAGAGAAAGCGAGGTTGCTTGCACTATGGAAGTATTAAACGCAAAGCTGTCTGTTCGGAATCTTAACAAGAGCTTTGACGGCAAAACCGTTTTGAACAATCTGAATTTCGACCTGATGGAGGGCGAATTTCTGTCCATTTTGGGCCCCAGCGGATGCGGCAAGACCACCCTGCTTCGTATCCTCATCGGTCTGGAAAGTGCTGACAGCGGCGAGATCTTAAAGGGTGACAAGGACATCTCCTATCTGCCCAGCTCCCAGCGGGGCATGGGCATTGTGTTCCAGAACTACGCACTGTTTCCTAATATGACTGTGCTGCAGAATGTGGAATACGCTCTGAAGCTGAACAAGGAAACCAAGCCCCAAGCTCGGGAAATTGCCCTGCGAACCTTGGAGCAGGTGGGCTTGATGGACCAGAAGGACAAGCGTCCCAATCAGCTTTCCGGCGGTCAGCAGCAGCGGGTAGCCATCGCCCGCACCCTGGCAACCAACCCGGATATCATTCTGCTGGATGAGCCTATTTCCGCGTTGGATGTGACCAACCGGGAGATCATGAAGGCAGAGCTTAAGTCCCTGCAAAAGAAATTTAACGCGACCATGCTGTTCATCACCCACGACCAGGAGGAGGCTTTCTTCCTGTCCGACCGGATCATGGTTATGGACCAGGGTAATGTGGAGCAGCTGGACACACCGCTGGAGATCTACCGCAATCCGGCAAGTGACTATGTCCGCAGCTTCGTGGTGGAACAGCTGGATAAGAAGTACACCGATCTTCTGCGGTATACAGGGCGGGACGGCGTATGAAAAACAGAAGCTTTTCTTCTCTCAAATACCTGCTGCTCCTTTACCTGCTGGTAACGGTCATTTACCCCATCGGCTCTCTGTTTGCCACCATCCGGGGCGCAGATATTCAGGAGGTTTTCACCTCTGCTCAGTTCTTCCCCATGCTGAAAAACTCCCTGATTACCACGGTCATGGCAACGGTTATCTCTGTAGCGCTGTCCTTTTTCCTTGCCTTTGCCTTAAACCGCAGCAGGGTTCGGCTGAAATCCGTATTTGTGGTACTGTTTACCGTACCTATGCTCATTCCCAGTATCTCCCACGGTATGGGTCTGGTGCTCCTGTTCGGTGACAACGGCATTTTGACAAATTTGCTAGGTCTGAACATCAGTCTTTACGGATACACGGGTATCGTAATAGGCTCGGTGCTCTACTCTTTTCCGGTATCCTTCCTGATGTTCCACGACTCCTTCCAGTATGAGGATTTTACCATATATGAAGCAGCCGATGTATTGGGCCTTTCCAAGTATCACCAATTCATAACCATCACGCTGCCTTCCATGCGGCGCACCATTGTTTCTGCTGTTCTGGCGGTGTTCACTATGGTCTTTACAGATTATGGTGTACCGCTGATGACCGGCGGAACGGCCATGACCCTTCCCGTGTATATGTACCGGGAAGTCATTGGTATGATGAATTTCTCCGGCGGCGCGGTAGTGGGTGTTATCCTACTTCTGCCTGCGGTTGCGGCTTTCCTCATGGACCTGCGGAACTCCAGCAATGCCGCTTCTTCCAGCACGGTTACAAAGCCCTATTTTATTTCCTTCAACAAAGGCCGGGATATTCTGGTATACATTGCTTTTGCGCTGGTGCTGTTTGCCCTGTGTCTGCCGGTATTTACCTTTATCTGCCTGAGCTTTGTGAAACAGTATCCCATTGATATGACCTTCTCTTTAGTGCAGATCAAAAAGCTGTTAAGCAACAATCTGGGTATCTATTTCATCAACTCCCTTGCTGTGGCGCTTTTGACCGCGCTGGTGGGTACCTGCCTGTCCTATTTTTCCGCCTTTGCCACCGCAAGAGGGGATAAGGGCATCTCCGTGAAGCTGACCCATTTTATCAGCATGCTCTCTCTGGCAATCCCCGGTGTGGTGTTGGGTCTTGCCTTTGTGCTGTCCTTTAACAAGCTGTCCATTTACTCCACCATTTTCATTCTGGTGCTGGTAAATATCGTCCACTTCTTCTCTTCGCCCTATCTGCTGGCTTACAACTCCTTAAGCAAGTTCAATCCCAATCTGGAGGATGTGGCACAGAGCCTTGGTATCAGCAAAATGCGGATGCTGTTTGATGTTTACATTCCCTGTACCACCTCCACCATTATTGAGATGTACAGCTACTATTTTGTAAACGCTATGATCACCATTTCGGCGGTATCCTTCCTGGTCAACTTCCGGACAACCCCATTGTCTTTGCTGATTCCCCAGTTGGAGAGCCAGTCCTTTATCGAGGGTACAGCATTGGTTTCATTGCTGATCTTGATGGTGAACCTGTGTGAGAAAGGAATTGCGTTCTTTGTTAAGCGCGGCCTTCAACGCAGGGAACAGGCGGCTATGCAGAACATAGACAGCATCACAGAGGTTTAATGCTTTGGCAATATCGGTCATTTTCTCTTATAAATAAACGCAGCGCTGCATTTTGCAGCGCTGCGTTTATTATTGGATATCCAGATTATGAATCAGAGCTGGTCGATATTCAGGCTGAAGGGGGTCAGGCAGTTATCCATAAACCACTGCAGCTCCGGAAGATCGGTTGCTCTGAGAGAATCCAGGGTTTGGACCAGAGCGGTATCAAACTCTGTATTACCTGCCTTTTGCTCTTCT
>JAZKYA010000019.1:0-8090 GCA_045611945.1 Faecousia sp. | reverse complement strand
CGGTGGCAGTATGGTAATGGGCATTCTTATCGGCATCATCGGCATGATTGGTTGCGGTGTGAACTACCCGATTTACAAGAAGATGCTGGAAAAGGGCAAGGCGAAATATGCCTATGAAATCGTACAGCTTGCCCGTGAAATCGCCGATAAGTAATTACAAGAAGGAGTGGCATTATGAATAAATCCGAAAGCAAATATTTTAATACTGCCACGAAAATGGACCTTGCTCTAATTTCCTTGCTGAAAAAGAAACCGTTTGATTATATTACCGTTAGCGAAATTTGCGAAGAAGCGGGCGTGAACCGCTCTACCTTTTACCTGCATTATGAAACGATTGGCGACTTGCTTGCTGAAACAACACGGTATTTGCTTGACGATTTTTTGGCCTATTTTTCAACTGACACCAAGGCTATTGCTCTCAACCTTATGGATTGCGAGTTAAGTGATTTGATTTTTATATGCGATAAATACCTATCCCCGTATTTATCCTATGTCAAAGACCATAAAGAAATATTCGGCACAGCATTGTTATATAATCAAACGCTGGGCTTTGAAGATGTGTATAAGCGGATGTTTGACAACATATTCAATCCCATTCTGGAAAGATTTCACTATGCCCCCAGCAATAGACAATATGTAATGATGTATTACTTGAACGGCATCAACGCCATTATTTTAGAATGGCTCCGAAACGGTTGCGATAAGTCCATTCAAGAAATTTCTGAAATCATTTCAATCTGTATTTATGGCAAAGACAACACGAATAGATAGGGTGCAAAAGACCACACTGATTAGTTTGGTATTCAACATCCTATACTGTGCATACCATATTGTTTTTGGCGCGGTAACGGCTTCATGGTGGTTTCTGACCATCGGCATATACTATGCCGTATTGAGCATCATTCGTTTTGTGGTTCTTCGACACAAAGGCAACAATCGGCTTCTTGTTCGATTTACTGGTGCAATGTTAATCGTTCTGTCTGTTTCCCTTGTGGGAACTGTAATTCTTGCCTTTGTGAAGGATAGGGGTACTGTATTCCCGCTGATTGCTATGCTTGCAATCGCAACATATACTTTCACAAAAATCACTCTTGCCACAATCAAATGGATAAAGGCCCGAAGAAGTACATCGGTTAAAAGGCTAACTTTGCGAAACATCTCCTTTGCTAATGCCTTTGTTTCCATCTACTCACTACAAAGGTCGATGCTTGTGTCATTTGAGGGTATGACGAAAACAGAAATCCGTATTATGAATTTAGCAACGGGTTCTGCTGTATGCATCATCGTCTTTCTGCTTGGGTTAAATTTATTTCGCAGCAAAACGGATAGAGTGTGAATAAATGAGGACAGCCGCCTCCATCTCGGAGGCGGCTGTTTGTTGGTAGTATTGCTTTATCGGTTATCAATGACTGCACCATAAGAGGTATAACATATGTTTGTTGACTCAAGGCGAATGTCGCGCCCCAGCCTATCGAGGTCGAGATACATTTTGATGTTTTCGGGAACATCGCAGAAGATATATCCGTTGTCAATGTAATAAGCTGCAAGAGCTTCGTCATCGTCAACATCTTCCAGCAGGTCGTAGTTGTCCAGCTCGTCGATAATCTCCAACACCTCCGTTATACTCATACTGCTTTCACATTCCAAGACTGCTGCCAGCTTTTCGTATTCGTGGTCTGCCAACCCCTCTAATCGTTCTGCCAGCTCGTTTAGTTCTTGGATGCTTGCATATTCGCTGATATGCAAATTGCCAAACAAAACTTCATAGTCCGTTATAAAGAACTCGTCGCCTTCTGAACCAATACGACTAAGCACTGCATCCAGTTCGTCCTGTGGGATTGGGAGCTTGACCCATTCCCCACATAGGATGTTATGATACCGAGAAAGGTTTGTGATAAATATTGCCATTCGTTCTTCCATTGCAAAACCTCCTGTTTATAGTTGATTTTGCATTATACTGTCGAACCCTGTAAAATATTCAAAGGACACTCGGAGATAAACTCCAAGTGTCCTTTGGTTTGTATTTAGGGCAATTCTTTGAAATGCCGCAAGGCTTCAACGATTGCCTGTTCCTTTTTGGGAGGAACATTGGGCGCAGGGCGGCTGTTATCGCTCCAAGGCTTGTTATAATTCTCTCGAACCTCCAAGCCGTATTTCCGTTTTACCTGAGCGATATACAGGCTGGGAACCTTAAACCCATAGTTATCAAGAATGTACTGTTTGATAACAGGATAGGTTGCTTTGGTTTGCCCTGCTGTTTCTTCCAGTTCTTCCATATCAATCTCCACCTCAACCGTGGTGTCGGGGAGTTTGGACAAAAGCACGATTGTTTCCACATGGGCGCAGCGGGGGAATAAATCGGCAGCCATGGCGTTTTTCAGCCGGTAGCCCCTTTCTTTCAGCAATGCCACATCCCGGGCCAGGGTCGCGGGATCACAGGACACATAGACGATCCGGCGGGGTGCAAACCTTGCCAGGGCCTCAATCGCATCGGCATTCAAACCTTTCCGGGGTGGGTCTACCACTACCACATCGGCCTTGACACCCTTCGCTTCCAGAGCCAGGGCAGCTTCACCTGCGTCTCCGCAGAAAAATTCAGCGTTTTCGATGCCGTTGCGCTTGGCATTCTCCCGTGCATCCTCCACGGCTTGGGGGATCACTTCTACGCCGATGACCGAACCTGCGGCCTTTGCCATGCAAAGGGTGATCGTGCCCACGCCGCAGTAAAGATCTAATACCGTATCTTCCCTTGTGATCTCCGCCTGGGAGATAGCCGCTTCATACAACCGCTGGGCCTGGTGATGATTCACCTGATAGAACGACCGGGCAGACAGCCGAAAATCCAGACCGCACAGAGTATCTTCGATATAACCTGGGCCATGGAGGGTGATAAACTCGTCACCCAAAATGGTATTGCCTTTCTTAGTATTAACAGACAGTACCAGTGTGGTAAAGCCAGGAACGGTTTGCAGCGCCGTGATCAGATCTTCTGTATGAGGCAGCTTTCGGCCATTGACCACCAGGCAAACCAACACTTGCCCGGAAACCGCTCCCCGGCGTACATAAATGTGCCGCAGCAGACCCTTATGGGCTTCTTCGTCGTAGGCAGAAATCCTATAGTGGTTTACATAATCTATGACTATTCTTTTTACTTTATCTGCTTCCTCCGGTAATATCAGACAGCGGTTATTCTCCACCACCTGATGGGTACCGGCTTTAAAGAAGCCCGCAAACACACGGCCCTTTTTACTGGAAACCGGATACTGGGCCTTATTGCGGTAGCTATGGCAATCCGGAGCCGCCAGAATCGGCATCTCCGTTAAGTTTTCTCCGCCGATGCGGTTTAATGCCTGGCGTACCCGTTCCGCCTTCATCCTGGTTTCTTCTTCATAATCCATGTGCCAGAAATCACAGCCGCCGCAGAGCTTGGCCACGGGACATTCCCGGTTTACCCGGTGGGGAGACTTCTCCAGAATCTCTGTGATCTTTCCCGCCGCCCAGGTCTTTTGGGCCTTTTCAATGCGCACCAGCACCCGTTCTCCGGCAATGGCATTGGGAATGAACACGGCGCAGCCGTCAATTTTCGCAACGCCCTGTCCCTCGGTGGTATAATCAGAGATCACCGCTTCGTAAATTCCGCCCTTTTCCAGCATCAATGTTCCTCCAACAGCATTTCCATACCGATCTTCTGGGGTTTCATGCCCAGCGATTCATAAAATCTCATAGCGTTCTCATTGAAAGCCCACACATTCAGTGTCACACTGTCGTAACCCAGAGCCTTGGCGTAATCTACAATATGGGCATAAACAGCCTTTCCAATATGCTTACCCCGGCAGCTTTCGTCCACGCACAGATCGTCAATGTAAAGGGTGGTATGGTCTGCCAGCACCGGGTCGTTTTTTGTGATTTTTAGAATGCAGAAGCCGTAACCCAGAACCTTACCGTCGTCCTCCGCAATAAATATGGGTCGGCTCTCATCCCGCAGTAGCTTCTGCAGGTCTTCCTCATTATATTTCTGCGCCCCGGCACGAAACAGGTCCGGCCGGCCCAGATGATGCACCTGCCCCACCTGCTTTAATAGTTCGATCATACCCGGGATATACTTTTCTTCTGCTTTGCAAATAATCATCTCTTTCGCCTCGCTATCGGTTTTTTATATCATAGCACAAAACGGCGGCCCGGTAAAGAATCTTCTTGACAATGAAAGTGGGAAACCTTACAATATCATTATATGATATCATAATACGATATGGACAGGAGGTTGCAATATGCCGAAAAAAGCCATGGATATTCTGACGGAATCCATGTTCTATGTGCTGATGGCCTTTTATCATAGCCCTATGTGCGGCATTGCCGCTGCCCAGTTTATTGAGGAGCGTACCCATAGCCGGGTAAGGCTTGGCCCTGCCACCCTGTATACGGTCATTGGGAAATTTGAAAAAGAGAGATATATTAAGGAGATCGAGGTAGACGGCCGCAAGCGTACCTATCAGATCACCGACAAAGGGCGTAAGGCTTATGAGGAAGAGTTGAACCGGCTGCGCCGGTGTGTTGCCGATGCGGAAGGAGGTTTCCCTTATGTCCGGTGAAAATATCCGTTATGCTTACCGTATCTGTCCCTGTTTTGCCCACGATGTGGAGGGTATCCAGACATGGCTGGAGGATATGGCGGCCCAGGGTCTTGTGCTGGAAGCAGACGGCACTTTTTTGGGTATCTTCACATTCCAGAAAACCACACCGAAGAAATACCGCTACCGTCTGGCCCCCATCAAAGAAAAGGGAGGTTTCTTTTCTGATACTGCTGACGGCCCCAGTGAGGAAGAGCAGGAATTTAGTCAGAACTGTGGCTGGAAATACCTGGTACGCTACGGAAGTTTCTATATCTACCGGGCAACAGGCGAAAATGTCCGTCCGCTGCATACAGACCCGGCGGTTCATGCCATGGCGCTGGACGCAATTCGGAAGAAGCAGCGTGATGCCATTATATCCACTGTGATCAATTTTATCGTGTACACCGTTTTATGTAATAACCTTTTCAGCTTTTTCCGGTCCGGCGCTGTCATCGGTCTGGTCTTTCTTCTGAGTATTCTAGGCTTTGGTGGGTGGATGATCGGAAGCAGCATTGCGGCTATCATCCGGCTTTCCCGCTACCAAAAACGGCTGCGCAATGGGGATCATCTGGAACAGCAGAAAAAATGGAAGGACAGGGCTTTTTTTGTACGCTGCAGCAAGCTATTTCCTCTTCTTTGCCTGCTGGCACTTTTGGCCGGATGGCTGAATTCTCTTTCCATGACTGATAACAATATCCCGCTGACAGAATATCCCCAAGATCCCCCCTTTGCGGTTCTGGAGGATATCTTCCCGGAGGCAGAGATCGACCGCACTGCGGACTTTGGGGATTATAATACCGTCATTCACTACCACACCGCCCTGGCCGAGAACTATGAATGGCGGCAGGCAGCAACCGTTTCTACTGAGACTGATTCTTACCATTGCATATTGCGCATTGAGCACCACCAAACCGTCGGCAGGCTTTGGGCAAAAGGCCTGTTTTGGGATTACTTTATCTATGAGCGGCTGCACTATCAGGGAAAACGGTATGAGGAATTAGAAGTCCCGAAAACCGGGTTTGACGAGGTGAAGGTCTACAGCAGTTACGGGATTCTCCATGTTCTTATCCGGCAGGATGATACCGTGACACATGCTACCGTCAGCATCACCCAGCAGGGGCAGAATAACCAGTGGCAGCGCTGGCTGGATGCTATGGAAACAAAATTACTGGATTAAAGGTCAAATTATGAGTTATGTAAACTGCAATTTGTGTCCAAGGCAGTGCGGTGTTGACCGGACCGCCGGGGAGGTGGGGTTCTGCGGCTGTCCGGATGTGGCATTGGTAGCCAAGGCTATGCTCCACAAATGGGAAGAGCCGGCTCTGGCGGGCAGGGGCGGCAGCGGTGCTATCTTCTTTGGCGGCTGTACCCTTTGCTGTAGATACTGCCAGAACGCCGCTATCAGCGGCGGTTCGATCGGAACACCTGTTGACAGCGCTGCCCTGCGGCAAATGATGGAAGATCTGATTGATCAAGGGGCAGAAAACATTGACTTGGTAACGCCTACCCACTACCTGCCAACCATCATCCCGGCCCTGTCACCGAAGCTGCCCGTTCCCGTTGTTTATAACTGCGGCGGCTATGAGCAGCCGGAAACCGTTGCCCGGTTGGACGGTTTGGTGGATATCTACCTGCCGGATCTAAAATATGCTGACAGCCGACTTGCGGACGCTCTATCCGGCGCGCCGGACTACTTCCCTGTTGCCGCGTCTGCCATCCGGGAAATGGTTCGCCAAACCGGCCCAATACAATGGGCTGGAGAAAAAATCGTAAAGGGTACGGTCATCCGCCATCTGATCCTGCCCGGCTGCACAGAAAATTCCTTAAGGGTGCTGGACTGGATTGGGGAAACCTTTGCCCCCGGGCAAGTTCTGGTCAGCCTCATGCGTCAGTACACACCCATGGGCGGCCTGCCCGCTCCCTTTGACCGGCCTATTACAGAGGAAGAATACGACAGTGTGCTAAGCTGGATGTATCTCAATGATCTGGAGGGCTTTACGCAGGAGGCTTCCGCCGCAGACAAAATCTTTATCCCGGATTTTTGAATATAAAAAACAGGTTGCCTCTCGGCAACCTGTTTTTCTGTAAGTAAAGGAATTACATATCGAAGGGTTCCATGCCCAGAACGGGGTGACCCACATTGCCCAGGAACTCCAGCAGCTGCTCGGGGTCCTCGGTGCAGACGGTCTCGTCAGCGACCATGTCGGTGAAGTTCTCAACACCGTACATTTCCAGAGCCACTTCATCCAGACGCTCACGAACCTGATCCTTCAGATCCTTGGGCATCCAAACGATACGGCCGGGGCCGCCTTCCGCGGCGATAAACTTCTTGGAGAAGATGAACTGTTTGCCGTGGCCCATGAAGCCGGGGGTCTGAACGCCGCCGCCGGTCATGGAAGCCATGTCGGAGAAGCTCATGCCCAGAGGTGTGATGCCGGCGTGCTCACGGCAGGTGATAACAACACCCATGGAGCAGGGCTCGACGCCGCAGATACACTCAAAGCAGCCGCAGGAGGTCATGGGATCCTCGAACAGGGAGTACAGAGTGATGTGCTCCAGAGCACCGTGGGAGTACTTCTCAATGGCCTCGTCAACATCCACATAACGGCCCAGACGCTCATCGATGCAGCGCTCCTTGGGAACGATCTGGCAAGGACCGGTGGGATCCAGCTCGTTGGTAGCCTTAGCGTCCAGCCAGGACACAGCGCCACACAGACCCAGACGCTCGGGGGTAACGATACATACATGACTGGGGGAGAAGGCCTGGCACATAATGCAGGTGTAATAAACGGGAACAGACTCGTCGGTCATGCTGCGCAGACGGTCGTCACGCTTAGAGAAGATCTCGTTGGCCTGAGCGCGCAGTTCCTTGTTCTGCTCGTCGCCAACAACGATGGTGACCTGGCACTTGTCCACGATGGCTTCGAACTCGGTCTTGAGCTTAGCATACAGAACCTCGCCCAGATGGCGGAACTTGAAGCCAGCCTCGTAGTCAGCCTTGGAGATACGGACACGGATCATGTCACGCTGGCCGGTGTGCATAACGCCTTCGATGCAGTTCAGCCATGCATGAATCTTACGCTCCATGACGGACTCAAAGTCAGGCTGCATCGCCTTGCCGGCCACTTCGATGGTGTAGCTGAGGGAGATCTTGGAGCCCACTGGGATCTCGTCGATCTCGGGGCCGATAACAGTGATCTTGTGGTCCTCCACTTCCAGAGCTTCGCGGGTCCGCACCAGCTCGAAGCAGCCCCCACGGGAACCGTCCACTTCCACCTGCATATCGCCGCGGCGGATGATCTCGCCTTCGAAAGCGGTAGCGTAGGAAACGGGGATGTCGATCTTGGTGATCTTCAGCTTGATGTCCCGGGCTTCCAGGGAAGTTGCGTTCCACTTGGAAGTATCCAACTGCTGAATCAGGGACTTGGGAACACGGAACATGTTCTCGGTCTCGTTGGAGATAACGGGGAAGCCCAGGCA
>JAZKYA010000018.1:0-7840 GCA_045611945.1 Faecousia sp. | reverse complement strand
TATGAAGCGTTCCGTTTTGAATCAGCAGCATATAGCGCCTCCCTACTGGAAAGCCCGGAGCGCATACTCCGGGCTTCGTGTATCAGTTTGAGAATTTAGGTGGGGTTACGTTGTTTCCTGCAAAGGCATTGGGTCCTGGGTTGGACATAGAGAAGTACATTTTTGCTGCTTTGGTGGTTCCAAAATCCTGATTAGAGCCGGAGTTCTGCACCTCGTTGAAAGCATCCCGGAACATCTGGTTGTGAGCCTCTTCACGGTTCAGCAGAAAGTCGATGGTCTCCCGTACCTTCTTGTCATTGATCTGGCGATATAGGTATTCATAGACCACCTTCGCCCGCTGTTCCGACGCAATGTTGCTCAGCAGGTCGGCACACAGATCCCCGGTCACCGTCACATAGTCTGCCGTCCAGGAATAGCCGGAGGCGTTGATCAGCCCCGGATTCAGCCCCAGAATCACATGGCTCTGGATCTCACCGGAGGGCACCTGCGCCGCGTCCACATCGTGACCGTTGAGCAGATTGATGGTCTGGGCCACCATCTCCATGTGCCCCAGCTCCTCTGCCGCAATATCCAGAAACAAGTCCTTGATCTTGGGATCTTTGATGCGGAAGCTCTGGGACATATACTGCATGGCGGCTTTCAGTTCGCCGTTGCCGCCGCCAAGCTGTTCCTGCAAAAGTGCCGCATACTGGGGATTGGGACGCTCGATCCCCACGGGATGAAATAACTGTTTTTCGTGCTTGAACAAGCACACCACTCCCTTCACTGTGATATGCTTATTCTGCCAATTCCTGTCTGGAAATATACACGGCGGAAACTATGTCTCAGGGATTTCAAGAATCTCTACACCTGTTGGGCGTCCGGCATGCTGGGCCACTTCTCCGCAGGCTTCACCCTGGACACCTATGCCCATGTCACCACCACGGCGCAGAAGGAAGCCGCCCAGACCATGGGAAATATCCTGAGCATGTAAATCCGGCTTTGCAGCCGATAGAAAAGCCGTGAACGACTTACCGCTCGTTCACGGCTTCGATGTCAAATTTTAGTCCCAATTTCCCACCTCTAGGGCCGGGAAAATGAACTAAAGAAAGTCAAAAGGCGATGGCACGAAGCCACCGCCCTTTTAGATTGAATTAGTGTCTTCCTGCGAAGGCACGCTTTTTACGGTCGCTCATCATCATAACGAACATTACGGCCATACCTGCAAGGCTGATGCCGGAAATGACGATAGGCAGAGCAGAACTGCCGTCCTTACCATCCGCACCGGTTGCCACAACGCCCATAGAAGTCCATGTTGCACCGCCATCGTAGGAAACTTCCCACATATTGGTGTCACCATTGATCCGCAGCTGGGGAGTAACGCCGTCCTTGCCGTCAGCGCCGGTTGCACCGGTAGCGCTCACGCCCAGGGATTCCCAAGTCTTACCGCCGTCGTAGGAAACTTCCCACATGTTGGTTTCGCTGTTGATTCTCAACTTAGGAGTGATGCCGTCTTTGCCGTCGGCACCGTCCTTACCCTCAGCGCCATTTTTGCCGTTTGCGCCATCTTTACCGTTGGTTCCGTTGGTGCCATTTGTACCCACAGCACTGATACCCAGAGATTCCCAAGTGTTGCCGCCATCGTAGGAGACTTCCCAAATGTTCTTGTCGTTCACACGAAGCTTGGGGGTAATACCGTTGGTACCGTTGGTGCCGTTAGTACCGTTCTGACCCACAGCGCTGATGCCCAGAGATTCCCATGTAGCACCGTTGTCATAGGAAACTTCCCAAATGTTGTCGCTGCTGATTCGAAGCTGGGGGGTGATACCATCCTTGCCGGCCTCACCTTGAATACCCGCTGCCAAAATATTGGTATTTGCACCATCAATGTACCAATAGCCATCTTTGATTTCAATGACAGGGGTATGGCCATCCTTGCCGGGAACACCCTGAATACCCTGAATACCCTGAATGCCCTGTGCACCCTGTTCGCCCTTTTCGCCGTTGGTCACGGTAAAGGTAGTGGTCGCGCCGTCGGTATAGGTGATGGTGTAGGTGTCTACAAGACCTGCGGTGCCGGTCTTTTCGATCTTGCTGATACCGTTGCCGGTAGCGCCGGTATCGCCCTTGTCACCCTTGTCACCTTTATCACCCTTATCGCCTTTTTCGCCCTTATCGCCCTTGGCTCCGGTTGCCGCAATCTCCGTGTTTACACCGTCGATGTACCAGTAACCATCCTTGATTTCGATGACAGGGGTATGACCATCCTTACCGGGAACACCCTGAATGCCTTGAATGCCCTGTTCGCCCTTTTCGCCGTTGGTCACGGTAAAGGTGGTAGTTGCGCCGTTGGTATAGGTGATGGTGTAGGTGTCTACAAGACCTGCGGTGCCGGTCTTTTCGATCTTGCCGATACCGTTACCGGTAGCACCTTGCTCACCCTGAGGACCCTGAGGACCAACTTCGCCTTGTTCGCCCTTTTCACCCTGTGGGCCTTGCGCTAACTGGTTGGTGTTCACGCCGTCAATGTACCAATAGCCATCCTTGATCTCAATAACAGGAGTATGACCATCCTTGCCCGGTACACCTTGGATGCCCTGTTCGCCCTTTTCGCCGTTGGTCACGGTGAAGGTGGTAGTAGTGCCGTCGGTGTAGGTGATGGTGTAAGTATCCACAAGGCCTTCAGTCTTGGTCTTTTCGATCTGTGTTACCGCAACATCAAACTTTGCGTAGATGGTGGTATCTCCAGCAACGGGAGTGTCGAAATCGAATGGGTCGTTGAAACCTGCGTCCTTATACCAGCCCATAAAGATATAGCCATCGAAAACAGGGTGGGGCAAATCGAGTTTTCCAGAAGCTTGTGCATAAACCTCTTCTTCCCTGCCCAGCGTGCCATAATTCAGCGTAACCTTGTAGGAGTCTGTATACACCAAAAGGGAGCAAATTTGTGAAGCCGGGTATTCACTTGTGGCAGCAACGCGGGTATACACCGTATATCCGGTTCCGTCCTCCAAGCCAGTGAAAATAACCTTTCCGTCGGTGGGACTAATCCATGTTTTTCCGTCAAGAGAATACTCCTGGATCGCCACAGCAGGATCTATGGTAATACCATTGAGCGTTGTTGTAATATTCTCAATCACGGGAGCAGGCACATCCGGAAGGATTTCTCCGGGTTTCATCTCTCCCGGTCTAGAAGCAATCGTAAGTTCCTGCTTTTCAGAAACAGTCTCACCTGACGCGTTTACCTCCACAACTGTAATCGTTTTGCCCAAAAAATCATATGCAACTGCAGAGGTCGAATCGGCTGTTGTGGGTGCTGTTCCCACCAAAGGAATTGTAGACTTAGGAATATTTTTAAATATATATGTTACGCCATCATATGTAATTTGGTAGCTCGCACCGGCGTTGAGTCCCGTCAGTACTTCTTCTGTATAATCTACATTGCCAGCAAGAACATTCTTCAAGCTGTTCATGACATCAGGGTCAAGGCTGGAATAATACTGCAAGTCGGAAGAAGCACCCCCAGCCATCGTGCCGATATGGAATGTGAGGGCAATGGCGCTGTCTTCGAGGGTGTACCCATTCCTGTTCTCGCTGGTTATTTCAATACTTGCATCCGTTGCAAAGGTCTTTTCCGTTACAGGTGCTGTGTCCCATAATCCATCCATGTATGCCGAATCGGGAGCAAAATCCACACCTCGCGATACTCTTGCCCGATTGTCAAAAGCAAGGAAGAAGAAACCGGCTAAAGAACGTGAGCCTCTGGCAACCACCATGGCATAGTTCGTGTCACTGGCGGGCTTTGCGCTATCAGGGTTGCAAATAACTTTGTTGTAGGTCTCGTATGATCCGTAGTTGTATTGATCTTGATCCGGATCAAAGCTGCGAGCAAAACGAACATCCTGTATTTCGGCATCGCCGAGATTTGTGACCTTCACCGATGTGGTATAAAACAGATCATTCACACCGAAAGTATATGTAATTTCAATTTTTACATTTTTACTGGTTATGCCGGTAACAACGGCTTTGAGGCTTCCGCTTCCTAAATCAGAGGCATTCTCGGTTTTCGGTTCTTCCAACCATGAGCCAAGGCTTCCGTAATACCGATCTGCAACGAGATGCTCGTAAGTTATGCCGCCCAATTTGTAAGAAAGGATCCAACGCTCCTCCGCACTGCCCGGAAGGAAGAAATCACCGGTTACCGGTTCTTTTCCCACATCCCATCCATCCTCGTCGGACCGAAACCCAATCCCAGACAGGCCGCTTTGTTTGTGCCATCCCGAAGTTTTTGGAGATGCGTATGTACCAAAGCTACCATGCTTGCTGATACCCATCTCAATGTAATTGCCGCCAAGGAAAACATCACCATAACTATTGGTTTCCACTCTTGCACCAGGTAGCGCGGAACTCGGTTCTTCTGCATTTGCTTGCAGTATATTAACAGGCAGGACCGCAACGATCATAGCCAACGCAAGGCAGTGCGCCAGTGCTCTTTTGGGCAGGGTGCGAAGCTTTCCGCAGCCGGTTACGGCTGATGCTACATAAAACAGCAGGGCGCTCAGCCATAATTTCAAAGAGTCTTTCCAATTTGTTTTCTTCATAATCCTTACCTCTCAACTTCCATGATCGTTGTTTTTTTATTCCTCTCATTATGGCACACGCTGTTCCACTTGCCGGTTCGCGGCTCATTCTCCACTTTTGCTATAAACTCTGGTGTGCGAAAATCGGAATATTTACAGTAAAAGCAATCGTTCGTGCAGCCCATGCTGCAGGAATGTGTCGTCTTCTCCCATAACGGACACTGATCTGTTTCTGCTATAACGAGATAGCCGTCATCTGTATATCTCTTTTCGTACAATCAAACGCGCCTCCTTTGGAACGAAATCGTTATCTCAGCATTTGTCGTACACTTGCGTGCAAAACATTATATAAAAAAACCTCCCCGATATGGGGAGGTTGGCATAGATTGTATGTTTTTTGGCACGGATTGCAGCTTCCTATTTCAGGTTTAGACTGACCTTTGCGGAGAAAATACCGTCCTCGGCGGTGAAATCATACATGCCATCGTATTTATTCGTGGTGGCGATCACCGAGCGAATGCCGACACCGTAAAGAGATTCATCAAAGGCCATGTTCCCTCGACATGGATTTTCAACCTTGACCAGCAGACGCTGGGCACTTTCTTTAATGGAGATGTCAATGGACCGTTTTTCTTCATCCAGCTTTTCCGTGGCATGAATGGCATTTTCAAACAGATTTGCAATTACAATGATGAGATCTTGAGGAAGAACCAGCATATCACGGCTGGCAAGGGCAGAAATCGTTACGGAAATGCTATTTTCTTTTGCTCTCTTGATATAGGTGGTCAAAATGGTATTGACCATCATATTATCGCAGTACCGTACCGCGCCCCAAACCTCGCCTTCATTTTGGATCAAGTTGCGCAGATATTCCCGTACACTCTCAATATCATTGTTATTGGCAAATTCCAGCAGAACCAGATTGTGATGCCGCCGGTCATGTCGTGCCCGGGCATCCGCCGCGATCTGTGCATTTTCCGCTTCGATCTGGGCAAGCAGCAGCTTATTCTGCCGTATGACCTCGCGCTTGGTTGCTGCCGCGGACATGCTGTTAATATTTGAGAAAATAACCGGATACACTGCCATAATCGATACACTCAGGAAAATGAACGTGATAACGGCAGGATCACGAAAGGTAGTCAGCCTTACCGGGAATACCGAGGAAAGGATTATCGTAATGATAAAAACGATATTCACAAAGATCAGCGGTGTCCAGCCTGTGGTAATATTCTTTGAAGCGGCTCGGCATAAGGGGCAAACGTAGCAAAGGAAATAGGTAACGATAGCGAAAAGCAGAACCGCTTGAATGAGCGCGGTAAATGCCAAATGCAGATCGCCAAACGTACCATTGAACATGGTAAACAGCGACATGACAATACAGAAGAAGATCGAATAGGTCAGCATGGTAAAAATTCTTTGGGCAAGCTTTCCTTTTGTGGTTACAAAGAATATTACGTACTGACCCACAAGAGAAAGGATAAATCCAACAAAGAACTGCAACGCCCAATTCGTCAGCACAAATTCTGTGTAGAACAGAAGCGCTGTTTGAAGCACTACCCAAGCACCCCAAATGATATAGGTGGTCTTTTGGCTGTATTTGAGCGTGGAGGAATAGATGCCGGCAGCAGCATGCGCTATCAGTAGGAGTATAAATTGTATAATTGTTCCGGTCATACTCGGTTAGTCCTCCTGTCCTTCGTATTGGTAATCCCAAAAGGCTTTCTTCAATTCGGTGTGCTTGCCTCTCGGGATCGGGATGCTGATGTCGTTATACAGACGCACCTCGGAAGCAGATACATTCCTGATGTTGCGCAGATTGAGTATGTATGCGCTGCCCACACGGACAAACCCACCGCTTTTCATCAGCATGGCATGAAGTTCGGCAACAGTCATTCTGACACGAATCTGCGAACCGTCCAATAAGGTTATGTACTGATAGTGTGCGTGTGCTTCAGAATATATAATATGCCTGGCATTGACGCTCTTAACGCCATTTTCCGTCTTGAATTTAATAAACCGTTCTCTCGTTCTTTCAACTTGAATGAGAGCAACATCCATAGCTTCATAGAATTTCACGGGGTTCAGCGGCTTGATAAGATAGCGGAGCGTGGCAGTTTCAAAGCTCTCGGGAGCGTGTTCAAGGGAGGTGGTAAGGAAAATAATAGGACTTTCAATTCCTCTTTTGCGGATTTTCTTGGCAAGAGCCGTTCCCATCTCATCTCCGATATAAACATCAAGCACAAAGATGTCAAAAGAGATTTCATCCAAAACGAAGTCCAGAGCCTTTGCAGAATCAAAACGAGAAATCTCAAGCCCCAGAATGTTTTTCTTTTCTGCATACTTCTTTATGTATTGGGAGACTTCATCGAGTATTTTTTGCTCATCATCACACAGGGCAATTCTGACCACCACGCCACCTTCTTTCTGTCAGCACATAGGGGCACATTTTTGTAAATCATACTATAACATGAAATGTTTCAAATTTCTATGGGATTTGTTATTTCCATAGAATAATAATAGAAGATGGGCCATACCGTCAAGATATGCGTGTTGTTCGATTCCTGCGCGCAATCCTATAACATAGCTTTCATACTGTTATTGGTATGCTATAAACAAAGAGCCCTCTCATGGTGCCGACGATCAGCTTTGGGAGAGGTTTTGAACATCGAGCAAAAAACCGGTCGGTCGTAGAAAAAATATTTTCAAAAGTTTTGAAAAGTTCTCGGATTTTCCAATTTCGTGGACATTGTATTCTGAAAAATGCTACTTTGTCCACTGGGTGTTAATCTATTATGGGTCAGAATATGGGTCAAACAGTTTTCTAACGATTTGCGGAAATTTGCTCCGAACTTTTCGACCCCTAAAACGCAAGAAAAAGTCCTGAAATCTTACGATTTCAGGACTTTTTATGGTTGCGGAGGCAGGACTCGAACCTACGACCTCCGGGTTATGAGTGGCGATATTCCGAACTTTTTTATCTTAAAAATCCGTGTTTATCTTCGAGTAATTAAAAATAATCGAACTTATTTATCGAGTAACAAAATCCATTTTCCCCAAATTTAAGTGCTTCTTCCCCAAATCTTCCCCAAGGACTTTTGTCAAAAAGTTCCGCGCGTTTCACCCTTGACAACACTGTTTTAACTCCATTTTGGTGCGCTTCACCTTTTTGCAAATAGCCGCACATTTGATGCACTAGCGCTTTCTTCCTAAAATATAAACAGGAATAAAGACAAGGAGGAAATTCGCATGCAAACAACCTTTGAAGTTATGGGAGGCACCTA
>JAZKYA010000017.1:0-77064 GCA_045611945.1 Faecousia sp. | reverse complement strand
TTTGGAGATGTCGACTGGGACTAAGCTTTTTTTCTAATATTGCAACAGGGGGCACTGTTTAGCGTAAGCTACAGTACCCCCTGTATTTTATTGTACTAAGACTCCTCTGCACGGCTGGCGGTTCCATAAAGGCCCAGTCCCGCCGCAGCGGAAAGTCTCCCTCTGACGAGGGCGGTGGATTCGCCGTTAGGCGAAGACGGAGGGAGAAGAATCTCTCCCCAGTCTTTTGCTTCGCAAAATCCAGCCCCCCCGTCAGAGGAGGCCTTGGGAGGGCATATCTTTCTGCAAGGAGCGCGCTTTTGACATGGGACGGGTGCCCATTGGGGGGATTTCCCTGTGAGGGGAGAGCCGCGGGGTGGAAGTAGGCGGCAGTATACAAGCAGAACTGCGCGGCTGGGAATGTTGTCCCAAAAAGCATATACTCCTGCTTCCTGTGTCTGCTTTTCCTAATTGCCACCGGGAAGAGAATACAATAGAATAATGTACAAGAGGTAGTATGCATTTTACGACCAATACACATTCTGCAATAACAAAGGAGAACAGTGGCTATGGAACCAAAGGTCAGATATAAGGTTGAAAATAAGATTGTCGCTCCGGAGCTTGGGGATGTCGAGCTCCAGCGGGAGATCGGCAAGCGTGTGGACCGCTTCATCTACGAGCGGGTATCCGGTGAATTCGCCAAAAAGGAGATCCTCCGGGAGGCGGAGGAGGCATTCCGGGACCAGTTTGATGACGAACTCTATGATGTAGGAAACGGCTTTGGAAACTGGGTCGGAGAATTCTGGGGCAAGCTGATTATCAGCGCCGTGCAGGTCTGCAAATTGAAGCAGGACCCCCAGCTTCGTGAGACCATCCGCCAGTCGGCCTACCGGATCCTGCAGTACCAGAGTGCGGACGGCTACCTGAACACCTACCGGGATAAGCGGAATATCCTGCCTGCGGATCCGGAGGATACGATGCGGTATCTGGGCTGGCTGGGCGATCCCAACTACAGCGTTTGGAACCAGAAGTACACATTCTGGGGTCTGCTGGAAGCTGCCATGCTGCTGGATGATACCCACATTCTTACCAGCGCGCAGCGGATGGCCGATCAGTTGATGGAAGTGTTGGAGGATTTGCGGATACGGCTGAAGGACGCAGGCATTTGCGAGGGCATGTGTTCCTGCTCTATTCTCAAGCCCATGCTGATCCTTTACCGCCTGACCGGAGAGGAAAAGTATTACAACTTTGCTCTGGAAATCGTGAAAGAGTGGGACCGGGAAGATGGGGAAGCGCCCAATCTGATCCGGAATGCGTTATCCGGGAAGCCTGTAGCCCGGTGGTATCCCACCGCTGAGTTCTATCCCCGTGAAAAGGCCGATACCTGGAGCTCCAAGTCCTATGAGATGATGTCCTGCTACGAAGGCCTTTGCGAGATGTACCGAATCGACGGAAACGAGCGGTATCTGGATGCAGTGAAGGGCCTCTACGAGATCCTAATTCAGTATGAGCAGAACATCCTGGGCAGTGTAGGCTATTGTGAGATGTTCTTTGACGCGGCTGCCTATCCGGATGCCGCTACAGAAATCTGTGATGTGATCCACTGGATGCGGATCTGCTATGAACTGTTCTGCCTTACCGGAGAGCCCAAGTACATGGAATCCTTTGAACGGGCCTTTGTGAACGCTTTTCTGGCAGGAATGCATCAGGATGGCAAATACGGCGCCTTCTTCATCCGCAGCAGCGGCAGACACTGGCTGGCGGAAGGCCATTGCAACACAAAATACCAGCACTGCTGTGTCGATAACATGCCCAGAGGTTTCTGCAACGCAGCGGAAGCCGCGGTGATGATTGGCCAGGACGGTTATTACATCAATTCTTACATCCCCACCCGGGTGCGGTTTGGAGAAGCCGTAGTCTGGGTGAAGGACGGCTATATCGACAGCGGTGCGGCCACTGTGCATATGCGCAATGCGGAGGTAGGCAAGAGCCTGTACCTTCGTATCCCTGAGTGGAGCAAGGAAACTGTGATCCGCTGCATGGGCGCGGAGTACGCTGCCGAGGCTGGTACTTTCTTCAAGCTCCCTATTGAAAAGCCCGATTTCTACCTGCAGATCCGGTTTGATATTACCCCCAGAGTTCTGGACTTTGCGGGGCAGTACCGTCAGCTCCCGGAGAATGATTACCATATCAAGCGCTGGACCGATAACATCGGCGGTCCCTGCGACCGGGGAGCGATGGCACCGCATGCCATGAGTACGGTCCGCAGAGGTCCTGTGATTCTGGCAAGATCCAAGCGTGTGGGCGCAAAGGAAACGGATATGTTCAGCGGCAAGACTGTCTGGGGCAAGAATCCGGAGGTTTCCGCCGAAATGATCCGCCACGACAATTTGCTGTGTGCCTGCGATGTAACCTTCCGGATGGATGGGGAGACAGTGGTGTACCGCATGTGCGACTTTGCCTCTGCCGCCAACCAGGATCTGGAAGATCCCCGGTACTTTACTGTTCTTGTTTGATTGGAGAGGTGTTCTATGAAAAAACTTACCAATACAGTCGAACCCTTTGCGGTAGGCTACCTGAACGCGGAGCATGACGATTCGGAGTACCGGATCGCCTGCGGCATGCGCCAGCGTCTGGCCCAGATGCCTATTTACATTCGCCCTGACCAGGCATTTGCCGGATTCTACGAAAAAATTGAGGATATTGGTGTCCGTTACATCTATGGAAACGCCCTGGTGGTGGACCGGGAGAAGCTGCAGGACCGGATCCAGCGGTTCCCGGAGGCAGCGGAGGAGCTGGAACTGATCCTGGAGAAGATGGGTCCTCTGGCTACCAACGCGGTGGTACATAGCAATGAGACCGAGGAAGAAAAGACCTTCGCGGAAATGCGCGTTAGCTGGGGCGGTGCCCACTGGAACTGGCAGGGCCACGGCAACCCGAACTATGCCCTGATCCCCCAGATCGGTACCGACGGAGTCCGGGAGAAGATCGAGAAGTACCGCGCGGTAAATCCTGGCAAGGACCTTTTCTATGATTCTCTGAACATCACTTTGGACGCGCTGGACCTTTGGGCGGAACGCTACCGTGTGCTGGCTCTGGAAATGGCGGAGCAGGCGCAGGGGAGCGACAAGCCCCGACTGCTGCGGATGGCCAAGGCGCTGGAACAGGTGCCGAAGCAGCCCGCCCGGGATCTGTACGAAGCGTTCCAGTCCTTCTGGCTGGTTTTCTGTATGGACGGTGTGGATTCCCCCGGCCGTTTCGACCAGTACATGGCTCCTTGGTATGAGGCGGCATCGGAAGAGGAGCGGGCCTATTGCCTGGAAAATATGTGGCATCTGTTCCATGAGACACGGGCCTGGAATCTGTGCATCAGCGGCAGTGACGAGACCTGGCAGGATCAGACCAATATCCTTTCCTACGACATTCTGAAAACTGCCCGGAAGGACCGTTATCAGACGCCCAATCTGACCATGCGGGTACACCGCAACACACCGATGACCCTCTGGGAGAGCGCCATGGAGACCCTGGCTACCGGTATCGGCATGCCCGCCATTTACAATGACGAATGCGTATGCCCCGCTCTGGAGGCGCAGGGAATTACCACTGCCCATGCCCACAACTACTGTATGAACGGCTGCAACCAGATCGATATCTTCGGTGTGTCCCACATGGGCCTGGAGGACGGAGAGGTGTGCCTTGCCAAGTGCCTGGAGCTGGCGCTGTATGACGGTGTCTGCGGCTTCTGCGGTGACAAGATCAGCATTTCCACCGGCGATCCTGTGGAAATGGCAAGCTTTGAAGAATTTATGGCGGCCTACAAGAAGCAGGTGGAGTATGCTTCTGATATCGCCGTGACCATGGCTAACCGTACCCAGGAGATCGCGGCGGTCTACGGTGTGAATCCTCTGCGCTCCACTCTGATCGAAGGCTGTATTGAAAAGGGCCTGGACTATAAAAACGGCGGCCCCGTTTACGGTCACGGACAGATTCTGGCAGAGGGTCTGGCGGACGCGGTGGATTCCCTGGCGGCGGTGAAGTATTTCGTCTTTGATGAGAAGAAATACACCATGCAGGAGCTGATCGACGCTCTGAAGGCCAATTTCCAGGGATATGACCAGTTGTACCGGGACTTCAGCACCTTCAAGAAATTCGGCAACAATGACCCCTATGTGGATGCCGTCTATAAAGAGGTCGTGGAGCATTTCTACGGTTATCTGCTGACAAAGAAAACCGTCCGCGGCGGTTTCTATGGAGCTGGCTGCAGCACCTTCAACCGTACGGCTACCTTTGCTGTGAAGATCGGCGCTCTGCCCAACGGCAAGACACGCCAGAGTACCATCCTTGCTGACAGCATCGGTGCTGTACCCGGCTGCGACCGGAACGGACCCACAGCCCTGATCAATTCCGTGCTGTCTGCTGACCAGTCCCTGGCCAAGAGCGGCAATGTGCTCCAAATGAAATTCAGCAAGAGCCTCTTTGCTACCGAAGTAGGTAAGAAGGCCATGATCGCTCTGGCAAAGACCTATTTTGCGGGAAAGGGCCAGCAGCTTTCCATCAATGTGGTTTCTCTGGAGGAACTGCAGGATGCCCGGATTCATCCGGAGGCCCATGAAAACCTGATCGTCCGGGTAGGCGGCTACAGCGACTATTTTGTGAAGCTGTCGCCGGAACTGCAGGAGAACATTATCCAAAGAACGGAGCAGGGCCTGTAAGCATGGAGCAGAAAAACGGAGTGATCCTCAATATCCAGCGGTTTTCCATCCATGACGGCCCGGGCATTCGGACCACAGTGTTTTTCAAGGGCTGCAACCTGCGCTGCCTGTGGTGCCACAATCCGGAAAGTCAGGCGTTTCAGCCCCAGAAAATGCTGTATTTGCACAAGTGTGTGGGCTGCGGCGCCTGCCGGGCGGTCTGCGAAAAGGCATTCACCCCCCAATGTGATGCCTGTGGGAAATGTATGCCGGTGTGTGCCCATGGTGCCCGTGAAATTGCCGGATACGCCATAAGCACCGGGGCGCTTATGGATGAGATCAGAAAGGATATGCCTTTCTACGAACATTCCGGCGGTGGAGTTACCTTTTCGGGAGGGGAACCTCTTTTGCAGGCGGAATTTCTGGAGGAGATCCTCCGGCTGTGCAAAGATGCTGGGATCCATACAGCCATCGAAACGGCGGGAAATGTACACTGGGAGACAATGGAACGACTGCTGCCCCTGGTGGATCTGTTCCTGTACGATCTGAAGGCTATAGACCCCCAGATCCACAAAACCTGTACCGGTGTTTCCAATGAAAGAATTCTGGATAATGCCCGCCGTTTGCAGGAGGCTTGCCCGGATAAACTGCTGTTTCGGATGCCGGTGGTGCCGGGATACAATGATTCCCAGGTTGGCGCGGCGGCGGAATTTGCTGAGCCCTGCCGGTTGGAATTGCTGCCCTATCACAGGACCGGTATAGGAAAATATGAGGCTCTGGGACTTTCTTACAGCCTGGAAGAACTCCAAAGCCCGTCTGTAGAGACTATGCGGGCCTTGGCGGCAGGGCATAAAAATCTTTTTTGCGAAGAAAATATGGTGTAGTGCTATTACAAATGCTAAAACCCATTTGGAAAAACCGGACATAAATCCTAAAAGTGGAAATAAGAACCGCAAAGAGGAGCTGTCCGGTTTTACAAATTTTAAAGCCATGGACAACGGGTGTTTCCCGGTAAGAAGGCATCGTGCCTTTTGTGGCTGCGGTACGCTTTTGGATCATCTATGATATACGCAATCCAAGTCAGAGCGGGGCTCTGACTTGGATTCGTGCAGATGAATACCGTTTGCTGCTGCTTTATCTGGAAGAATTATCTGTACCTGTCTCCCGAACAGGCGGATAGGGATTGGAACTTCAATATAAAGCAGTGCGAACAGTGGGCGCTGCTGAGACGGCTGGAATCCATCAGCATATTTGACAAACACATTTCATTTCCGGAGGAAGTGAGATAATCGGCAGAACCAGAGGGCTGAAAGTCTTTCAGTAACCGTGTGGTTTTGACAATGTAATAAGCGGTGTGGGTATGTTTAGAAATAAAAGAGCTTTTTTCAGGAGTATGATCGCCAGCTTCGTTCCCTTTGTTCTGGTGGTAATCATCGCTGCTTCCTTTTTAAATAAGACATTTCGGATGCTGGAAGAACGGAACAGGTCTGTTCTCCAGAGCCAAATAGAAAATATACTCTATGAGATAGAATCGGAGTTATCCATGAGCCGTCAGGTGGCGGACCAGATGTGCATGGATTCCACCTTGTCCCGGGAGAAAATGCTGGGATACGGATACCAGACGGTGGTTGGCATTGAACGGCTGGGAATATATGGTTACCGAATGAATCTGGATCCTCAGATCTTCCTTACCTATGTTCCCCAACAGCTGGTAACTGTGAAGGGAACCTATTCCCGCGATGTGTTTGCGGGATCGGCCCTGGCGCTGACAGAGGAAAGCCTGGTTCTATGGAACCGTGTTATGGAAAGCCAGGAAACTATTAACAGCGCGGTGCTGGAGGGAAACCACGGAAGAAAATATCTGCTTCTTCTGTATTACTATCCGGAGACGCGGTATGTAGAGGAGAAACGGATCGGTTTTGTCTTTGACCGTACGCAAATGGATAAGATCCTCAGCAATGCAGTACGGGGTCTCAACGGCGTGGCGTTTCTGACCTGGGGAGACCAGGTGGTCACCTATGTCAGCGAGCTGACAGATCCTGTGGAGGATGAGGAGGTGCTGATCCGGGAACTCCAAAATGGGCAGGTCGACGAGAATCATACGCTGGTCGTCAGCCAGTCAGAGTATTATGATATAACGCTGACAGTGGCTCTGGACAACAGTGTTCTTATCGGGGAACTGCTGGAGGAAGAAATCAAAATGGTGGTGATCGGTCTGATCTCCGTTTTGAGTCTTTCCCTGTTTATCTGGGTTTACGGACGGTATCGCTATCGGGTCCTGAATGAGATCCGGCAACTGGCTGTCAGAGGGCGGCCCGAGCTTTCCGATGGCTCCAGGGCCGATGAATACGAGATCATCCGAACGGTGCTGGAGCGGAATTTTTCCGAACTGAAGACCCAGCACGATAACCTTGAGACTTTCCGGACAGAGGCTAAACGGCAGATGTCCTGGCTGCTGTTGTGTTCTCCTCCCCCGGAAAATATCGATATCGGTAAGCTTATGGAGGGCTACGATATGTCCAGCGAGGGCGACTATTACTGCGTGATGGAATTCCTTATGGAAGAACGGCTGGATGAGAACCGTATTTGTCTGGACCGGATCCCCGAGGTACTTCTTTACTGCATTGTCCGGGACGATGTTGGATATTCCCTTGTGTTGGGACTTGCTCTCCAGGAAAAGGACGACGACCATCAGAAACGGCTGGCGATTGCCAGGAATGTGCTGGAGCTCCTTTTTGAAGAAGAATTCCGGTGCCAGGCTGTCAGCTGCGGACTGATTTATGAGCAGCTTTCCCAGCTTTATTCCTCCCGGCAGGAGGCCCGTTCTGTTTTGCGTACCCAGGCAATGCAGGATACTACCGAACAAACCGTCCTTTTCTTTGATCAGATGACACATCTGTCCAGAAGTATTTCCCATGCCACCGAGGATATGCTGGAGCAATTCCACGATGCCCTCTGCCGTGGGGACGGAGCAGGGGCATCGGAGCTTCTGCACCAGTTAATGGATGGAACACAAAAGGAGACCCGGCAGGTCTATGTCCGGTACAAGCTGGTGGATACCCTCATCAATGTGATCCGTGAGACGGAGGTCTCTCCGGACCAGATGGAGGATCTGATGAGACTTATGTATCTGGATTCAACGGAGTTCGAACGAAAATTGGGCAGACTGATCTCCCAGTTGTTTGTAAAAATGGAGAAGAAGAATATAGCTGACTTTCAAATATTGGATTATATTGAATCCAGATTCAGTGACAGTGCGATCAGTATGAGAAGTGTTGCAGACCATTTCTCGATCAGTGAACGCTCCGTCAGTCGGATCATCAAAAAGGCGATTAACAAGACCTATAAGGAATATGTGAACCATCTTCGGATGGAGAAGGCCTGCAAGCTGCTGACAGAAACAGATTGGGATGTCCGTGTAATCATCAAAGAAGTAGGCTACTACGATGTATCCAGCTTTAACCGGTTGTTTAAGCAGACATTCCAAATGACACCGATGGAATATCGGAGTGAAAAGAAGCAATAACGCGCAGGAAAGGAAAAGCCAGATATGAAAGATCCTTTAACGCCGGGAGGGACAGTCTCCGATTATTGTGTGCTGGATTACGGCGCGGCCGGTGACGGAAAAGAAAATGATACCTGCGCCATTCAGCGTGCCATTGACCTGTGCGCGGAAAACGGAGGGGGACGCGTTAGAATTCCAGGCGGGTATACATTCCGAAGCGGCAGCCTGGTACTGCGGTCCTTTGTGGAGCTGCACCTGGAAGCCGGTGCGGTGCTGAAAGCCAGCGATGCCCTTGCGGACTTTTGCCTTTTCGGCGGTATGGACACAGTGGGCAATGGGGATGGAAGACCCTCCTATGCCAACAGCGATTACAGCGGAAAGCCGGTGTTCTATTTCCTCTACGCAAAAGGATGCCAGAATGTTTCCATTACCGGTAGAGGCTGCATCGACGGCAACGAATCCATTTTTTACGGTACGGTCACCCGCTGGCATATTGACGGTGCCTTTTATCCCAGAATGCCGCTTTTGTATCTGGAGGATGTCTCCAATTTGACCCTCCATGAAGTGACCCTCCAGAACAGTGCGTTCTGGACGGTACATATGGTGGGCTGCCGTGATGTGCTGATTAACAGCATTCGCATCCGAAACAATCTGCGTATGGGCAGCAGTGACGGCATTGACCCGGACCATTGCAGCCGCGTGCGGGTCATCGACTGTGATATAGAATGTGCAGACGACTGTATCGTTCTGAAAAACACGGCAAGCGCTGTGCAGTATGGCCCTTGCGAGGATGTTGTGATCGAGAACTGTTCTTTAAAATCCACCAGTGCTGCACTCAAGATCGGCACGGAAAGCGAGGGACTGTTCCGTAACATACGGGTGGAAAACTGTACAGTAACGGGAACCAACCGGGGTATTTCTTTGCAGCTGCGGGATTCCGGCAGTATCGAGAATGTGCTTTTCCGCAACATCACCATCGAAACCCGTCGATTCTCCCCGGAGCATTGGTGGGGCAGCGGAGAACCGGTCGCTGTTACGGCTCTGCCGAGAAAAAATGATACGAAACTGGGCTGCATTCGGGATGTTACCTTTGAAAACATCCGTTGCAGCGGAGAAAATGGAATCCTGCTTTACGGAGCATCCTCTGAACATATTCAGAATATCGTATTCCACGATGTAACACTGGAAATGTGTAAGAAAACGGATTGGCCCCGGTATGAACACGATCTGCGGCCTACCTGTGGCTGCGAAAAGGTGAAGGATGCTCCCTACTTCGTCTATGCCAAGGGCGCTTCCCAGGTCCAATTTGAACAACTGCAAACAGGCGCGCAAGGTGTGGAAATGCCGGATGTTCTCTTTACAGAGGATTGCCCGAATCTCCAGATCATGGAACAGGAAAAAGGGACTACGGTTGCAGAGGTGTAGGCAATGAATTTCGTCAATACCCAATATGACGGTTACACTGTCACGGAGTGCCTCCTGCCTATGGGTGACGGCGTAAAGCTGTATACCCGTATCACCGTTCCCTCAGGCATCGTCAAAGGCCCCACGGTCTTTAGCCGTACGCCATACGAGCCAGCCCACGACGGGATACCCTATGGGGAAATTACTCCGGATCTTCAGCCTTTTATCAGCCGGGGCTATTGCCTGGTGCAGCAGCACTGCCGTGGACGGGGAGACAGCGAAGGTGTTTGCGTTCCCTACATGGAACGCCAAGACGGTTTGGATACCTTGGAGCATATCCGTCATATGGACCATTATAATGGTGAGATATTTCTCTACGGGGGCAGCTATTCATCTACGGTGCATCTGTGTTATCTGGATGTGCCGCAGCCGGATGTGAAGGGCGCGGTGCTGAGCATCCAGACGGACCGGATGTATTTCCGGAATTACCGAAATGGCTGCTGCTATCATTTTTGTAATTTCGATTGGTGGCTTCGTATGCTCAGCCGCCAATTTCCGGAACCGAAACGCGAAAATGTTCTGGTCCGGCCCTACCGGGATATTATGAAGCGGGCATTGGGCCAGGACTATCCGCCTTACACCGATCTGCTGATGCACGACCGGTACGATGACTTCTGGGAAAATGACCCCAGGACGCATGCCGTTGAAAATCTTCAGATTCCTGTCCTCTTTGCAGAGGGGTGGTATGACTTTTACCTGGAGGGAATGTTCTCCATGTGGGAGCGGCTGCCGGATCACACCCGTACCCAGTCTGCTTTCCTTGTAGGCCCATGGGGCCACGCTACATCTGTTTCAAAGGATGCCCAATATCCTCTGGAGAATGGGAATCTTCCCGAGGACTGGGCGGTGGCCTGGTGTGACCGCCTGCGTGATGGTGGAAATGGGCCATATCCCTACGGCAATCTGGGACAGATCCGGTATTACGCCATTGGAGAAGCCTGCTGGAAGCAGGCATCCACTCTCCCGGTGCACTGCACAGGGGAGCGCTACTGGTTTGGAGAAGAAGGAAAGCTGGGTGGCCTGCCGGCAAATCCGGGAGCTTCCATAACCTATACCTATGACCCGGAAAAGCGGACTAATTGCTTCCGCTATGAAAATATCTATCGCGCAGCGGAGCCTGGGACTGTGGAAGGGGTTGTTTCTTTCCTGTCTGAGCCTTTCCCGGAAACGAAAAACTTCTTTGGAAAGATGCGCTGGCATATGGCGGTCCGGTCCGACTGCCGGGATACAGCCTTCTTTGCCCGGGTATATTTCGTGGAGGATGGCAACGCCTATAATCTGACAGAAACGATCACAGCATTGAGCCACATTTGTGACGATTACTGTGCCGGAGTTGTTGCGGTCATTGATCTGGAACTGCCGCCGGTAGGTTTTACGATGAACCGGGGCGGCAGGCTTCGGGTGGATATCGCATCTGACGGCGGTGTTTATGTCCCCCATGCCAATATAAAAGGCCACTGGGCGACCTTGGAGGAAACCCGCATTGCCCGCAATACGGTGCTTTTGGACCAATCTTATCTGGAAATAGGTTGGGATCTCTGACAAAGGAGACAAATTCCTTATGAAATACCCCTCTAACACAAAAGCGGTGATCAATGTCACCCAGGCGCCCTATTATTGTGACAACACCGGCCGGACCGATTGTACTGCCGCACTGCGCAGGGCCATCAACGATGTGCTTTCTCCCAACATTGATGGGATTCAGCGTGCTCTGGATAAGCTCAATGCCAGCGGCGATCCCAACTATACCATCAGTTTCGAAATCAAGAAGAGAAACGGTGTACCCAGTGTTATTTTCCCGGAGGAACTGGAACCGGCTAAAATTCTCTATTTCCCAAATGGAACCTATCTGGTCAGTGATACCATTTCCCACAGCCTGGAAAACTTAAAAAATATTTTGAGCGGAAATCCCACAATGGAGATCAACCGGCAGATCTATATTCATGGAGAAAGCGCCGAAAACACAGTGATCCGTTTGATGGACCATTGCCCGGGCTTCGGCTTTGGAGATCGAAAGCCCATTGTATCCTATACCAGAATGGAAAAATCCAATATTGCGCAAACCAACAGCATTGCAGATATTACCATTGACTGCGGTGTAGGAAATCCTGGCGCTGTTGGCCTGCATTTCTACAGCAGCAATTCCGGAGCGGTCCGAAATGTGCGCATCAGGAGCGCTGACCCGGAAGGCCGGGGTGCCTGCGGTCTTCTGCTGGCGGGAAATATGGAGGCATTTGTTAAAAATGTGACCGTTCACGGATTTGAATACGGCATCCAGGTGGAAGGCGTGGACCGGCCCATCAGCTGCGAAAATATTATCCTGGAAAATCAGAGGACCACGGCCTTTCTGGTTCGGGATTCCAATGTGTCTGTCTGGAAGCTGAATACCCGTACACCTGTCAACGCGTTCCGGGCAGAGGGTTCCCGCTCCATGGTGGCCCTGCTGGATGGAAAGCTCTTGGGCGGACATAACATGCAGAAGGGTGTTGTGATCGCCGCAGGAGAAGCTTACATAAGAAATGTGCAAACGCAGGGCTACCGGTATCCACTGATCCAAGGGGCGCAATGCAATCACTTTGATTCCTATATAGCAGAATTCACTACTGTTGAAAAGCCCTTTGGCGCTTTCCATGGGGGAAAGCTCAGCCTGCATCTGCCGGTGGAGGAGACCCCGGAAGAGGACCTGGTCATGGACCGGGAGCACTGGGGCTGTGTAGACGATTACGGCGCTGTGGGCGACGGTTTGACAGATTCTACCGAAGCCATCCAAGCGGCTTTGAACAGTGGGAAACCCTATGTTTTCTTTGGAACGGGACACTATCTGGTGGATGGACCTGTGACCGTTCCGGCCTCTGTTCGGCTGATTGACTTTATGTTCTGTGATTTTTACGCCGGACCCAATCTGCGTAATGCCAGAAATACCGGCTTCCTCAAGCTCTGCCAGGACAGCCCGGAGCCGCTGACACTCCGGCAGGTATTCACCTGGGAAAAATTCTTTGGATACTTCCGGTTTGTGGAGCATGCCTGCCGGAGAGACCTGGTGATGAAGGACCTGCATACCCAATGCGCCGGAATGTATTTCAACACAGTGTCAGGAAGCAGGGTGTTCATTGAAAACTGCGCCTGCACCATGGGCGGCGGTGACTACTGTACAGTGCCTCCTTTCGCTTTCTATGGACAACGGGTTTGGGCAAAAAATATCAACCCGGAGCGGGGTGACATCCAGATCCGCAATGAGGGATCTGACCTCTGGATTCTTGGCATGAAAACAGAATCCTGGGAGGACCGCGGCGGAACCACGGCAGTGGAAAATGTGGGCGGTGCCCGGGCAGAATGCTTTGGCATATATTCTGGTATCGGCGGCCGTGGTGTGCCACTGTACTGCAATCAGAATTCAGACCTTTCTGTTTTTATGACCAGCGGCGGTTACGGCCGCAATTCCGTCTGGGATATTCTTGTCAGAGATACCCAGGGCGCGGATACCCGGGACTTTTGTTTTGAGGAAGCTTTCCCCATTAGCTGGTATCGCTGCCGGCTATTTGGGTATGTGAGCCAGAGAAATACAAAATAAAATTTGTGAGGTACAGATATGGAATACAAAGGAAAACAGCTTTGGGAAGATACGCCGAGTGCCGGTGATGCTTACCGGCAGAACTATGTTCAGGGAATTGCCGACTATATTCGCAGGTTCAATCAGGAATGTAAGGACCGGCGGCGGGAATGGATGCCTCCGGAGGCACTGCCGGAAAACTTGGAAAACTACCGGGCCGCTTACCGGAAAATGATAGGCCTGGAACTGTTTGAAAAAGATCCCGGAAAGGAAGTAAAGTGCCTGTATGTAGCAGAGGATCAAGTCTGCCGGATTTTCCGGTTGACGGTATGGGTGACGGAGGAGATTCCCTTCTATGCGCTCTTGCTTCTGCCCCACGCGGGCAAAAAGCCCATGCCCCTGGTGATCGCCCAGCACGGTGGTGGAGGAACGCCGGAACTTTGCAGCGATTTTCTCGGAAAAAACAGCTATAACCACATGGTCCAGCGGGCGCTGGAACGGGGCGCGGCGGTGCTGGCCCCCCAGATCGTGGTTTGGTCCAAGGAAGAGGCAGAAACCTTGCGTTGCCATCCCATACCCTATGATCGGTTGGAGATGGACATTGCTTTAAAGCGATTCGGCAGCAGCCTGACAGCTTTGGAAATCTCCGGTATCCGCAGGTGTCTGGATTATGCCTGCGCCCTTCCGGAAATTGACCCGGAGCGGATCGGTATGATGGGCTGCTCCTACGGCGGCTACTTTACGCTGAATACCATGGCAGCGGATACCCGGATCAAGGCCGGATACTGCGTGGCGGTGTTCAATGACCGGGATGTGTATCCTCTCACCACTTGGTGTTATAAGGACTCTGCGCTGCTGTTCCAGGATGCGGAGGTGGCGGCTCTCTGCGCCCCCCGAAAGCTGTTTGTACAGGTCGGCAAGCAGGATGAGGTATTCCGCTACGAGTCAGCGCTTCCGGAAGTGGAACGGGTAGGGGACTATTTTGCGGCCTTTGGAAAAGCAGACCATTTTCAATTTGATCTTTGGGAGGGCGGACATACCCTTTCCGACAGTGATGTGGGCTTTGACTTTCTGTTCTCTGCATTGGATAGCGGGGAATGCTAACACCTAGATAAGAACAAGCAGCCGGTTTGCCTAAAGCGCAAACCGACTGCTTTTCTATGCGTTTTTCTCACCTGTACCGGTTCTGCTTAAACCGGGACGGGGGATAGCCAATAATGTTTTTGAAGCACTTGGAAAAATGCTTCAAGTCGGGCATGCCGACCTCTTGGGCTACCTCACCTACGGACAGATCGGTGGTCTGGAACAAATCCACCGCTACATGCATTTTGTAGTTCAGTACATACCGGTGCAGTGTCAGACCTGTGTATTTGAGGACCAGTGTGCTGATATAATTTTCGTTGTAATGAAACAGTTCGGCCAGGTCCCGGTTTGTGAGAGACTGCGCGTAGTGGGTATGGATGTATTGGAGAATGCGGTCAGCCTTTTCCAGAGAAATTCCCTGCTTGTTCGCGGCGGTCATACGGGCGAGCTGTATCAGAATGTCTTTGAGCAGTGTGCTGCAGCGAATATCGTAATAGAGGCTGTGGGTCCGGTACTCCCATGCGATTTCCGTGAAGGTTTTCTCTAGAAACTTCACATTTTCCGCGTACAGATATCTGGAAAAAACAGACATTTCTCCGTCACTGCAAGTGGTAATCTCTTTTTCCAGCACATCTTCCTTGTGAAGACGGTTGCTGGGACAAGGGGGGATGGGCGTTTGCAAATGGGAATGCTGCTGAAAAAAATCAAAATTGCATCCGGCGAAAGCAGGGATGTCATCACCGAACAGAAAGCGGTAGGAGACACCTGCGGGGATGTAGATCACAGTACCGCCGGTAAAGGCATAACTTTTTCCGTCTACTTCTACCTGCCCGGTTCCGCTGCTGCAATAAAAGATCCGGTGATCCGCCGCCGCCAAAGGTCCATGCATAATATTCCGTTCATTGGTTCTGGCGTAACGGACAAACGGTTCCAACTGCCGTAACTGCATGACAGCACCTCCTGTATCTGTGTTTTATACGAATCCTCCTAGGTTTTCTCCGTTGATTGTACCACACCACCAAGATAAAATAAAGAAAAACTTTTGATTGGAGTGGCCTTTCATGATTCAAAGAAAGAAGAAAAGAACCGCGAGAATCGGTATTTTTGCCGTGGCCCATGCTACCTACTGGGAACAATTTTCGGGACTGGAGGACAATATCCTGAGCTACCACAGAGAATTCTGCGAAATGGTAGAACAGCAGGATGTGGAAGTTGTGGATTTCGGTATGGTGGACAGCAGCGAAAAGGCATATGATACGCTCAGCCGGATCAAAGCTGCCTGCGTGGATGTGCTGTTTTGCAATATGGTTACCTACGCCACATCATCAGTATTTGCCCCCATTATCCGGGAGGCCAATGTGCCTATGGTGCTGATAGCGCTGCAGCCCAGAAAGGGTTTGGATTACACCCAGGCCAATACCTTTATGCAGCTGGAAAATGACAATATCTGCTCCGTACCTGAGTTCACAGGCGTTGCCATCCGTATGGGAAAAAAGGTAGCGGATGTGGTCATCGGCCATCTGTATGGGGATGAGGAAGCCATGGCGGAAGTGGCCCGGTGGTGCGACATTGCCAAGGTCCTCCATGATCTGCATGGCGCCAGAATCGGTCTTATGGGCCATGTGCTGGAATCTATGTACGATATGCACGCTGACCCCACAGCCGTTTCCGCTGCCTTTGGCCTGCATGTGCCGCTGCTGGAGATCGAGGATGTGGTTCGGCTTTATGACACAGTGACCGAGGCGGAAATCGCTGAAAAGGAAGCGTTGATTTTGCAGGAGTTTGATACGCCCGTTCCGGTTTCCGATCCTGTTACCCGGAAGCTGACACCGGAGGATCTGCGTCAGGCGGCCCGCAGCGCTGTGGCACTGGATAAATTGGTGGAGAAGTACAACCTTACCGGCCTGGCCTATTACTATGAAGGCAGCCCGGACAGTATCCAAAGAAAGGTTGCCACTTCCTTCATTGTAGGCAATTCCATCCTTAACGCCCAGGGGATTCCCATGTGCGGCGAATTTGATATTAAGACCTGTATCGCCATGCTGATCATGGACCGGCTGGACATCGGAGGCAGCTTCGCGGAGTTCCATCCCTTTGATTTCAACGAGGACTTCATTCTGGTGGGCCACGATGGCCCCCATCATATCAAGATCGCTCAGGGCAAGCCTGTGCTGAGAAGCCTGATCAAATATCACGGTAAGCCCGGCCAGGGCGCTTCCGTGGAATTCAAGATCAAGGAAGGTCCCATTACCATGCTGGGCATTACGCAGAATGCTTCCGGCGGTTTCAAATTCGTCATCGGCGAGGGGTATTCCAAGAAAGGCTCCATTCCGCCTACCGGAAACACCAACACCCGGGGATTCTTTGAACCTACCACAAGAGAATTCATCAAGAAGTGGGTCATGGAAGGGCCGACCCATCATTACGCCTTGGGCGTTGGCCACCATGCCAATACCTTGAAGAAGATCGGAGATATACTGGGAATCGAATCTGTCATTGTCAAATAGGAGGCACATATATGAGAACTGCCAAACTGTATCCCTACATTCCGGAGCCGCAGCCGGTAAAAACGGACAGGCTGATCGCATGCCACTACTATCCGGGATGGAAAAAAGGCGGCACCGACATCCACAACGGCTTTGGAGATCTGGCAGACTATCCGGAGCGTACCCCCCTTTTAGGCTACTATAGGGAAGAAGATCCGGAGATCTGCGACTGGGAGATCAAATGGGCTGTGGAGCACGGTATCGGCTGTTTTATCTACTGCTGGTACCGCAAGCGGGAGAATGTAGGTCACAAGATCAACCTGGAGGATCTGCGTCTGGGGCACGCCATACATGAGGCCTATTTTCATTGCCGTTTTAAGAAATACATGAAATTTGCCATCATGTGGGAGTGCGACTGGGGTACGATCCAGGATTTGACGGATCTGACCGAAAATCTGATTCCTTTCTGGGTGGAGCATTATTTTTCCGATCCCCAGTATCTGACCATAGACGGAAAGCCGGTACTCTATATCTATGGCCTGAGAAATCTGCTGAACTTGCTGGGCTCTGAGGAGAAGCTAGGCCAGATGCTGCAGTTGATTCGCCGGGAAATAGAAAAACACGGCTTTCCCGGAATCCACATTTCCGTGACCCACAGCAATAAGGCGATCCACGAACGCAATCAGTGGCACCAGCCTATTGAGGCGGTTCGGGAGATGGGGGTAGATTCGATCTTCCAGTACTGTCAGCAGGTAGCTATTGAGGACTTGACGGCGCAGCAGTATGAAACCTACCTGGAAACGCTGATGCTGGACCCAAAGCTGGTTGTGGAAGAACAACTGGGGAAAATCCGGGATAGAATTGGGTTTGATCCGTATTTTTCCATGTTCACAGCGTCGGCTATGCGGGATTCCCGGCCTTGGTTTCCGGTGTTGGGTGTCAATCCCAGAGGACCCATCATGCAGTTCCGGCTGTCGCCAATGGAATACAAAGAACTGTTGATGCAGGTAAAGACCCTGGTAGACGGGCTTCCTGAAAACGCGATCGGAAGGAAAATTCTGATTATCGATGCCTGGAATGAATGGTCTGAGGGGCACTATGTGGCACCCTGCCTGGAAAACGGATTCCAGTATCTACAGGCTATCCGGGAAGTGCTGACCTATCGGGATAACCTGCCGGATTACCGGGTACCGGCAATGCTGGAACTGGGCCCATACGAACAACCGGAATGAATAAAGGAGGCAGCGCCGTTGGCGCTGCCTCTGATTTTTAAAATAGAATATGTGCATGGTTTTTCCGGCAGGTGCCGGGGGTGATGCCCAGCTCCCGCTTGAAGAGCTTGACGAAATAGGCGGTGGACTGAAAGCCTGTTTTCCATGCCACAGTGGAGACCGGAAGATCTGTGGTGATCAAAAGCTGACGGGCCATCCGAAGCCGATAAGACAGAATGTACTGGTGAAGGGTCCGGCCGGTGGCCTGCTTGACGAGCTGGCTCAGATAATAGGGGTGGTAGTTGAAAGCTGCGGCAATGGCGCCGTTGGTTAGCTCCGGGTCGGCGTAATGGACATGGACATATTCCAGAACCGGCTGGGCGTGCTGTGTATCCGGGTCCCGGTGGCCTTTTTGCAGAAGCTCCAACAGGGCCAGTTTCATAAGTGCGGAGGCGGTTTCCCGGTAATAGGCTCCGGCATCCAGAAAGGCATCGGTGATGCGGTGAAGCAGTGTATCCAGCTCAGGCAGTTCCCGGTACAGAATTTGAGAAAGAGGCTCTGGCAGGGGATAGCCCATCAGCCGGGCAGGATCAAAATTGTCCGCTGTGGCGGTACCCAGAGAAACGCTGAGGGCGCTGAAATCACTGACGGGGTCAAAGTTGATTACCACCAGCGAAAACCCCGGTTCATCCTTGGTCAGGGAGAAACGGTACCGGGTCCCCGGGGGGAAATACAGCACGGTTCCCTTACTGAAAGGATACCGGGTCCCCGCAGCCGTAACGCTTCCAGTGCCTTCCCGGAAGAAAAAAAGGCGGCAGTCGTAGCAGATGCTGTCAAAGGGCCTGTGGCGGTATTTTTCGTGAATGGCGGCATAACGGATATGAGGATTCAAATTTGTCAGTTCCATGGAGAACACCTTTGTTTCGTTATATTTTGGCTTTACTTTGTCATACATTATACAGCTAATTTGTTATATTATCAAGACAGAAAACAGAACTGGAGGAATCTGCTTTGACAGAGAAACAAAACTCTGGAGGTAACGGTTTTCGACCGGCTCTGCGTACAGACCGGTTTTTGTGTGCCTGGATCACCCATGCCGCGCAGTACACCTACGGCAAGGTGAATGTGATGAAGCGCCACCTGACCTCTCCGGAGGTTTTCGTCCTCCTGCGGGGCTCCGCGACTCTTCTGACCATGGACCCGGATGGAGATAACCGGCGAATTACGGAATTGGTTTCCGGCGAGGAAGCCTGTGTGGAAGCCGGGACCTGGCATTATCTGGCGGTAACGGAGGATGCCCTTGTGTTTGTTACGGAAAACAACGATGTTTCGGCGCAGAATACCGAAACGCTTTATTTGGAGGAACCCTATGAAATATTCCGTGGGCTATCAGCTATGTAATGACCGGGACTTTCTGGAATATATTGCCCGGTGCAGGGAAAGTATCCGGGAGGTATATTTCTCCTGGGGGGACTTTCCCAATGGCCGCAACAGTCAGCTTCGGAAAACCGGGCTGACTCCCTGGGAGGCCCAGCGGCGGCAGGAGGAGGACCTGACTTGGCTTGCCGGTCAGGGACTGCGGTTCAATCTGCTGTTCAATGCCACCTGCTATGGCAAGGACAGCCAATCCCGGGCCTTTTTCCAAAAGGTGGGGGAGACGGTGGACTATATCGGTACCCACATGGGTCTGGAGAGTATCACCACCACATCACCCTTGATCGGTAAATTCATCAAAGAGAACTTCCCGGAGCTGGAGGTCCGGGCTTCGGTGAATATGGGTATCGGCACTGTTTACGGCATGGACTATGTGGGGCAGTATTTCGACAGCTTCTATATCCAGCGGGAGTACAACCGGGACTTTGGAAAGATCCGGGAGTTGAAGGACTGGTGTGACGGGGCAGGGAAGAAGCTTTACGCCCTGGCAAACGGCGGCTGTCTGAACCATTGCTCGGCCCATGTGTTCCATGATAACCTGGTGTCCCACGAATCGGAGATCTCTGCCATGGACAACGGTTACGCCTTTCAGGGCATTTGCGCCGAGTATCTAAGCAGGCCGGAAAACGCCCTGGCCCTACTGGAACAAACCAGCTTTATCCGTCCCGAGGATATTGCCCTCTATGAAGAACTGTTTCCCATGATGAAGCTTGCCACCCGTGTCAACAGCAATCCCAGCCGGGTGTTGAAAGCCTACATAGAGGACGGCAGCTACAGCGGCAGCATTCTGGACCTGCTGGAGCCCAACCACACGGCGCTGTTCTATCCCTGGCTGCTGGAAAACCGGCGCATTTCCCGGGAAATACGGGATGAAAAACTAATTTACGGGAATTTTGAAGAAGCATTCGTGAAACTAGACCAGATAATGATGTTGGAGGAAGATTATGCTGACAAGTGAAATGATCAAAAAAGCCGCCTATGAGGCGGGCGCGGACAAGTGCGGCATCGGCCCTATGTCCCGGTTTGACGGAGCGCCGCCGGAGATGAATCCCCAGTACCTGTTCCCCAATGCCAAGAGCTGTATTGCTTTTGCGTTCCGGATCCCCCGGGGTGTGCAGCGGGGCATTGAAGAGGGTACGCAGTTCTACCAGTACCCCTCCATGGCCTACGGCGGCATCAACGAGATCTATGCGCCTGCGGTTTTGTACCATGTGGGCAAGGTCATTGAGGACGCAGGCTATGAAGCGGTGGTATACCGCAACACCGGTGCCCGTGGCGTGGTTTCCGACATGGACGGAACGCCCGGAAACACCCTCTCTCCTGAGGAGCAGATCGAGATCAGTAAGCACGCCAAGGGCAAGACTGCCCACCACAGAAGTGTTCAGTATACCCGTGAAGTGAGTCCCGATAAAGTACCCCCGGATCTGCAGTTCCAGTTCCGTCTGGCTGCAGTGGCCTGCGGCCTGGGCGAGATCGGTTGGAGCAAAATGCTGCTGACCCCGGAATTCGGTCCCTTGCAGCGTGTGGCTTTCATTTTCACAGACGCGGAACTGGAATATGACGAGATGTACAGCGGCGAGCCTCTGTGCCGTAAGTGCGGCGCCTGTGTCCGGGAGTGCCCCGGCGGCTGCATCCCCTCCATCAAGTCCGGCAAGACTGTCCGTGTGGACCTGGCGGGCAAGATATGCGAATGGGGCGACATCGATATGTGGCGGTGCTATGCCTTCTATACCCACGGCGGCCGTTATTTCAATCCCTTCGTCCCCAAGGAAGTCTTTGACAAGAATGAAAACGGTTCACTGGATCTTCTGGAAGGTGTCACCGACAAGGCGAATGAGAAGGAAGTCATGAAGGTCTACACCGCGCTGGAGAAGTATTTCCCCAGTTGGGTGGGCTACAACATGGCAAAATGCGGCGGCTGTATCCGTGGCTGCGTGAGCATGCTGGAAAAGAAGGGCGGCTGCATGGCCGACCGGTTCCAGGAGCCTCTGCGTACAGGCAAGGCCTGGAAGATGGACCGGTAAAGGAGGTACGAAAGCATATGACAGCGGAATTTATCAAACAGAAGGCCCTGGAACTGGGCGCTTCTATCTGCGGCATCGGTGATGTGGAGCTGATGCGCAATGAGCCGGCCCAGAGGAATCCCTTTGCGATCCTGCCAAACGCAAAGACCATTATCGGCTTCGGTGTAAAAGTGCCCAGAGGCCTGTATAACGCCATGGAGCGGAAAAGCCAGTTCTATAACTACACCAATCTGGGCGTGAAGTATATCGACGAAAGCTTTGCGGAGATCTTCCTGCTGAAGATGGGCGCGCTGATCGAAAATGAGGGCTACGATGCCTGCCTGCAGCGAACCGTTCCCGGCTTTAAGATCCAGGGCGACAAGTCCACCAATCCGGAAGTCAAGCAGGTCTATGAGCTGCAGTTTGCCTCTGCCGTAGCCCCCGGAAAGCCGGTTCCCGATGTGGTGCTGGATTTCAACAAGGCGGCGGTGGTCTGCGGTCTGGGCGCGCCGGGCATGCATGGCAAGGTCCTGGTGCCCAAGTACGGCCCCTACATGCGGTTTTTCTACATCATTACCGATATGCCCCTGGAAACCGACACCCCCTTTGCGGGCAACCTTTGCGACGGCTGCGGCAAGTGTCTGAATGCCTGCCCCGGCAAGGCCATCAGCGAAAATGGTGTAGACAGCTGGCAGTGCAGTGTTTACTACCGGGGCGCTCACGAAAGCAATCCCTTTGCCGATGAGAATACGCTGAAGGATCATCCGGAGCGGGAACAGATCCTCCGGGGTGAAAAGCGGTTCGACAAGGAATCTGCTCAGGAAATTTACGACCGGCTGAAGTTCCTGCCGGCTACCCACTTCGGCTATATGCCCTGCCTCTGCGGCAAGGCCTGTGAGACCGTGTGCTACCGTCATTTGAAGGAGGCTGGAAAGCTGTGATCGAGAAAATCATTGAATGCGCCAAGCGCTATGACGCGGACATCGTGGGCTTTGCGCCCGCGTCCCGCTTTGCAGAAAACGATCCGGTATTCCGGATCTTCCCGGAAACAAAAACCGTTATCGGTCTGGGCTTCCGTGTCCTGCGTGGCATTTACCGGGGCGTTGAGGAAGGCACTACATACTACCAGTACACCACCATGGGTGTAGAGAATCTGGAAGAAACGGTCATGCCCCTGGCACTGATCAATGTAAGCAATCTTTTGGAGGAGGAAGGCTTTGAAGCCGTTCCCCAGAGAAGAAATCAGCTGATCATGGCTGAGGAAAATTCCACCAACCCCGAAGTGGACTTCACGGATATCCACCGGGGCGTAACCGCGGAAAACCAGTTGGATTTCCTGAACTGCGCTGTTCAGTGCGGTCTGGGCGAAAAGAGCATGATCGGTTCTCTGCTGAACAAGGATTACGGTCCCTTTATCCGCTTCTGCTTTATCCTCACTGACGCGGAGCTACCGGCGACGCCCTTGGTAACGGAAACACTCTGTGACAACTGTGGGGAGTGCATCAAAGCCTGCCCCGGCCGTGCTATCAAGGAAAACGGAGAAATGAATCCCTGGCGCTGTGCCGTTTACTATAACGGTGCCAATGGCGAGAAGAACCCCTTCATGCCCCCGGAGGCTTTCTCTGACTTTGAAAACCGGATGGATATTATCAACGGCACCGCGGAATTTACCGACGAGGAAGCGAAAACCATTCTGGAAAATATCTATTTCTATCCTCCGGCAAAGCATTTTTACCGTACCTCCATCTGCGGAAGGGCCTGTGACCGGGCCTGCTACATCCACCTGGAGGAAAAGGGCTTGCTGGGTAAGTCCTTTAACCGGAAGTTCCGGGAGAAAGAGGACTGGAAGCTGAGTACAGAGCAGTTTGTTACCGGAGAACATGCGGTAAGCTGGATTTTTAAGGAGGAGCAACATGAAGGAGAAAATTAAAATCGCCCTGATCGGCTGCGGCCGGTTCTGCCAGTTTTTTGTTCCCCTCTTCAAAGCCCATCCCTTTGTGGAGGAAGTATATGTCTGCGATCTGCGCCGGGAACGGGCAGAGGAGTACGCCCAGCGCTTTGGCGTAAAGGTCATTGATTCTTACGAGGAAGCGCTGAGCCGGAGCGACATTAATGCCATCGGTATTTTCACCACCCGTACCCAGCACGGCCCTATGGCGATCCAGTCTCTGAAGGCTGGAAAGCATGTGTACAGTTCTGTGCCCTGTGCTACGGATATTGAGGATATTTTTGAGATCGAGCGTTTGGTTCGGGAGACCGGCCTGACCTACTCCATGGGTGAAACCGGCTACTACCGCGCGGCTACCTGCTTCTGCCGCCGGGAGTTTGCCAAGGGTACCTTCGGCAAATTTGTCTACGCCGAGTCTCAGTACAATCACGATATCCGTAACATGGAGCAGAGCTTCCGCAGCTCCGGCGGAGAGGATTGGAAGCAGTATGCCGGCATTCCGCCCATGTTCTATCCAACCCATTCCACTTCCATGATCCTCAGTTCCATGCCCGGCGTTTATGCCAAAAAGGTAGTGGCCTTTGGCTACAGGGGCAGTCCCCGAACGGATATTTACGGCACCGAGGGTCAGAATCTCTACAACAATCCCTTCTCCAACACGGCCATGATGCTGGAACTGTCCAACGGCGGTATTGCCCGTGTCAGTGAAAACCGCTGCCTGGGCTGGCGTGCCCCTGAGACCTATATTTCCCAGTTCTATGGTACAGACGGTGGCTATGAGTTTTCTGTTGCCCACCACCATCTTGCCACCTGGGATCCGGAGAATCCCGGTGCGGTGATCATGAAGGATGTGACCAATGAACTGCAGCCGGCAAATGTGGCAAAGCTGATCTCCATGGACTATCCTCTGGCCATTCAGGCCATTGCCAACAGCGGCGGCTTGCTGGTGAATGTTCCCATTCCGGATGTGATCGGCCAGGCCGCCTCTGTGGAGACTTCCCCTGTGCAGCCGGTGGACCGCCTGCCCGAGGAATATAAGGCTCTGGAAAACGGCCATAATGGCACCCACCAGTTCCTGATTGACGATTTCTGCCGTGCTGTGGAAACCGGAAAGCTGTCTCCAACCAATATCTGGGAGGTGGCCCGGTACAATATTCCCGGCCTTCTGGCCCATCAGTCCGCCCTTCAGGGCGGTGTGACCCTGGATGTTCCCGATCTTGGTGAGCCGCCTAAGGATTGGAAGGTTCTCTGGCAGGACGAATGATGCCTGCTGTCATATTGCGATTCTGAAGTTTTTTATATCGATCGCCAGCAAAGCACTGATGTGCAGAAAAGGGGCTGTCTCACAAAAAGTGAGACAGCCCTAAAAAATTCAGGTTCTATGTCAATAGTTGGGGTAGAGACAAAATTGTGCCCCTCAGAGTCAGTGCGCTGTTTTTGACATTTTTCCACAGTTCCGCTGTTGCAAACGCTACGAAAGAGGTGCTGCCTCGTCTGATTCCGAAAAACCTTTATGGTGCTTCCTGTACACAAATTAAGTTTATTTATATAAAAGACGATAAAATTTATACATTTCTGCACTCTTGGGGGTGTAGTATTGCATTTCCTGGTAATTCGCTATAAGATGAAAACGATTGAAATGAGCGGTTTGTATGCCAGGTACATTTATGAGGAGTTTTTTAGAAAATAAACGAGTTGCGTGTCCGGGTGCTGAACAACTTTGGTGTGGGTTCTGCTGCGGTATCCTGTGGCCGGTATGGGTGCGGGCATATCAATGAAACCTACCTGGTAATGACCTAGATGGGAAAGCGCTGTAGCCTTTGGGCAGGTCCAGCAGATGCTGCTGGACTTGCCGGCGGAAACACTGTATGAGACGATCTTTTTTGATTATTCACAAACAGACAGAACAACCTTGCCAACATTTTTGCCTTGATAGAGCAGTTCGTGGGCTTTTTCTGCTTCCTGGATGGGAAGGACCCGGTAGATCGTGGGTTTGACCTCACCGGTTGTTACTTTGGGCCACACATCCCGTACCAGGCTTGCCAGAATCCGCGCCTTCATCTCCGGCGTACGGGACCGCAGGGTAGAGCCGATGATCCGCACATTCCGGACATAGATGTTCTTCAGATCAATCTGGGTGTACTGGCCGGCGAGGGCCGCGATCATGATCCATCGGGCGCCGTGCTTTAGATAGTGAATGCACTTGCCCATAATCTCACCGCCCAGACAGTCGATGGCCACATCTACAGGATGTCCGGCCTCCAACTCTTCCTTCAGAACCAGAGAGATATCCTCCTTTGCGGTAACTACTACCCGGTCCGCATGCAGATGCCGGATGCTTTCCCCAATCTCATCACTGAGTACCGTGGTGATAACCCGGATACCGAAGGCCTTGGCCATGGGAATGATCACGCTGGCCAGACCGCTGGCACCGGCATTCATCAGCAGGGTATCCCCGGCCTTGATATTGCCCTCAACAAACAGGTTAAGATATGCTGTAGCAAAGGCTTCGGGGATCGCCGCCGCCTCGATCATGGAGCAGTTTTCGGGTACAGGCATCAGCATGTCGTATTTTACGGCTGCATACTCCGCATAGCCACCGCCACCCAGAAGCGCGCAGACCTTATCGCCCACCTTCCAGGAGGATTTTTCCTTTACAGCCTCTCCCATGTCCACGATGGTGCCGGAAATTTCCAGTCCCATCCACTCCGGGCAGCCGGGAGGGGGAGGGTAGTCACCTTCCCGCTGCATCAGATCCGCCCGGTTCAGCGCCGCTGCCGCAATCTTTACCAGGCAGTCCTCCGCTCCTATAACTGGGTCAGGCACATTGTCCCACCGCAGGCTTCTGTCGTTGTTTACAAGAATCGCTTTCATAGAAAAGACCTCCTTACTGTTTCTTTCGGCATCCGTCGATCTGAATATTCTGTCCGGAAATATAGCCGGCATTGTCACTGGCCAGGAAGCAGATCAGTTCCGCATTTTCCCTGGGAGAGCCGGTCCTGCCCATGAAAGACATGTCCGTTTCTTCGCTGTAATTGATGTCGGGCGTTCTGGCAGGGCTGACACTGCCGGGGGAAATGGCGTTGACGGTAATGCCCAGGTGGGAAACTTCTTTGGCAAGCGCCTTTGTGAAAGAAATCACCGCGCCTTTGGTAGCAGAGTAGTGGGCCATGTTGGCATTTCCATAGACACCGGCAACGGAGGCCACATTGATGACCCGTCCGTATTTCTTTTCAAGCATCTTCCCAAGGACGGCCCGGGTGAAGTAAACAACACCCATAATATTGACATCAATAAAACGCTTCCAGTCCTCAATGGGTGTGTCCAGAAGGGACGCCCAGCACCGCCATAGGGCGGCGTTATTCACCAGAATATCGATACCGCCGAACCGTTCCTCTGCCTGAGCCACCACAGCATTGACTGCTTCCATATCTGCTACATCACAGCCAAAGCATACGGTCCGGCCTCCAGCCTCTCCCAGTTCCGCTTTTACGGCTTCCAGCTTTTCTTGGTTCATATCCACCAGAACCAAATTAGCGCCCCGCTGGGCCAGCAAAATGGCGGTAGCACGGCCAATGCCGTTGGCAGCACCGGTTACCAGTGCGGTTTTTCCCGAAAATTCCATATTGATTCCTCCTTAAAAATCGATACTGTCCCGAAGGGTCTTCATAGTGGTCAGCAGCGGCTGCGTGCCGGTGGAGATCATGTCGTGCTCATATACGCACAGCGCCATGCAGCAGCCCAGTTGGATGCCCAGCCGCCTGTGAAGGCTGCACACCCCTCCAGATAGAAACAGGAACGGCGCGCCCAGTTCCTCTTTTAATAGGTTCGTGATCCGCAGATTTTCGATCTGCTGTTCCATCGTTTCCGCTCCGGTGACGATCTTCACAATGTCAGCACCCCGCCGCAGATGTTCCCGCGCCACCTCCAGGACCCGCTCCGCCGGGGTGAATTTCAAAATATGGGAGGACATCAGGACCTGGGAACCCTGGCTGTGAAGGGTATCGATAAGGGCCATCTGTTTTTGAATCGCTTCCGGATCTTCTGTCAGTTCCTCCGGGTGGGGGCAGTAAAGGTCACCCATTACATCACACAGAAGCTGTCCCCATTGAGACATCTCCAACAGCTCCTGGGCCAGTTGTTCTTCGGATTTTTCCCGGTTGCTGCCGCTACGGTAGTTGGTCACATAGCAGGGCCTGCCCCGCATTTCGCCAAAAATTCTTTCCAGAGTTTCCCGGTTCCGGTACTGCGGCAGCAGGGATTCTGTTTGCAATCCAAAGGCTTCTGCCCCCTGGCAAAGGGCGTTTCGGATACGGCCAATGGCAGTTTCCGGAGTGTTACATTGCAGCATCACCGTCAACAATGGCTGGGACTGTTCTAAAAACCGCTGATTCATATTTATCACTCTCCTGTCTATACCATAAGAGAAATCACCGTTTTTTTCAATATACATTTTCAATCCTACATTGCGCTTTCTGATACATTTGTGCCGAAAAGCTTTACATTTATAAACACAAATGATATGCTAAAAAAAGCTAACAGGGGAGTTTAAATGATGGAACTGCAAAATACGGTCATCACAGGCATAACCGGCGTATTCACCGTTCATCTGGAAAAAGGAGCTGTAAGGGAAGTGACAAACCGGGCAACCTACGGCCTTTCTCTGTGTAAGAGTGGACAGGTTACTTATTTCCATGACGGAAGGGCAGTCGTATCAGACCCGGAGCACGCGGTGCTTCTGCCACAGGGGCAGAGCTACTCCCTGCGGTGCGACAAAGAAGGGGATTTCCCGGTCATCAATATCACAACCCTTTCCCCTCTTTGTGAAACTGTAACAGCGCTGGACATTCCCGGGTCCCAATTTCTTATGGAAAACTATGAAGCGCTGAAGGGCCTTTTCCTGGAACCACAGGACCAGGCCAAGTGCATGAGCATTCTTTACGATATGCTGCACCAGCTTTCACCCCGGAACCGTTGGGGGGTTCTGCAAAACGCGGTGGACCAGATCTACAGCAGCTACCACCTGCCGGAGCTTTCTGTAGGACAGTTAGCCCAGAGTTGCCAGATCAGCGAGGTATATTTCCGCCGGCTCTTCAAGGAACAGTTCCAGGTGTCTCCCAAGCAATTTGTCATTGACCTTCGGATTCAAAAGGCCCGGTTATTGCTATCAGAGGGTTCTTTGAAAATCTGGGCCATTGGAGAAAGCTGCGGCTTTTCTACCCCCTATAGCTTCTGCCGGATATTCCGCCAGCGTACCGGTATGACCCCGCAGGAATACCGTTCCCGTTACAAGATTATGGATGTGTAGGCCAATTTTTATGGGGTTGGAAAAGCAGACACCACCTGCCCATAAGGGCTTTTGTCCGTTTTTACTTATTGGCTATTGTAGGTGCTTGGGATATTATTGTCTTGCCAAGGGGCAACAAAATACACTGTTACAGGAGGTACACAGAAGATGATTTCCATTTGCCTGACCGCGGAGAACAAGGCGGTTCTGCGCGCTGCCAGCCTGCTGCAAACCAAGCTGCAGATGTCCCTGGATCCCCGGGGAATCCCTCTGACGGCATTCCCAGCCCAGCAGCCCTCTGTATCCTTTGACGGAAAAGGAGGCCGTATTGGCTTCGTTTCCACCGTTTCCTTTGCCAGAATGCTGACACAGTTTGTGAAACAGGTCAGTAAAGGAAAGCCCTTCTACTTGGAAGAAACCGTTATTTTCGATGAAGTCGGTATCTCCCTGGACCTGTCCCGGGGCGGCGTTATGAAGCCGGAAGCGGTCATGGAATATATGGAGTACATGGCGATGATGGGTCTGGACTATGTACTTCTCTACATCGAAGATATTTATACTATCCCCGGGCTGCCCTACTTTGGCTATATGCGTGGCCGCTACACTGAAGATGAATTGAAGCGGATCGACGCTCACGGCGCGGCCTTGGGTATTGAAGTGATCCCCATGATCCAGACTGCCTCCCATTTGGAACACTATTTGAAGTGGGGCGAGAACTGGAAGTGCCGCTGTTCCGAGCGGACCCTGCTGGTAGGCTCTGAGGACACCTATACCCTGATCGATCAGATGCTCTCCACCATCAGCCGGTGCTTCACTTCCAGGCGGATCCACCTGGGCATGGACGAAGCCTTTGACCTGAACCTTGCCGGTTACATGGACAAGAACGGTCTGCGGGACATGTCCCAGGTCTTTGCGGAGCATCTGACCAGGGTTTTGGAAATTCTGGCAAAATATGACCGGGTTCCCATGGTGTGGCAGGTTGCGAAGCCCAGCAAAGTCTCGGACCCTGCTGCGTTGATGAATACTCCCGGCGCGGATGAACTGATTACCTTTGTAGGTGCCTACTCCTACTTTACTGAGGAAGTCTTTTTGAAGAGGAGGGAACCCTTCCTGGAGTTCTTGAAGGGGGATACATCCCGGTTGTGGTACTGCGGCCCCATCTGGACATGGATGGGTCCCATGCCCGATAACCGGCTGACCCTGGATACATGCGCCTACTTCTTTGACCTGTGCCAAAAACACGGCATCCGGAATATGGTCGGTACAGTCTGGGGCGATGACGGCTGTGAGTGCAACCATTTCTTCAGCCTGTTCGGTGCCCAGATCTACGCCGAATACAAATATAATTCCCAGGTTGCGGAATCGCACATTATGGAGCGGTTTGAGCAGACCGTCGGTGTCAGCGCCCAGGCATTTATGGATATGTCAGAATTCAACATGATCCCCAACCGCAGCACCGAGCTTTCCACCTACACCAACGGACACCTGTATGTCCATGATTTTGTGGGCAAGAAGCTGCTGTGGCAGGATATTATGGTGGGCATGAAGGATCATCTGCTTCTGGAAACGCCCATGTCCGGCCATTACGCGAAGTATGCGGAACGGTTTGCCCAATATAAAAAGCAGGACAGCCGTTTTCAGGGACATATCGATTTCGCGCAAAGCCTGTTCGCCCTCATGGCGGACAAATGCGCCATTGCGGAACAGCTCAAACCCCGCTACCTGGAAAAGGATCTGGATTATCTGCGGACTGCCGCAGACCGGCTGCTGCCGGAGCTGTCTGAGAAGGTAGAAAACACACGGAAGCTTCACCAAAAAATGTGGTACGCCACCAACAAGCCTTTCGGCTTTGAGGTTATCGATATTCGCTACGGCGGTGTCCGGGCCAGAATCGAAAGCGCCATCACCCGCCTGTGGGACTACCTGGACGGACGGGTGGACCGGTTGGAAGAGCTGGAAGAACCCCGGCTGTCCATGGAATGCCAGGATTCCACATACTACACCAACATCCTTTCTTCCTGTACCCGCAGGTGGATGTAATACACACGCAAACAAACCTATAAATCTACAGATGTAATATGGAGGATTTTAAACATGGAAACCAATTACAAAGTAGCCTTTATGGCCCCGAAACAGCCTGCCCTCATTGAATGGCCCATGCCCGAGATGGAGGACGACGATATTCTGGTTAAAACAGAGATCTCCCTGATCAGTACCGGCACTGAGCTGACGGTGCTGGAGAGAAATGTTGAAGAAGGCACACCCTGGGCGGAAAGCCTGATGCAGTACCCCATTTACCATACTGGCTACAGCAATGTCGGCCGCATCGTTAAGGTTGGCAAGGATGTATCTCCGGATCTGATCGGCCGCCGTGTATTTACCTCTTCGCGGCATCAGAGCTACTTCACCTTCAAATTGAAGAACGAGGAGCAGTACCTGTGGATCCCTGATAGTGTAGACAGCAGAGATGCCACTCTCGCTACCTTGATTTGTGTAGCCAATGCCAGTGTCCGGGAATCCCATATTGCTCCCGGTGAAGCCTGCGTGGTCTACGGTGCCGGCATCGTGGGCCAGATGGTTGCCCGCCTTGCCAAGCTGGCCGGTTCTACCAAGGTTTTTGTGGCGGACATTTCCGACTTCCGTTTGGATATGATCCCGGATGACCCCTGCTTTATCAAGATCAATTCCGCAAAAACCAATGTGCCTGAATTTGTAAAGGCCCACACACCGTGGGGCAAGGGTGTTCCCTATGTTTTTGAAGTGACCAGCGTTCCTTCCCTGGCGCAGGAGCAGCTCACCTGTCTGAAGGAGCGGGGCAAGCTGATCATCACCAGCAGCCCTAAGGGCAGATCTCTGGTGGATTTAGACTATTGCAGCCGTAACGGCCTGTCAATCATCGGCGCCCATAACTGGACATCCCACGCTACCAGGGAAAATAACCATTCCTACTGGACCCGCCATCATGATACAGAGCATGCGCTGGACCTGATGGACAAGGGCCTTCTGCCGGTAGCTAATCTGTTTACCCACGAATTCCATTACAAGGACGCCCCCGCTGCCTACGAAATGCTGATGAAAGATCGCAGCCAGGCAATGTGTGTTGTGATCAACTGGGAGGACTGAATATGATTAAGAATGTTGCTATTATTGGTGCAGGTTCTATCTGCAAAGTCCATATTGAAGGCTACAGAAGTACACCCGGCATTACTATTGCCGCTATCTGCGATCTGAACGAAGAGCTTGCCCAGTCCAGAGCCCGGGAATTCGGCATTCCCAAGGTCTGCACTGACTACCGGGAAGTTCTGGCTGACCCCACCATTGACGCGGTCAGCGTGGTGACCCCCACCTTTACCCACCGCAATATCGTGGTAGACGCCCTCAACAGCGGCAAGCATGTTCTGTGTGAAAAGCCGCCGGCACTGACCTACCAGGAGGCGCTGGATTGTGAAGAGGCAGCCAAACGCTCCGGGAAAGTGCTGATGTATGGCTTCGTCATGCGCTTTTACGCCCCCCATCAATTCCTTAAGGAATTCATCGATGCCGGAAGGATGGGTGATATCTATTACGCGGAAGCAACCCGTATGGAGAACTGCTCCGACATTGGCGGCTGGTTCCGTGAAAAGTCCAAAGCTGGCGGTGGCTGTCTGATGGATGCAGCGATCCATCAGTTGGATCTTCTGTTGTACCTGATGGGCTATCCCAAGGTCAAGAGTGTTAAGGGCTATGCCAACGATGTGAACAAGGATTTGCCCGACCGGATCCGGGGACTGAGCCGCGGTTACACCTCCGCTTCCCACACCACTGTTACCAGAACCGTTGAAAGCTTTGCCAGCGCCATGATTACATTTGAAGGAAACAAAAATCTCTTCATCAAGGCCTCTCATATTGCCAATACTGCCAACCCCGGCAGCCGCTTTGAACTGATCGGCGACAAGGGTGGTGTGGCGGCCAACGGCGATGATCTAAAGCTTCTGATGCTGGATGATACCAACTTCTTTATGGAGACCAAGCCCTGGATTGCCAAGGCCCGGGAATCCAACTTTAATCCCGAGATCCGTCATTTCGTGGATAGCTGCAACGGAAAAACTGAATGTATTTGCAACGCCAGCCAGGGCACCCAGATCATCCGGATCATGAATGCTATTTACGAATCTGCCGAAACCGGACGGGAAGTTCTCTTTGACTGACCTATAGATATGCAGACCGTAACATTGGGACTTGGCGGCGGCAGTATGCTCCAGGTCGCCAACCGAACCCTGACGCAGATGATGTCCTATCTGATCGATACCCCCGATGGAGAAGTCATCATGATCGACGGCGGAAATTGCTGCCGTGAGGATGCGGAAAACCTCTACAGCCTTTTGACCCAACGGGGGAAACGGATAGGTCTTTGGGTCATCACCCATGCCCACTCAGACCATCTGGGAGCGCTTCTGTGGCTGATGGAAAATCTGGAAACCTTCGATCTGAAAATCGAAGCCCTCTGTTTTAATTTTCCCGACTGGGAATGGCTCTCCCGGAAAGAGGAGTCCTCCATCAACAGCCGGTTTCTGGAGCAGATTCTCCGTCATCAAATTCCGGTAACCGTTCCCAAACCCGGAGACAAGATCTCCTGCGGCGGTATGGAGATGGAGATCGTCAGTGTGCCGGAAGATTACAGGGAATATCCAAACATCAATTCCACCAGTATGATCTGTGTAGCCCATTTCCCCAAACAGGATGTGCTGTTTTTGGGAGATTTTGATGTCCACGGACAGGCCGAGTTTTTAAGAAAGTACGACCCGGCTCTGATCCGTAAGGATATCGTACAAATGGCACACCACGGTCAGGATGGCGTAGATGAAGCCTTTTACCGGCTCATACAGCCCCGAATCTGCCTGTACGCTGCTCCCCAATGGCTTTGGGAGAACAACTATTACCGCTGTACGGATCCTGACTCTGCGGGAAAAGGCTCTCACAAAACCCTGGAAACCCGCATGTGGATGGAGCGTTTGGGCGTGGAAGCCAGCTATACCCAAGCTCAGGGAGATATTCTGTTTATTTAATAATGTCTTATCAAAATAACAGGCCCGCCCAATCCTGGGCGGGCCTGTTCAGAGTGTCAAAAAAGCCGCTAATCGTCAAGAAGCGAGATAACCCGAATGTCTTTGAGGGAAGCCTTCCCCGTTTGCGGTGCCCAAAATTTTCTGTTCGCTGTCCGCTCACAAAATTTTGACCGCGGCACACGCTTATGCCCTGCTTTATCCGCCACCGGCGGCGCGGGCCAACGCGGCCCAGGGGGAAGGTGGAAAAAATCTCTGATTTTTGACGGATGAGGGGTGAAAAAGCTTGCTGCGCAAGGCTTTTTGACTTACTGCACAACTCGCTCTCTACCGTACCACCTGTACGCCGACGAGAGCGAGTTGTTTGTCTTAGCGGCTCCTTTGACCTCTGGCAGTCTGTCAAAAAACAAGTTTTTTGACAGACTGAAAAAGGCACCGCCCAGCCGTCCCTTTTTGATGTATTATACAGACCGGGTCCATTCGGTGATCAGCAGGCCCGGAATCAGCCATACCATTTCGTACAGCAGCAGGTTCGTAGGTGTCAGAAGCGCCGCTTCGCCCAGATAGGCCAGAACTGCCATCATACCCAGGCCCAGGATGCCGCCCAGCAGGTGGATCGCTACCCCGATCCAGCTTGCGGTGCGAACACTGCGGGCGCCGGTAACGGCAAAGGCATAAGGTGCCAAACCCTTGGAGGTGATCAGCGCCATGGCAGGCTGTTCACTGTCAGCCTCCACCGCCGCCAGAGACGCCCGAAGCTCCCGCTGTGGGAAACAAACCCGGCGGGTGTTCACACCGAAACGGCTGCGGATAAAGCTTTCCGTCAGCATAAAGTCCTCCGTCACCAGGATGGGCCGCAGACCCCGGTAGGAACACATGGTGCGAAGGCCTGCCGCGGAGGATCTTGACTTGGCGTAAGTAACGGCGAACACGCCGCAGAACTCACCGTCAATGGCGGCGTACACAGCCTGGCTTACGCTGGTGCCCTCAGGGATCTCCACGCCCATTTCCTTCAGACAGTTGAGCGTTCCCATCAGTACCGGCTCGCCGCAGACCTCACCGCCAATACCGCCGTTGTAGCCCCGGAGGTTTTCCACATCATAGTGGCGGCCATTGCGGCTGGTCAGCAAGTAGTCAAACAGAGGCACCAATCCGCCGCCGTCGGCGCTTACCAGCGCGGCGCAGTAGGCAACCACCTGGTCCGGGTCACGGCCGCCATAGAATTTGACACCGTTGAGCTTGCAGCTTCCCACAGGGAACAGATCCTCGTGGCTGATAGGGAACACGGCCCGCTTGCTCAGCCCCACGATTCCCTTCCAGCCGCACAGCACCGTACCCAGCCTATGGAGCCTGCGCTCCAAAATCGCCATGGGCCGGGTCAATGTAATGAAAGATGTGACCGGAACCGCTGCCAGCATGGAAACGGACATCACCTGGATACCGAAAGATACCGAGTCATGGAGCATCATTGCCGCTGCGCCGATTCCAATACTGGCAAGCAGCGCAAAGAAAGCGTACCATGAAAATACCTTTTGGGGGTGGGAGGGCTTATGGTAGCTGTCCATAAAGTCCTCTACCTGGCCTTCTGCGCGCAGCAATCCGGCGCAGCCATCGTGGTAATCCCCCACAGCCTTGATGCCATCTAAATTGGTGGCCTTACGCAGGGTATCCATCATAGCCATTTCCGTACTGCGGCGATGGTACGCACTCCACAGAGACATCGTCACCTGCAGGCTGAACGCGGCGCAGCAGGGTACCCGCAGTTCCTGCAGGCAAAGCACGCCGTCAACACAGCAGGCAATGAAAGTAAAGACCAGCATCGTATCTAAAGTAAAGCGGCCCTTAAACAGATCTCCTATGCCCTCCAGAAGCTGGTAGCTGCCCAGCAGGGCGGACATTACCATGGCGAAGATCTGGAAAAACACCAGCAGCTTCATGCGGCTGTCCTGGACCATATTCAGCGCGTACATGGCAGTAGATCCGGCAGTCAGCACCACCATCAAAAAACTTAGGAATATTGCCGCCTGCAGCTTGCCAAAGCCGATCTCATTGATCTCATAATACCGCCGTTCCGGTCCTGCCACCAGCTTGCGCTTCAGCTCCCGCAGACGGGAACGGGGGTGGAAGATGATGGGCTGTGGGGGTACATACTCCCCAATGGGCTGCTCATATTCCGGCTGCCACTTCTCAGAAAAGGGTTCGTTTTTTTCCTCCCTGGGCTGCTGGGTCTCCTTCGCAAGCTGTTCAATATTCTCCAGACGGACGGTATCGCTCATGTCATTGGCGGCAGCCTGATGCTTCGGCAGCTCAATGCGCACAGTATCACCGCTGACCTCAATTTCTGCCTCTGGCTCATTTTCCCGCTGTTCCACCTGCTGGGGCATTTCCTCCAAAAGGGCTTCCTCCAGGATTTCTCCTTCCTCCGGGGCAAACTCCTTCAGGATATCCTCCAGATCCAACTCCTGGTCTTCCTGCGCGAGGAGCTTTTCATTCTCGTTCATAAGTACCTCCTGTCTGGGCAGATCACTGGCGCTGGCGCACCGCTTCATACAGTAAAATAGAAGCGGCGTTGGACGCGTTCAATGAGGAAATCTTGCCTTTCATGGGAATATGCACAGTAACATCACAGCTCTGGCGGACCAGGCGGCTCATGCCGTCGCCCTCCGAGCCGATCACAATAGCGGCAGGCCCTTTCAGATCCGCCTGGTACATGGGGATCGAGCCTTCGGCCGCTGTGCCGAAGATCCAGACGCCCTGCTTTTTCAAATCCTCAATGGTAGCGGTGATATTGGTTACCCTCGCCACCTTCATATACTCCACAGCGCCGGCAGAAGCCTTTGCCACCACTGCGGTCAATCCAACACTGCGGCGCTTGGGGATGATCACGCCATGGGCTCCGGCGCACTCCGCCGTTCTGAGAATCGCGCCCAGATTGTGGGGGTCGGACAGCTCATCGCAGATCACGATCAGGGGTGCTTCTCCCCGGGAAGCAGCCTCCTCCAAAATGTCCTCAACGGAAAAATACGCCCGGGCAGCCACCAGCGCGATGACACCCTGATGGGAATGGCTCTGGCTCATAGCATCCAGCTTCCGGCGGTCCACCGGCACTACTACCGCGCCCGATTCCTTGGCATCCGCCGCCAGACGCTGCAGTGCCCGGTCCGTTTCACCGGCAGCAATGAACACCTTATCAATGGTACGGCCGCTGCGCAGCGCCTCAGTCAGCGCGTTGCGGCCTTCGATCTGGCCCTCATTTTCCTCTGTCTCAGGGGCAGAAAAATTCCGGCGGGGATTTTCCCGGTTGAATCGCTTGGTATCTTTCATAGTCACTCAGCTCCAAAATCATGTCCAAATGGGCATAGTATGGATTTATTATAACAAAGAATTATTCTCCATACAACTGCTTTTTTCACCGACGGAAGCCTTTTCCACGAATTAACAGAAAATTTACGGCAATTTACCCTCTCATTCATTGCTTCACGAAAGAAAATGTGTTATGATGGATAAAATACCTAAGACGATTTCGAGGAGGGACACTATGGACTCCAAGCAAAACAAAGACTCCGGCAATGGCGCACCCCAGGACAGCAAGCAGCCGAAGCGCAGTCTGGGCATTGCGCTGTTTGCAACCGTTGCCATTGTTCTTTTGATCAGTTTTATCTTCAATGCCATCTCCAAGGGCATGTACACAGAAACCACCTATTCCCAGTTCCGGGACTATATGCTCTCCGGCCAGCTGGCAGAGGTAGAGATCCGGGCGGACCGGGTGCTGTTTCTGACCAAGGAGGAGGCCGAGAAAGACCCCCGTTACCAAAAAGCCTGCTATGCCGGTCTCCCCTACGGCAACTACATGGCTCTGGCAGACGAATTGGTGGACATGGGTGTGGATGTAACCTACCCAATCGTTGAGGACAATTCCTTTATCATTACCATTTTGCTCTACGCCATGATGTTCGGCGTGATTTTCCTGTCCATGCGTTCGCTGACCAAGCGCATGAGCGGAGACGGTATGATGGGCAGCTTCGGCAAGAGCAAAGCCAAGGTATACATGGAAAAACAGACCGGCGTTACCTTCAAGGATGTGGCTGGCCAGGACGAAGCCAAGGAATCCCTGCAGGAGATTATCGATTTCCTGCACAATCCCCAAAAGTACACAGAGATCGGCGCAAAGCTGCCTAAGGGTGCGCTGCTGGTTGGCTCTCCCGGTACGGGCAAAACGCTCCTGGCCAAAGCGGTGGCAGGCGAAGCGGATGTGCCTTTCTTTGCCCTTTCCGGCTCTGATTTTGACGACACCTTTGTGGGCGTCGGCTCCAGCCGCGTCCGGGATCTGTTCCAGCAGGCCGCGAAGGTAGCGCCCTGCATCATCTTTATTGACGAGATCGACGCGGTGGGTCACAAGCGTGACAACCGCCTGGGCTATAACGATCAGACCCTCAATACCCTTCTGGGTGAGATCGACGGCTTTGATTCCTCCAAGGGCATCGTCATTCTGGCTGCCACCAACCGGCCCGAAACACTGGACAAGGCCCTGCTGCGTCCCGGCCGTTTCGACCGCCAGATCGTAGTGGACCGGCCCAACCTCCAGGGACGGCTGGATACTCTGAAGGTACACACACGCAAGATCAAGCTGGCAGAGGATGTGGATCTGAAAAAATTGGCCCATGCCACCGCCGGCGCTGTGGGCGCTGATCTTGCCAATCTGGTAAACGAAGCTGCCCTGCGGGCCGTGCGCCAGGGCCGCAAGATGGTTACCCAGGAGGACCTGCTTGCATCCTTTGAAACCGTCATCGCAGGCACCGAGAAAAAGAATACCGTTCTGACCGACACTGAAAAGCGCCTGGTCGCTTATCACGAGGTGGGCCACGCGCTGGTAGCTGCTTTGGAAAAGCACACAGACCCCGTTACCAAAATCACCATTGTGCCCCATACCTCCGGTGCGCTGGGCTATACCATGTACACCCCCGAAGAAGAAAAGTTCCTTTCCACCAAGGACGAGCTGCTGGTGGACCTGCGGTCCACCTTGGGCGGCCGTGCCGCTGAGCAGATCGTATTTGGTGTTCAGACCACCGGCGCTGCCAACGATATCCAGCGGGCCACCTCCCTTGCCAAGCACATGGTCACCGTCTACGGCATGAGTGACGAGCTGGGGCTCATGGCCCCGGCAACTGTCAGAAACCAGTATCTGGACAGTCAGGCGTACCTGGATTGCTCACAGGAAACTGCCGCTGTGGTGGATAAGGCCGTTCAGGGGATCATGGACCGGTGCTATGCAGACGCCAAAAAGCTGCTGACGGAAAACCGGGCGCTGCTGGACGAGATCTCCGAATACCTGCTGGTCAAGGAGACGATCACCGGCGAAGAGCTGATGGCCTTTATCAAACCCAAGGAGGACCCTGAGCAGCAATAAAAATCCGCATAATTCAATCACCTCGGAGGAACACTTTCTCCGAGGTGATTTTTATGGCGAAAAAAGGCATGGCCCGGCCGGACCGGACCCAGACCCATCCCAAAAATGATGTATCCCCTGTTCCCAGAATCCAGGGAAAGGCAAGACCCATTGTGGCAGGCACCTATGGCGCGAATCTGAAAGTTTGGCATGACCGGCCCATTTCCGATGCCCACGGTATCATAGACAACGACCTGGCCCGGGACAATCTGGAAAACGATATGACCCTGGCAGACCTGCAGGACCTGTAACTCATTTTCCGCCACAAGGCCGTATCATTATAAATGACCGTTTAGCGCACGAACTACCAAACCTTCTCGTCATTCCGAGGCCCTTTAGGGCCGTGGGAATCCCGTAAGGTTTCCATAGTGTTACGGGATTGCCACGCCAGTGTGATCACTGGCTCGCAATGACGCGCGTTTTAGGCGACTGCTCAGTGAAACGATCATTTAACGCAGCAACAAACTGAGCGGGCAGCGCCATTTTGACGCTGCCCGCCTGATATGTTATGTGCGCCCTCGCAGCCAGGCCACGCTGTCACGCAGGCCCTCCACGGTCTTTACCTCCAGCAGCACCGTACATTCACACTGCCGCGCCAGATCCAGATAAGAAGGAATGTCTATCTCGCCCCGGCCCAAAGGCTGGTGGTCCTGCTTGCTGCCCTTGGCATCATGCATATGCATATGCTTCAGCCGGCTGCTCCTGGCTCTGATCCACTGTTCATCGGCATAACCGGAGCAATGGTTGTGGCCGATATCCAGTGTCAGGAAAAACACCGGGCTTTCCAGCAGCAGGTCCAGGGCCTCCTTTTGGAAACCGAAGTAGGCCTTGCTGTTTTCCATGCAGATGCGGATACCGCTGCTGCCCACAGCCGCCTCACAGGCATCCCGGAACGCGGCCATGCCCTGCAGATATTCTTCCTTGTAGGCTTCATAAAAATAGACGATCCTGGCTGGAGTCGTATAATGGGCACCCTCGGCAATATGCAGATTCAACACCTTGCAGCCGATTTTCTTGGCAAAGACAATGGCATCCAGTACAGACTGGCAGTAGGCCTTTGCCACGCCGGGATTGAAGTCCGCCACAGGCAGGTCATCGTTCAGATGAATCGTGTATCCGATTCCGTATTGCTCCGCCAGCCGGTTCAGCAGCGCCGGGTCCATCTTATGGATCTGCTGCAGGGGAAAATTGGTATTCAGTTCAATAAAATCCAGACCCAGCTCGGCACACAACGCGGCATGCTCTTCCACCGTATCCAGTTCGATCAGCGCGGGCATTCCAAATTTCAGCATCGTCACCACTCCTTTTGCCGTATTATAGCACTCCTTCACACCAATTACAATCCATGATATGAAAAAGCTTCAACATTGGCATTCCCGGCTTGCCTTTATTCCTTCACAAGCGTCATGATGATTGCAATTTGCTGTTGATTATGGTATATTCAAAGCACTGGGGGGAGAAAAAATGATAATTCAGCACTCTCTGATACCAACCGGCCTTGATTTCAGCGATTGCGTGGCGCGCCACAGCGGAGACCTTACCGTTTCCTACCGGACTGTAGCCGGAGAGCCCATCTATATGAGCTTTTATTACCCCGCGGATACTGCGCGGCAGAAGTTCCCCGCCATTGTGCTGGTCCATGGCGGATGCTGGCGCTCTCACAAGATCTTCCCCGATCAAGATGGACATTGGCAGGGAGATCACCTTGGATACCTGGCAAGATATTACGCAGACCGTGGCTTTGTGTGTGTCAGCATTGACTACAGGCTTAGCGCGGAAGACTTCCAACGGGAGCATTATCAGTTGATCGACTGCTACGATGATTGTGTCTACGCTATGGATTATATTCTTGAGAACGCGGCATCACACCACATGGATACCGACAGCATCTATATTCTTGGAGAATCCGCCGGCGGCCATCTGGCCGGTATGCTGGCAACCGCCTATACCCATGAAAACTTCCGCTTCCGGCAGGCCTTTCTCGTAAACCCGATTCTGGACTTTGAACACTGTGACAAATTTATTCGCATGATTCCCAGACAGACGCAGCACAGCGACTTGGCCCAGCTATCTTTTATTGAGAGAGCCCGTTATCTCTCCCCCATCTGCCAGATTCGTGAGGATATCTGCCCTGTTGTCCTGATGCACGGAGCGCAGGACACAACCGTGGATATCCTTCATTCCACGAACTTCCATAAAGCAATGGAGCGCAAAGGTCACATCTGCGACTTCCATATCATTGAAAATACCAACCACGCATTCCTTCTGGCGGAATATACCGATAACCCCACCGCTGCCCAAACCGGCGTAGAGATCCTCAATACTTACCTTCTATAGCTATGCCGGACAACACCCTTATCAAACAGGAGAAACCTATGAAAGTATTACTTCTCAACGGCAGCCCCCGGCCAAAGGGCAACACAGCCGCAGCCCTTGCGGAAATGGAGAAAATCTTTGCCCAGGAGGGCATTGAGACCGAAACCGTACAGATCGGCGCCTGGCCCATCCGTGGCTGCACTGCCTGCCGCTGCTGCTATAAAACCGGCAAATGTGTCCACGACGACGGCATCAACGAGCTTGCCGAAAAGCTGAGAGAAAGTGACGGTCTGGTGGTTGCCAGCCCCGTGTACTACGCCTCCGCCAATTCCACCCTCACCGCCGCTCTGGACCGGATATTCTACAGCAGCCATTTTAATAAGACCATGAAGGTGGGCGCAAGCATCGCCGTGGCCCGGCGTGGAGGCTGCTCCGCTACCTTCGACCAACTCAACAAATACTTTACCATCAGCGGTATGCCTGTGGTGTCCAGCCAGTATTGGAACAGCGTCCATGGGCGGCTTCCGGGGGAAGCTGTGGAGGACGGAGAGGGCATGCAGACCATGCGCACCCTGGCCCGGAACATGACATTTCTGATGCGTGCCATCGCTTTGGGCAAAGCCCAATACGGTCTGCCGGAAAAAGAACCTGGCATCGCCACGAACTTTATCAAATAGTCCTCCCTGCATTGCCATTATTTACAGCTTGCATATTGATTACAATTCGGTTACAATCTTAACTGTCCTCGCGAGACAAATCCCGGCAGCATTCAAGCCCTCTGCTTGAACGCGCCCTGACACAAGGAGGTCATGCAAGATGTGTTTCATTAATTGCAGCGTCATCTGGCAGATTCTGAGCCAGTTGTGCGGTATCGGCTGCTAATCATTGCAGTTTTGGCGGTCCTGCGTTAGGCAGGACCGCCTTTTTATGACTAGTTAAATGTGGCAATATCGAAGGTAACGACGGTATAGTACTGATTCGGTTCCCGGGCAGCCAGGGCTTCATCCAACGCCTTTTTGATCTGCCGCTTCTGGGCCATCCGCTCAGCAGGCAGGGCAATATCAAATACCAGGTTGGTGTGGCCTTTCCCCCGGACCATACGGAAATCGTGAATGCTGATCCGTTCATCCTGCTGCCGCAGAAGCTGCTGTACCACTTCTTTAAGCCGGTCCAGTTCCTCGTCGCCGGTGATCACCGGATCGTAGTGCAGCACCAGATGCACATTGTGCATCTTCAGGCACTCCCGCTCCAGATTGTCGATCAGCTCATGGCATTCCAGAGGATCTTCCTTCACATCCATTTCCACATGCATACTGGCGAAGCGCTGTCCCGGGCCGTAGTCATGGACCATCAGATCGTGATATCCCAAAACCTTCGGCTGAGCCGTCACCACGCCCACGATCAGCTCCCGCAGCTCGGGGCTTGCGGTTTCGCCCAGCAGGGGACTGATGGTATCCTTTGCAAGCATCGCGCCGCTGTAAAGAATGAACAGCGCCACTCCAAGTCCCATAAACCCGTCGATCCTCCACTGTGTCAGCAGTTCGATCAGCGCTGCTGCCAGCACCGCAGCGGTAGAGACCGCGTCATTCCGGCTGTCAGCGGAGGTAGCCGCCAATGCGGAAGAATCAATATGCCTGCCCAGCTTTCTGTTAAACAAGCACAGCCACAGCTTCACTGCGACAGACCCGACCAGTACCACCGCCACGGGCACGGAAAACTCCACCGCCGCAGGAGAAATGATCTTCTGCACCGAGGTCTTGGCCAGTTCAAAGCCGATGACGATGATCATGGCTGCCACAGCCAGACCAGACAGGTATTCATACCGGGCATGTCCGTAGGGATGGTCCTCATCTGCCGGTTTTTCCGCCAGCTTAAAACCTACCAGCGTCACGATGGCACTGGCGGCATCGGACAGGTTGTTCATGGCATCTGCCGTAATGGATACCGAGCCGGAAACCGTACCGACCAGCAGCTTCAGTCCAAACAGGATCCCATTGCACACGATCCCCACCACGCCGGAAAGCTTACCGACTGCGGCGCGGACCTTTGGCTTTTTCGGTGTATCATATTCCTTTACAAACAAGCGAAGCAGCAATTTTGTCATGGCAGAACCTCCAAAAGCTTCTCTTAGGCCGCATTGTACCATATTTATATGTCTGCGTCCATATTTTTCTGTCGTGGACAAATGTTTTTCTTGCACATTGGCACGAATTGTGATAGACTGAATAGTATAATTTTAAGGGGGAGGTTTCTCTATGAACAACGAACTGCAAAGAAAATACGGTCTTTTTACAGCTATCTGTATGGTCGTCGGTATTGTAATCGGTTCTGGTGTTTTTTTCAAGGCCCAAACCATCCTTACCAAAACCGGCGGCGATATGCCCCTGGGTGTCCTGGCCTGGGTTATCGGCGGTGCCATCATGCTGGTATGCCTGCTGACTTTTTCCTTTATGGGACAGAAATACGAACGGGTCAACGGCCTTGTTGACTATGCGGAAGCCACTGTCGGTCCCCGCTATGGCTACTACATGGGCTGGTTCTCCGCTACCATCTATTTCCCCGCCATGACATCCGTTCTGGCATGGGTATCCGCAAGATACACTTTGGTATTCATTACCTCCGCCAACCCTAACTTCCCCATGACCATTCCCGCTGCCGAAGGCGGCTGCGTCATCGGCCCGGAATGCATGGCGCTGACCCTGTTCTACCTGTGCGCCATCTATGCCCTCAACGCCCTTTCTCCCAAACTGGCCGGCAAGTTCCAGACCAGCACCACTGTCATCAAGCTGATCCCACTGGGACTGATGGTGGTAGTTGGTTTGATCTATGGCCTTACCTCCGGTATGCTGGAGCAAAACTTCACCTCCAATGCAGTGGTTGCCGACATTTCCAGCACGCCCCTGTTCACTGCTGTCTGCGCCACCGCTTTTGCCTACGAAGGCTGGATCATCGCCACCTCTATTAACGCGGAGATCAAAAATTCCAAGAAGAACCTGCCCCTGGCTCTGACCCTGGGCGGCATCATCATTGCGGCTGTATATATCCTGTATTATATCGGTGTTGCCGGCGGTGCCACCAACCAGGAGCTCATTGACCAGGGCGCTACTGTGGCCTTTACCAACATCTTTGGCGGCGTACTGGGCAATATTCTGAACCTGTTTATTGCTATTTCCTGCCTGGGTACTACCAATGGCCTGATGCTGGGCTGCAGCCGCTGCATGTACTCCATGGCCGCCCGCAACGAAGGTCCTGCGCCCAAGGTCTACGGTCAGTTGGATAATGAAACCAATATGCCTACCAACTCGGCAGTTTTCGCGCTGATGGTCACCGCCGGCTGGTTTCTGTACTTCTACTGCTCCAATTTGGCTGGCATGTGGACCGGTCCTTTCGTGTTCGATTCCTCTGAGCTTCCAATCATCACCATCTATCTGATGTACTTCCCCATCCTCATCCAGTGGATCCGCAAAGAGAAGGATCAAGGCATGATCCGCCGTTTTGTTCTGCCGGTTCTGGCCCTGTGCGGTTCCGGTTTTATGATCCTGGCCTGTATCATGAGCCACGGCATTGGCTGTCTGTGGTACCTGATCGTCTTTGCCGTGATCATGGGTATCGGCGCGATCTTTGACCGAAAAAGAACAAAATAAAAATTGACAGCAAAAGGCCGGAGAAAGCATCTCCGGCCTTTCACTATCGTCCCCATCGGTAAAAAAGCCATAGACAGCGCCTGTTTTTCGTGGTAAAATTCCCGTAGCCCTTTACAAGGAGGCATTTCAATGCCGCAAAAGATCCCCGGTAATCAGATCACCGAAGGGGTGATCTGGAAGCAGCTTCTCACATTTTTCTTTCCCATTCTGCTGGGTACTTTCTTTCAGCAGATGTACAATACCGTCGATACCATCATCGTAGGCCGCTTTGTCGGCACCCATGCACTGGCAGCGGTAGGCTCTACCTCTGCCTTTGTCAATCTGGTCAACGGATTTTTCATTGGTCTGAGTACCGGCGCGACAGTGATCCTGTCCCAGTTTTTCGGTGCCAACGACCGGCAGGGTATCAGCAATGCCCTGCACAACGGCATCGGCCTTTCGGTGATTCTGGGCGCTGCCACCGCCTTTATCGGCATTGCATCCGCCCCCACCATGCTGAAGCTTACCCAAACGCCGGCCAACTGTCTGGAAGACGCCATTTTGTACGCCAGCATCTATTTTACCGGTGCGGTTGCCTCCATGGTCTACAATATGGGCTCCGGCATTTTACGGGCCATGGGTGACACCAAGCGGCCTTTGATTTTTCTGGTCATCGGGTGCGGACTGAATATCGTGATGGATATTCTGTGTGTGGTGGTTCTGGAGCTGGGTGTGGCAGGCGCGGCCCTGGCAACCGTGACCTCCCAGATCATCAGTGCCGGACTGATCCTCATTGTCCTGTGCCGCCTTCCCAGAGAATACCGTCTGCATATCAAAAACCTGCGGCTTTGCAAGGATCTGCTGAAGCGGATCTTGCTCATCGGCCTGCCGGCGGGATTACAGCTCATCACCTTCGACCTTTCCAATGTGCTGATCCAGTCGGGCATCAATTCCTTCGGCGATATTACCGTTGCCGCCTGGACCGCATATCTCAAGACCGATGCTATCACCTGGATGGTCTCCGGTGCTTTCGGCGTTGCCATCACCACCTTTGTAGGTCAGAATTTCGGCGCGCAGAAATACGCCCGGATCCGGCAGAGCGTTTGGGTCTGCATGGGTATGAGCGTTTCTCTCATGGCTGTCCTCAGCACTCTGATGCTTTTGGCAAGGTACTTTATTTTGGGCATTTATACCACGGACGCGGAAGTGGTCCGGGTGGGCGCATACATCATGCTGTGGATCGTACCGTTCAATGCGTTATTTATGCCGGTGGAGGTCTTTGCCGGTACGATGCGGGGGACAGGCTATTCCACTGTTCCCACTGTCATCACCGGCCTGTGCGCGTGCCTGTTTCGCATTGTGTGGGTGGTGGTCATAGTAAGCAGGTGGCATACAGTAGAGATGCTGGCCCTGGCTTATCCCATCAGCTGGATTCTTGCCGCGCTGGTCTTTTACATCGTCTACCTGCGGGGCAACTGGCTGAAAAAACGCATTGAGATCTGCGGCATAAACCCGGAAATCAAATAAAAAATGGGGAGCTCGCTGAACTCCCCAACAAATTCATCATATCACAGTCCATCTTCCTATGTCAATAAAAACCTATGCGCAAATCCCATTTTCTACCTTTTGCAAAAATATGGCAGTTTGATTTTATGAAGTATCCCAACTTGAAAAAACGGTTTCCCTATGATATATTTTAATCACAAAGAGGTGATACCAATGTACAGGTAAAATCTTATAAGAGGAAGGCTTCAAAGGAAAACTCCTGGGAAAACAAATATTCAAATTTAGTCGTGAAGCCGGAATCGAGCCTGTAGAAAGAGAGGTTAATCAATGATGTTAGATACCAAGAATTCACAGAAATAACCCTTGATGCTTAGAGTGGTCAGCTAAGTCATCAAGGGTTATTTCTTTGTATCGCATATTCACCGCCGGAGGGCGGTTTATTTTTTTGACATTTTCTTTTTTCTCTGCTACTATAGATAAAAACCTAAAGGACTTTGCTTATGCCAAACATCATTGAAATCACCGACTTTTCCGACCCGGCGCTGGATGTATACGCCCGGCTGACGGAGTGCCAATTACTAAACCGCTTTGAGCCGGAAAAGGGGCTGTTCATCGCCGAAAGCCCCAAGGTCATCCACAGGGCTTTGGACGCAGGCTATACCCCCGTTTCCCTGCTGATGGAGCGCAGGCACATTGACGGCCAGGCCGCGGATGTCATTGCCCGCTGCGGCGGCATCCCGGTATATACCTCCGAACCGGAGATCCTGACCCAGCTTACCGGCTTTCAGCTCACCCGGGGCGTTCTGTGCGCTATGCGCCGCCCACAGCTTCCTTCTGTAGAAAGCGTTCTGCAGGATGCCAAGCGGATCGTCATTTTGGAAAATGTAATGAATCCCACCAATGTAGGCGCTATTTTCCGCTCCGCTGCCGCTCTGGGCATGGACGCGGTGCTGCTGACCCCCGGCTGCAGCAATCCCCTGTACCGCCGCAGCGCCCGGGTCAGTATGGGTACGGTGTTTCAGATCCCCTGGACCTATCTGGGGGAGGAAACCGCTGATTGGCCCGAAAAGGGCATGGATACCCTTTCCCGTATGGGCTTCAAAACTGCCGCTTTGGCCCTCAGTGACAATTCCGTATCTATTGATGACCCTGCCCTGATGGCGGAAGAAAAGCTGGCGCTGATCCTGGGCAGTGAGGGCGACGGTTTGACTGAGACTACCATCGCAAGCTGCGATTATACCGTCAAGATCCCCATGTACCACAATGTGGATTCATTGAATGTTGCTGCCGCCAGTGCCGTTGCCTTCTGGCAGCTAAGGAAAGGAGCAAACCTATGAAAACCGAACTGCTGCGTACCGCCAAATTTATTCTGTTTTCTGTCAGTGCGGGCATTATTCAAGTGTTGAGCTTCACTCTGCTCAACGAGTTGCTGCATTTGAACTACTGGGTGTCCTATCTGATCTCGCTGACACTGTCCGTTGTATGGAACTTCACCCTCAACCGGAAATTCACCTTCAAATCTGCCGCCAATGTACCCATCGCCATGCTGAAGGTGGCAGGCTTCTATCTGGTCTTTACGCCCCTTTCCACCTGGTGGACCGCAGTGCTGACAGAGCCTGCCTATGGCCTTATGTGGAACGAATACCTGGTGCTGATCGGGACCATGCTGATCAATTTCGCAGCAGAATATCTGTTCCAGCGGTTCTTCGTGTTCGGCAAAAGCCTGGACACAGCCAGGTAAACAGGAGGCCAGTTATGGAATTACAGCAAGGCCGGCCTGTTGACTGTACCGGCAGGCTTCCCAAAGAAATTCGGACCTATGATTTTCTGGATGCTCTGGGCATTTCCTATCAGCGCATTGACCATGAAGCGGCTATGACTATGGCTTCCTGCGCCGCCATTGATAGGGCGCTGGAAGCTGGCATGTGCAAAAACCTGTTTTTGTGCAACCGGCAATGCACCGAATTCTATCTGCTGATGCTGCCCGGTGACAAGGTATTCAAGACAAAAGAGCTGTCGAAGCAGCTCGGCTGTTCCCGGCTGTCCTTCGCCGACGGCAGCTTTATGGAGGAGTATCTGGATATCACCCCCGGCTCACTGAGTGTGCTGGGGCTTATGAATGACAAAGACAACCGGGTGCAGCTTTTGATCGATGAAGATCTGCTGGGCAGCCCATACCTGGGTGTCCACCCCTGCGTCAACACCGCAAGCCTGCGGCTTCGCACCGCTGACCTGATTGATACCGTCATCCCTGCCATGGGCCATGCACCCAGAATGGTGACCCTGGGCCAAACAGAATGAGCCGGAAAAAGAGGGATATACCCCCTCTTTTTCTTTTTATTTACATTTCGTTTACTAAACTGTATGCAAAAGTGATAAGATAAACAGTAACGCATCAACATCGGAGGAATGACCGTGCTCCAACTGAAAAACATTGTAAAAACCTATGTCACCGGAGATCTGACCCAGAACGCCCTGCAGGATGTCAGCATCAATTTCCGGGAAAATGAATTTGTATCGATCCTGGGCCAGAGTGGTTCTGGCAAGACCACCATGCTCAATATCATCGGCGGCCTGGACCGGTACACCAAGGGTGATCTGATCATCAATGGGGTATCCACCAGGCAATACAAGGACTGTGACTGGGACTACTACCGCAACAGTTCCATCGGCTTCGTGTTCCAGAGCTACAATCTGATCCCCCACCAGAGTGTCCTGGCCAATGTGGAGCTGGCGCTGACGTTGGCAGGTGTCTCCAAAAAAGAGCGCCGGCAGCGGGCCATCGCCGTTCTGACCAAGGTAGGCCTTGCGGACCACCTGCACAAGCGGCCCAACCAGATGTCCGGCGGGCAGATGCAGCGTGTGGCCATTGCCCGAGCGCTGATCAACAATCCGGATATTCTGCTGGCAGACGAACCAACCGGCGCGCTGGACAGTGAAACCAGTCTGCAGATCATGGAGCTTCTGAAGGAGATCGCCCAGGATAAGCTGGTAATCATGGTCACTCACAACCCCGAACTGGCGGAAAGCTACTCCACCCGGATCGTACGGCTTCTGGACGGACGCATTGTCAGCGACTCCAACCCCTTCCATGAGGATGAAATCACCGTACAGCCCAAGAAGCACAGAAAGATATCCATGTCTTTCTGGACTGCCCTTTCCCTCAGCTTCAACAACCTGCGTACCAAGCTGGGCCGCACCCTGCTGACGGCCTTTGCCGGCTCTATCGGTATCATCGGCATCGCGCTGATTCTGTCGCTGTCCACCGGCATCCAGAATTATATCGACGGTATCCAGCAGGACACCCTCACCTCCTACCCCATCTCGATTTTGAAAAGCGAGTCCAGCCTCAGCAACATGATCGCTGCCCGGCAGGAATTTATGGATGAGAAGGAAACCATGGAACGGCAGGAGAATACGGTCTACTCCAACAACCAAATGTATGCTCTGTTCAACGCCGCTTTCACCGGACAGGATGTGGTCAACGACCTGCAAGCCCTGAAAACCTATCTGGACAAGGAAATGGAGGCTGGCTCCGAAACCGGCCTGGGTGAGCTGGTCACCACCATTCAGTACCAGTATGGCGTTGATTTGAACACCTATGTGCTGGGCATGGATGGCAGCTATCACAGCACCGAGCTGTCCACAGCCATGAGCGCGCCCACCGAAGCCATGGAGAATTCCCCCATGGCGGAAATGATGGGTTCCAGAATGGGTCTGCTGGGCCTGTTCAGCGAGATGCTCCCCGGCACAGACGGTAAGCTAATCTCTGATATGGTATATGACCAGTATGACCTGGTCACAGGCCGCTGGCCGGAAGCAGCCGACGAGATCGTGCTGGTCCTGGACAGCAGCGGTGAGATCACCGATATGGCCTTCTACGCCCTGGGCCTGATGGATGACGAAGAAGTAAATGAGATCATGACCGCTGTGGCAAAGGGCGAGGAGATCAAAGCAGAGGTTCACTCGGTCAGTTATGAGGATATCCTGGACACCCGCTTCCGGCTGGTAAAGAACTGTGATTACTACACGAAGAATGCCGACGGCACCTGGAAGGATGTACGGGATGATGCCGCCTCTCTGGAACTGGTGATCAAGAACGGTATGGAGCTGAAGATCACCGGCATTCTGCAGCCCAACCCGGATGCCACCTCCGCATCCATTTCCGGTACTTTCGGCTACACCGCGGCTCTGACAGAGTTGGTAATCAGCGAGACTAACGACAGCGAGATCGTCAGGCAGCAGCGGCTTGCTGAGAATGAGAACTTCGATGTGACCAAGGGTCTGCCCTTTGTCATCACCGAGGAGCTTGACCCCACCGATGCCTATAAGGCAAAGGAGATCACCGCCTATTTCAAGGCCCTCAACGAAGTCCAGAAAACAGAAGTTTATACCGCCATCCTCTCTACCCCCACCCAGGAATTTCTGGACGCGGCTGTGAAGCCCATTATGGACCAGTATTCCACCCGGGATTCTATGATCGAACTGGTAGCCCAGGCCTACGGCTTTGACGCTGCCGCCGCGGAAAGCTATCTGGCTGGCTACACCGACCAGGAGCTGCGGGATCTGATGAAAGAGCAGATGGAAGCCATGGCAGCAGAAAAATATGCCGAGCAGGCCCAGGCCCGGATCCTGCAGATCAAAGCGGCAGCTACCCAGCCCGGTGATCTCTTCGGTGTCCAGGGCTATGCCGCTGTGGCAGCCGCCTTTGACCAGATGATCGCAGCGACCACCGACGAGGCTACCCTGGCCGGCTACTATGATGCCTATATGCCCTCCAAGGTATCCGGCTCTACCCTGGCCGACACCCTGGCCGAGCTGGGAGCAGTGGATTACGATACCCCCTCCACCGTAAATATCTACGCCAAGACCTTTGAGGATAAGGAAGCCATTGCCGAAATCATCCGGCAGTACAATGAATCTGTAGACGAAGCCCAGAAGATCACCTACACCGACTATGTGGCGCTGCTGATGTCCGGCGTGACCACCATGGTAGACGCGGTATCCTACGGTCTGATCGCCTTCGTGTCCATTTCTCTGGTGGTATCGTCTATTATGATCGGCATTATCACCTATATCTCCGTACTGGAGCGCACAAAGGAGATCGGCATTCTGCGCAGCGTGGGCGCTTCCAAAAAGGATATCTCCCGGGTATTCAACGCCGAAACAACCATCGTGGGCCTGTCCGCAGGCTTTATGGGCGTTGGGGTAACGGCCCTGCTGAATATCCCCATCTGTTATATTCTCAAGGATCTGACCGGCATCGGCAATATTGCCGTACTGCCGCTGAACGCCGCCATCATTCTGGTGATGATCAGCATTTGTCTGACCCTGATCGCCGGTCTGATCCCGGCAAAGCTGGCAGCAAAGAAAGATCCTGTCATCGCCCTGCGAACCGAATAAGCATCCAGCCGCGGCACAAAATGTGCCGCGGCTCATTTTTATATTGCCAATCAAGAATTACTGTGCTAGTATAACGAAAAAATGGAGGTAAGTATATGGATCATGAACTGCAAGCTGCCCAACTGTTTCTGGACGGCTATAACTGCGCCCAGGCCATCACCGTTGCCTTCAGCGATGTGACCAGCCTTAATAAAGATTTTTCCGCCCGGATGGCATCCTCCTTCGGTGGCGGTATGGGCCGTATGCGGGAGGTCTGCGGCGCGGTCAGCGGCATTCTGATGGTAGCCGGTATTCTCTATGGCTACGACGGGTCTGCCGACGAAAATGCCAAAAAGAATCATTATGCTCTCGTGCAGGAACTGGCAGGCCGGTTTAAAGCGGAAGCGGGCAGCATCATCTGCCGTGAGATCCTGAAGAATCCGCCCTCCGACCCCAATCCCACACCCCGTACAGAGGAATTCTATCAAAAGCGTCCCTGTACCCGTCTTGTCATGCTGGCGGCCCGCATCCTGGATGCCTATATCCGGGAGCATCCCGTAAACATCACCGAATAACGGATCGCGCCCTCGTACAAGCCTTCCGTTTGCCTAAAGGAGTTATCTCCTGGGAGAATTGATATGAATATCATAAAGAAAAATTACCATTGGGTCATCGCCGCTGTGTTGCTGTTGGAGTTGGGTGTTTGTGTAGGTATTTACAACAACACGACCAGTCTCTATATGATTCCCGTTACTCAGGAACTGGGAGTCTCCCGGGGAAATGTTTCCTTGGCATACAGTGCCCGTAACCTGTGCAACTTCCTTTCTACCCTTTTTTCAGGTATTTTACTTGTAAAATTTGGCTACCGGCGGCTCGCCTCCACCGCTTTACTGGTGTCTGCAGGCGCCTATGTCATTCTCGGCAGCGCCCAGAATGTTTGGACATTAGCCTTGGCCTGCGCCATTATAGGTCTAAGTGACGGTTTCTGCTTCATTGCCGCAGCCTCCCGTATGGTAAATATCTGGTTTCATACACACCAGGGTTTGATTCTGGGCTTAGTTGCCGCAGCCACCGGATTGGGCGGCAGCCTGTTGAGCCTAATTCTGTCCCACCGCATTGAAGCTGTAGGCTGGCGCGGCAGTTACTATCTGAGTGCAATTCTGATTGCTGCCACTGCATTCTTAATCTTTTTATTTATACGAAACCATCCATCAAGCATGGGCCTGCTTCCCTATGGCAGCGGCAACCATCACGGCAAAAAGCCAAAAAAAGAAACACGGGATCATTGGTACGGGTATGAACCAAAGGATGTATTCCGTAAACCCACCTTCTATTTGGCGATCATTGTGGTTTTCCTGTCCGATGTCTGCCTGTATGCGGCCTATATGGTGGTAGTTCCCCATCTGCAGGACTGTGACATGACAGCTTCCCAAGCCGCATCCATACAAAGCATCCTTATGCTGGGTCTAGCCGCATCCAAGTTGGTGTGTGGCTTCCTCAGCGACCATATTGGCATCAAGATTACGAACACTCTATGTATGATCTGCTGCGTTCTGGGGCTCATTCTCCTGACTTGTGTAAACGGATACGCAATCGCAATCGCCGCCGTGCTTATTTTCTCCCTTGGTCTGGTAATGTTATCCGTCACGATTCCGCTGCTGTCCTCCGCGCTTTTTGGCTATCATCCCCAGGGTTCCATTGTAGGCATTTTCATGGCATTGCCCGCTGCCGCATCCATGATCATCCTGCCTGTGGTCAACGCCATCTATGACCGTATCGGTTCTTATAAGCCCATATTCTTGACCGCGGCCGCCGTTGGCGTGGTCACTCTGGGACTGATGCTCCTCCTGTTTGTTCTGGCAGGCCGGGACCGGAAGAAATACGAAACCACGCATCCGGAGCTGCAATCTCTGGAAGAAGCCTAATACCAATTACTCCCGGCAGCATAAGCTGCCGGGAGCTTGTTATTCAATCACTTTGATAGAAAGGACGCCGGTGATTCTGGGCGGATATACCTCCTGGACCATCCCATCATAGGCGATCTCTACAATGTCTCCCACTTTGATTTGAGGGACTTCTTTTATTTTGGAGAGAGAAACCTCGCAGCGGTCACTGCTGTTACTCTCATTGTTCCCTTCCTGGGGCTCCACGAGAATGTACCCGTCATGCACTTCCAGTACCCTTGCCCGCAATACCGAGACATAAGAAGCGGAATCATCCACAGTATCAGTAAGGATATTTTCCTGAGGCGACCCCACGAACATGTCATACCTGCCGTTTTCCGCCTTTGCCGCAAACCAGTCACCTTTTCCTAAAGGCAGGCCCAGAAGCAGGCACAGACAGGCCGCAGCCGCCACCCACTGCAAAGCAGGATGCCGTTTTTTCATGCGAAGCGTTTCTACCGGGGGCAGCAGATCCTCAGAAAGTTCCCCTATGGCATTATGAATATGGGTTTCATTCACAGGTATCCCTCCTCTTGCAGATATTCCCGCAGGGCGGTACGGGTACGGTGCAGCAGCACCTTGGTATGATTTTCTGTCAGGCCGCAATACCGGGCCACTACCTTCACGGGGTCCATATAAAAATACCTGCCGATAAATACATTGCGGTTTTTCTCCGGAAGCTGCCGCAGGAAACTTTCGATGCTCTTGACCAATGCCCGGCCATTGACCGCTTCCTCCGGGTCACCGCCGCCGGGTATGCACCCTTTCAGTTCTTCCAGAGACAGGTCATATTCCCCGCCGAAGCGCTTGGCGCTCTGCTTTTTGCGCAGCAGGTCAATGGATATCCGCCGGGTCAGCTTGCTCAAAAAGGCGCACAAAGCCTGGGGCCTGTGGGGCGGCATGGCATTCCAGGCTGCCATGTATGTATCATTAACGCTCTCCGCACAGTCCTCTAAATTATACAGTATGTTATAGGCCACTTTTTTGAGATAACTTCCATACTTACGCTCTGTCTGTTCTATGGCAAGCTGGTCCCGCTGCCAGTACAGCGCCACGATCTGTTGGTCTTCCATGGCGGGCTCCTTTCTGCTGCTACTGTATATCTCGCAAACGAATTTTCTCCGGTTACACCATTGTAGCAAAAAAGTCACGGAAAGTAAATTTCCGTGACATTATTTTTTCAGATCTCCGGTGGCAGGGCCGTTCAGCCGGTGTCCCTCCTGGTCAAACCGGGAACCGTGGCAGGGGCAGTCCCAGCTCCGTTCCTGGGCATTCCATTGCAGTGCGCAGCCCAGATGTGGACAGCGCTTTTTTGTAAAGCGCACAAGATTGCCTGCCGCCTCCACCCCATTGACCAGCAGTTGGGGCCGCAGGATGCTCCGGCCGGGAGATACCACATCGGCGTAAGGGTTCTCCCTGCCCAGCATCAGATCCCGCAGCAGCACCGCCCCCGCCATTGCGTTGGTCATGCCCCATTTGTTAAAGCCTGTGATCACATACAAACCCTTTGCGCTGCCGCTGTAACGGCCAACATAGGGCAGCCCATCCAATGTCATGCAGTCCTGGGTGGCCCACTGGTACCGGGCAACGGTGCCGGGATAATGGAGCTGCGCGAAATTTTTCAGCTCTGCCCAGTTGCCGCCTGTCTTTCCTGTACGGTGTCCGCCGCCGCCTAAAAGGAGCATATCTTCATAGCTACGGAAGGACAGGCTATTCTTTTCGCTTCCAATATACATACCGTCCAGCTTCTGGGCCGCTTCCAGGGCCAGCACATAGGAACGCTGCTGGTACAGCTTTAGAAAATACGAACCGTGCTTATTCAAAAAAGGGAAATGGGTGGCAACGATGATCCTGTCCGCCTTGATGCGGCCACCGTTGGTAACGGCAGTGCAGTCCCGCAACTCTCTGACCACCGTATGCTCCCGGATGTTCAGGTCCTTGGCAATATGGCCCAAAAACCGCAGAGGATGAAACTGGGCCTGTGACGAGAATCCCACCGCTCCGCAACATTTCACCGGCAAAGGGATCTCCCGGGAAAGTATGGCGCTATACGAGAGTCTTTCCAGGGCTTCCATCTCTCTTTGCAGTTCCCCCTCGTCCTCACTATAGACATAGGAATTCTGCTCCTGAAAACCGCAGTCCACATCCTTCGCAAGCTTTCGGTACAGCTCCGCCGCCTCCAGATTTGCCTGTAGGTAGCCCTTGGCCCGTTCCTGTCCGAAGCGCCGCAGAAGTTTGTCAAATACCATCCCATGCTGGGCTGTGATCTTCGCGGTGGTGTTTTCCGTAATGCCGCTGCAGATCTCCCGTTCCTCCACAAGCATATACTCAATTCCAGCTTGAGACAGCATATGGGCGCAGAGGATCCCGGCGATACCGCCGCCAATGATCAGCACATCCGTTCTGGCGCTGCCCTGCTGGGCAGGAAATGCCGGCATAGCTGCTGTTTCTTTCCAAAGGGAATTCGTCATACTTTCACCCCGGTGATAGTATGCGCTGTTTGTGACAAAATATAAACGCCGTCATTGGACGGCGTTTATATCAAACATGTTTTCTTTTATATATCCGGCGCAGAAAGATCGCCGCCAGCAATCCCACAGGAAATACTACCCCTGTCAGAATGCCGGGTTTCAGATCGCCTCCGAATACATCCGATACCGTACCCACCAGCGTGGGGCCAGCGGAGCAGCCCAAATCACCCGCCAGAGCGAACAGCGCGAACATCGCCGTACCACCCTTTAACTCTGCCGCGCCGATGCTGAAGGTAGCGGGCCACATGATACCCACCGACAGGCCGCACAGGGCGCAGCCCACAAAGGAAAGGGCGGCATTGGGCGACAAGGCTGCCAGCAGATAGCTCACAGTACAAAGGATGCCGCAGACCGTCAGCACCTTATCCGAAGTGACTCTGTCACTGAATCTGGCGTATACTGCCCGGGAAATGCCCATCAGCACCGCAAAAGTCAGCGGCCCTGCCAGGTCACCAACGGTCTTGGGGATGTCCAGCCCCTTTTCCGCAAAGGCTGAGACCCACTGGCTGATGCCCTGCTCACTGGCACCGGAACAAAGCATCATCACCAGAATCACCCAGAACAGGCCGTTTTTCAGCAGCTTCCGGATGGGCATTCCTGCTTGCCCCGTGGTTTCCGGCGTTGCAATGGGCACTTTTATAAATACGATGCCATTGACGATCGGCACCAGCGCCCACAGCAAACTGAGGATCCGCCAGTTTTCAACGCCTGCCACTGTAAAGAACAGCGTGGCAAGCAGCACCACCGCCACATGGCCCCAGCAGTAAAAGGAGTGGAGCAGGCTCATATAGCCTTCCTTGTTGGTGGTTGGGCAGGACTCCACAATGGGACTGACCAGCACCTCCAAAATACCGCCGCCGATTGCGTAGACAGTGACGCATATCACCAGCCCCCAGAAAGGATCGGGCATCATATCCGGCAGAACCGCCATGCCGGTCAGGCCCAAAGCTGCCGCGCCGTGGGCCACCAGCATGGATGCCCGGTAACCGATCCGGTCGATGAATTTTGCGCCCGCCAGATCCACACTGAGCTGCACGCAAAAGTTAATGGTGATCAGCGCGGAGATGCTGCTCCAGGAAATACCGTAGGTATTCTGAAAGGTCAGAAACAGCAGCGGCGCGAAGTTATTGACGATTGCCAAAACGACATAGCCCGTAAAGCAGGCATATATGGTTTTTTGATATTTTTTATCCATTGCAATCCCTCATTCTTTCTTGCACCATATTATACCGCTGCGGCCTTTCTTTGTCCAGAGGATTTTCGCAGCTTGGGAATTGCGGATACGGGTATTCTATGATATTATGACAAAAAAAGAAAAGCAGGAGGCAATGCTATGGGGATCGTAGTCATTGGCGCAACATTTGTGGATATCAAGGGTTTTCCGGAGGACGCGTATCTGCCCACAGGCCGTAATGTGGGCCGGGTAGAGTACATTCACGGCGGCGTGGCCCGGAATGTGGTGGAGGATATTGCCAATGCAGAGCTGCGGCCTACCTTTCTGGGCATTGTAGATGACACGCCCATGGGCGCGGATGTTCTGCAGAAGCTGAATAATCACAAGGTCAATACCCAGTATGTAATGACCATTCCCGGCGGCATGGGAACCTGGCTGGCAGTATTCGATAACAACGGCGATGTAGCCGGTTCTATCTCCCAGCGGCCCAATATGCTGCCCATCGTGGATCTGCTGGAGCAAAAGGGTGATGAGATCTTCTCCCAGGCGGATTCCGTAGTCATGGAGGTAGACCTAGACAAGGAGATCGTCAAGCTGACCCTGGAGCTTGCAGGCAAGCACAATGTCAAGGTCTTTGGTGTGGTGTCCAATATGAACATCGCCGCCAAGCGCCGGGATTTTCTGCGCAGCTTCGACTGCTTTATCTGCAACCAGCAGGAGGCCGGGCTTCTGTTTTTGGATGATTATGCCGGCTGTAGCCCGGAACAAATGCGGCACATCCTTGCCCAAAAGGTTATACAGGCCCAGATCCCCTCTATGGTGGTCACCATGGGTGACCGGGGCGCGGTATACGCCACCAAGGATGGAGATAGCGGCATCTGTCCGGCCCGAAAGGTCCTGGTGAAAGACACCACCGGTGCGGGAGATGCCTTTTGCGCCGGCGTATCCATTGGACTGACCTATGGAAAAACCATGGATGCGGCCATTGAGATCGGCTCTATCCTGGCGGCCTCCGTCATTACCTCCTCTGAGAATGTCTGTCCCCGGTTTCAGCCGGCAGAGCTGGGCATCAATCAATAAGGTAGCGCAAGCTGTCACGAAAGGTGGCAGCTTGTTCCTGTTTTTCCATCTTTTTATATCGATAATATTGTATTTTTTCCGCTTTTTAACCTATTCCCAATAGTTTTATATAGACAAACATTCAAAAATCGTTTATGATACCTTATGATAGATAGCGTATTGTAAATCCGCGGATTTTATATAAGAGGTGATTCAGTTATGGCGTTTTCCTTCTTTGGAGGAATCCATCCGAAAGAGAATAAGTTCTATGCCGAGAACGCCCCGGTGCAAGTTTTCCCGGAAACAGACACCGTGGTCATTCCCATGCAGCAGCACATTGGCGCGCCCTGCACGCCCCTGGTCAAAAAAGGTGATATGGTCACCATGGGTCAGAAGATCGGTGACAGCGCCGGCCTGTGCGTTCCTGTCCATGCCAGCGTATCCGGCAAGGTGAAAGCAGTAGAACCCCGTCCCCACACCAGCGGTACCATGGTTATGAGCGTGGTCATTGAAAACGACCATCTGGATACCCCCTGCGAGACCATCCAGCCCAGGACACAAGCCCAGGCAGATGCCCTCACAGCCGAAGAGCTGATGGCCATTATCCGGGAAGCCGGTATTGTAGGTATGGGCGGCGCTGCCTTCCCCACCCATGTGAAGCTTTCCTCCGGTCTGGGCAAGGTGGATACCATCATCGTCAATGTATCCGAGTGTGAACCTTACATAGTTGCCGATGATATCCTCTGCCGTTACTACCCCATCCAGATAATCTCCGGTCTGAAGATCATTATGAAGATCCTGGGCTTAAACCGTGCCCACATCGCCATCGAGGATAACAAGCCTGCCGCTGCCAAGGCGCTGAAGTGGGAGATCGATCCCAAGGACGGCATCGTGCTGGACATTCTGCCTGCCAAGTATCCCCAGGGCGCGGAGAAACAGCTCATTTACGCGGTGACCGGCCGGGAAGTACCCTCCGGCGGTCTGCCGGCTGCTGTTGGCTGCGCCGTGTTCAACGCCGCGACCTGCAAGGCCATCCACGACGCTGTCTACGAGGGTATGCCCCTGATCCGGCGTCTGGTTACCGTTTCCGGTGATATTGCCATGAAGCCTATGAATCTGATGGTCCCCATCGGTGTGGGCTTCAACGATATGATCCGGGCTGTCGGCCACAGCGAAAATCCCTATAAGGTCCTCTCCGGCGGCCCCATGATGGGCGCTGCCCAGTACGACTTGGCAGTTCCGGTAATCAAGGGTACCAACGCCGTTACCATCCTGGGCAAACGGAATAAGTATGTGGTAGAACAGTCCCGCTGCATCCGTTGCGGCAAGTGTATTGATGTCTGCCCCATGCATCTGATGCCGATTCTGATGTACAAGAGCCTGTACTCCGGCGATGTAGAGGAAATGAAGGCCCAGAATCTGATGGACTGCATTGAGTGTGGCTGCTGCGCTTATACCTGTCCTGCCTGTGTCCCCCTGGTGCTGTCGTTCAAGGCCGCAAAGCATCATATCCGCATAGCGGAGGCTGCCCAAAAAGCTGCCGCCCAGAAGCTTTAAGGAGGTGGATATCTGATGGCTGTTATGAAATATTTCTATGAGCTGACGATTTCCAGCTCTCCCCATGTCCATTCCAAGGTCACTACCAAAACCATTATGCGCGATGTCCTTATTGCCCTTGCCCCTGCCCTCATTGGCAGTGTGTACTTCTTTGGCTTCCGTGCGCTGATGGTCACGCTGGTCAGCGTTGCCGCCTGCCTGCTGTTTGAATGGGGCTGGTGCAAAATGATGAAGATGCCCTGCAAGGTGTATGACCTGTCCTTTGCTGTTACCGGCGTATTGATCGCCTTTGTCTGCCCGGTGACGATCCCCTACTGGTGCATCATCATCGGCGACTTCTTCGCTATTATTGTGGTTAAAATGCTTTTCGGCGGTATTGGCAAGAACTTTGTCAACCCCGCCCTGGCTGCCCGGGCATTCCTCTTCGGATGGCCGGTGCTGATGACTCACTGGGTCAAGGTTGGCTTTGAAAATGCCGCCGGTATTCTCTCCACCGCTGACGCTGTCACAGCCGCTACCCCCCTGGCTGCCATGCACCAGGGCCAGATGCCCCAGGAATCCCTGCTGGATCTATTCGTGGGTAATGTGGGCGGCTGCATCGGTGAAACTTCCGTTGCGCTGCTGCTCGTTGGTCTTATCTATCTGCTTGCCCGGAAGGTCATCACCCTGCGGATCCCTCTGGCTTATGTGGGCACTGTGGCTGTGCTGAGCCTGCTGTTCCCCATGGGCAACAACCCCTTTGCCTGGTGCGCCGCGCAGCTTTGCGGCGGCGGTCTGATGCTGGGCGCTATCTTCATGGCCACCGACTATGTGACCAGCCCGGTGACCAAGCTGGGCCAGATCATTTACGGCATCGGCTGCGGTGTTCTGACCATCGTCATCCGTTACTTCGGCGGTTATAACGAGGGTGTCAGCTACGCCATTCTGATCATGAACTGCTGCGTAGTCCTCTTAGACCGCATTGGCCGGCCCAAGAAGTTCGGCAGTCCTAAGAAGGAGGTGGCCGGAAGATGAAAAAACAGAATACGGTTTTATATATCCTGCGGCTGGCCATTACCCTGCTGCTGATCACCTCTATCATGGCAGGCGCTCTGGCCCTGGTCAACAAGATCACCGCCCCCCGCATCGCCCAGCTTCGGGCAGAAAAGATTCAAAAGGCCGTCAGTGAGGTACTTCCCGGCGGCGGTGAAGAAGTCTATTGTTTTGTAGACGGTACCGGTCTTGTCACCAATGTCTACGCTTCTGAGCTGGGTTATGCTGTCCAGGTCGAACCGGTGGGTTTTGACAACGCCATCACTATGATGGTGGGTGTTGACCGGGAAGGTAATATCCTGGGCATCAGCATCATCTCCCACACGGAACCCGCCGGTCTGGGCGCTGTGGCAGCCGCCAAGAACGCCGCCGGTGAAGCCTTCCGCGGTCAGTTTGTGGGGCTTTCCGGCGATCTGGCTGTCACCAAGGATGGCGGCGAGGTAGATTCCATCACCGGCGCTACCATCACTTCCCGGGCCATCTGCGAAGGCATCAACGCTGCCGTAGCCTGTGCCATGCAAAACGGTTAAGGAGGTATGGCTATGAATTTTAAGAAACAGCTTAACGAAGGCCTGCTGAGCAAGAACCCTGTTTTGGCACAGATGCTGGGCATGTGCTCTGTGCTGGCCATTACCACCAGCCTCTTCAACGGCCTGGGCATGGGTCTGAGTGTTACCCTCATTCTGATCTGCTCCAATGTGCTGATCTCCGCTCTGCGTAAGGTCATTCCCACTCAGTTCCGCATTGCGGCTTACATCGACATCATTGCCGCTTTCGTTACCATCGTGGATCTGCTGCTGCAGGCATTTCTGCCGGACCTTTCCGAAAGTCTGGGCGTATTCATTCCTCTGATCGTTGTCAACTGCATCGTGCTGGGCCGGGCAGAAGCCTTTGCGTCCAAGAACGGTGTGCTGGCCTCCGCGGTGGACGGCCTGTGCCAGGGTATCGGCTATACGGTGGCGCTGGTGATCATGTGCGTTGTCCGTGAATTTTTAGGCAACGGCACCTTCGGCGGCGGCATTCTGAACGGCGGCGAGGGTATCCGCATCATCCCCGAGGGGTATGGCGCTATGATGATGGTCATGCCTGTTGGCGGCTTTTTGACCCTGGGCTTTATTATGGCAGGTTTTCAGTGGTTTACCAAGTATCTTCATAAGAAAAAGGCAGAAAAGGAGGCAGCAAAGTAATGGAATATATACAGGCTTTGATTGGCATCCTGGTGGCTGCCATTCTCTCTGAAAACTTCATTTTGGTGAAATTCTACGGAATCTGCCCCTTCATGGGCGTTTCCAAAAAAATCGATACCGCTCTGGGCATGGGCATGGCCGTTACCTTTGTTATGGCCCTGGCCTCTGCCGCTACCTATGCGGTATACTACTTCCTGCTGGTTCCCTTCCAGTTGGAGTTCATGCAGACAGTCTCCTTTATTCTGGTGATCGCTTCCATCGTACAGGTGGTGGAAATGTTCCTGAAGAAGGCCATTCCCGCTCTGTACCAGGCGCTGGGCATCTTCCTGCCCCTGATCACCACCAACTGTGCTGTGCTGGGTGTTGCCCTGCTGAATGTGCAGAAGGGCTACGACTTCCTGCAGAGCGTCCTCAATGGTGCCTGCGGCGGCCTTGGCTTTACCCTCGCCATCGTGCTGTTCGCGTCCATCCGTGAGCGTGTAGACAAGGCCGAAAGTCCCGACAGCTTTAAGGGCTTCCCCCTTACCCTGGTGGCGGCCGGTCTGATGGCCCTGGCCTTCATGGGCTTTTCGGGCCTGAAGATCTTTTGAGGAGGGCGCGCTATGGAAATTGTAATTGCAATCGCGATTTTAGGCGGCTTGGGTCTGATTTTCGGTTTGGTATTGGCCGCCGCCTCCAAGGTGTTCTATGTAGAGACTGACCCCCGGCTGGACCAGCTCAACGAATGTCTGCCCGGTGCCAACTGCGGCGGCTGCGGCTATCCCGGCTGCGGCGGCTATGCTGAAGCGGTACTGAAAGGCGAAGCGCCCATTGGCAAATGCGCCTCCGGCGGTAATGAATGCGCCCAGGCCATGGCTGCCATCATGGGCGTAAAGGTGGAGGCCATGATCCGTAAGGTAGCGTTGGTCCGCTGCTCCGGTTACCGCAGCGTGGATGCCAGCGGCAAGGAGCTGGGTGCCAAGCTGAAGGGCCAGTACGAAGGCTTCCACGACTGCGTAGCCGCTTCCAAGGTCGGCGGCAACGGCCCGCTGAGCTGTAAGTTCGGCTGTCTTGGCTATGGCACCTGCACCAAGGCCTGCAAGTACGATGCCATTCATGTGGTGGACGGTGTTGCCAAGGTAGATAGTGAAAAATGCGTAGGCTGTATGGCCTGTACCCAGGTCTGCCCCCGGCAGATCATTGTACCTGTTGAGTATGATAAGCATGTACGCATCGCCTGCGCTTCCCACGCAAAGGGCGCTGTCACCGTCCGGGGCTGTACTCAGGGCTGTATCGGCTGCTCGATCTGTGTCAAGGTATGCCCCAAGGATGCCATCTCTATCGACCGGAATCTGGCGGTCATTGACTACAGCAAGTGCGACTCCTGCGGTCTGTGCGCTGATGTGTGTCCCAAGAAGCTAATCGTGGATACCATGGAGGGCACACCTGCGGAGATCGCCGCCGCTGCAAAGAAATAATACTTCCATACTTTCCCTCCACAGTGCCACTGTGGGGGGAATTTTCCCTTTTCAACCAGATAAATGATCGTTTACACGCGCAACCTGCGTTGCTGAATTCAAAATTCAAAATCCAAAATTCAAAATTAAGGTGTCGGCTGCGCCGACTATTTAAAACCATTTGCGTTAGCAAAGCCCTGTTGCGGTGCCCGGCAGCCGCTTCGCCTGTCGAAGCAGGCTTGCGTTTTGCCAAGCGCTGCCACTGGCAGCGCTCGCATCGCTCCCCTCAATTTTGCATTATGCATTTTACATTTTACATTTGGACTTTGGGCCGCCAAACGATCATTCTTTGCTATATTAGAGTATTGACAAACAAGCATTTATCATATACAATAACTGTACTAATACAGTTAATACGCTTCATACGGAGGGAGTGCCTATGGTAAATTTGGATTACCGGGACGCGCGGCCCATCTACGCCCAGATCATTGATACCTACCGCGGCCAGATCGCGGCAGGTGTCCTGCAAAACGGCGACAGGCTGCCCAGTGTACGGGAACTGGCAAGTCAGCTTGCCATCAATCCCAACACCATCCAGCGGGCCTACCGGGAACTGGAAATGGCTGGCTGGATCGCCACTGTACCGGGCAAAGGATGCTTCGTCTGCGGAACACCCGGCGAGGTTGCGCAGGAGCAGCAGGCGCTGCTGCACCAGTTTGACCAGGTGACGGAAGCGCTGATTGCTTCCGGCATCACCACCGAGGCGCTCGTCGGGCGACTGCAGCAAGGAGGAAAACACCATGCTTGAACTAAAAAACATTACCAAGACCTTTGGCAGTTTTAAAGCGTTGGACGATCTGACCATGACCGTCCCCAAGGGCGCTGTTTACGGTCTGGTTGGCCCCAACGGCGCTGGCAAATCCACTGCCATCCGCCATGCGGTAGGTGTGTATCGTCCGGACAGCGGCAGCGTCACCTTTGATGGCCAGCCTGTTTACGAAAATCCCGGGGTCAAGACCCGCGTCGGCTCCATTCCGGATGATATTTTCTTCTTCCCCTCCGCGACCCTGGAAGATATGCACAGCTATTATAAAGGGCTGTATCCCCAGTTTGACGACGGGCTGTTTGCTAGGCTTTACGAAGTATTTCAGCTTCCCAAAAAAAGCCCCATCCGCCGGTTCTCCAAGGGTATGCAGAAGCAGGCCGCGTTCCACCTGAGCATCTGTACACGGCCGGATATGCTGATTCTGGATGAGCCGGTGGACGGATTAGACCCGGTGATGCGGCGGCAGGTGTGGAGTCTGCTCCTTTCGGATGTTGCCCAGCGGGAAACTACGGTGCTGATCTCGTCCCACAACCTGCGGGAGCTGGAGGATATCTGCGACCATGTGGGCATTATGGACCACGGCAAAATGCTGCTGGAGAAGAGCCTTGCGGATATGCAGGGCGCCACCCACAAGCTGCAGATCGTAGGCGATGTACCCAAGGAGCTGGAAGTGCTCCACGAGAGCAGCTCCGGCAGGCTTCGGACTCTGGTCATTCGTGGCAGTGCTGAGGAGATCGCCCAGCGTGTACAGGCCGCAAACCCTGCCTATTTTGATGTGCTGCCCCTTTCCCTGGAGGAGATCTTTATTTATGAGCTGGGAGGTGTTGATTATGAAGTCAAGAACATCGTTCTTTAATGTCACTGTTTTTAAGAAAAACATCACCCGCTTTGCCCCTGTCTGGGCGCTGTACAGTGTGTTTCTGCTGATGCTCATGGTACTTCTGGCTGTAGATAACGAAAGCTTTTACTTCGCCAGCAACATCGCATCTTCCATTGGGCTCTTTGCCATTGTCAATTTCTTCTATGCGCCTTTATGCGCTCAGCTTTTGTTCGGCGACCTGTATAGCAGCCGTATGTGCAACGCCCTGCACGCCATGCCCCTGCGCCGGGAGGATTGGTTCTGCACCAATACGGTCACCGGTCTGTTATTATCCCTGGTTCCCAACACAGCATTTGCCATGCTCTGCCTTCCCCTGGCAGGTGACCTTCTGATCATCCCCTTTTTATGGCTGGCCGCGGTCACATTGCAATACCTGTTCTTCTTTGGCACAGCAGTGCTTGCATCCTACTGCGTGGGCAACCGCTTTGCCATGGCTTTGGTCTACTTAATTATCAATGGTTTTTCCATTATCGCCTACTGGCTGGTGGAGACCATGTACGCGCCTCTGATGTACGGCGTTATCATTCGTGATGACATATTCTTCACCCTTTCCCCGGTAGTCAAGATGGTTTCCCTTATGGATGCGTACCTGATGGTCGAAAAACAAGGCGGCTACGCCTTTGCCCGTTGGTATTTCGGGGAAGGCTGGGGCTATCTGGGCATCTGCGCCGCCATTGGTATCGGCCTGCTGGCTTTGGCATTGGCTGCTTACCGGAAGCGGAATCTGGAGTGCGCCGGTGATTTTATTGCCATCAAATGGCTCTCCCCTATTTTCCTCACCCTGTATACCCTCTGCGGCGGCGCTTGCTTCCACGGCTTCTGCTCTCTGTTCATCGGCGAGGAAAACTATATTTTCCTGATCCTGGGCTTTGTGATCGGTTTCTTCACAGGCCGGATGCTGCTGGACCGGACAGTACGGATATTCCGTAAAAAGACATTCCTTGGCTTCGGCGCGTTTATGCTGGCCTTCTCCCTGAGCTTCATTGCCGTAAAGGCAGACCTGTTCGGTATCACCCGCTGGGTTCCCAAGGCCAGCCGGGTCACAGGCGTGGCAATCAGCACAAGCGGAAGCTACGGTTTCGATGATTGGAACGGTTCTCTGACCGATCCGGCTATGATAGAGGATATCCTGTCGATCCATCGTCATGGCATTGCCAACCGCTACGAAGGCAGCGACGGCGAGGCAGATATAAGGTTCTTTATCACCTACTATATGAAGGACGGTTCCCAGCGGAAACGGGAATACTATATCAACCACGATACCGACGCCGGACGGCTGCTGAAAACCTATATGAGCAGCCCGGAGATTGTATTGGGCAAGATCTATACCGGGCAGTGGAAGGTAGATCGCATCGAAGTGCCGGAAGCTGATATCAAGATCACCGACCCTGCTGAAATTCAAAGCCTGTTGAATGCCATCATCGCCGATGCCAAGGCAGGCAACATGGGTCAGGACTGGCACTACACGGAGGATGCGGACTATCAGTTCTGGCTGGAAGCAGAATGTGAACTGCCCTCGGATATCAGAGCTTACCGTTCCATCCGCGCCAGCAGCGATTGCGCAAATCTGGTCACCTGGTTTGAATCTCACGGTATCTACGCCGATGCCTGGGAGAAATACAGGGAAACCGAAAACCCCGAAAAATAACCGTACCGCCGCAGGATTTCCCTGCGGCGGTTCTCATATTCGGACATCCTCACACATAGTCTATAGCACTAATGTTTGGAGGGATCGGTATGAAGCGGACGGTATGGTTGATGGTGGTTTGCGCGCTGCTGATAGGGGTGTTTCCCTTGCAGGCAGAGGCGGTGGATCTGAATGTGGCAGGCAAAAGCGCCCTATTGATGGATGTGGCTACCGGCACAGTTCTGTATGAACACAACGCCCATGAGTCCCTTGCACCGGCTTCCGTCACCAAGGTCATGACCATGCTGCTGATCATGGAAGCCATCGATTCCGGAAAGATTGGCTGGGACGACATGGTCACCACCTCAGAATCCGCCGCTGCCAAAGGCGGAAGCCAGGTGTATCTGAAAGTGGGAGAAACCATGAGCGTGTCTGATATGGTCAAATCCATCGCCGTTTCCTCCGCCAATGACTGCGCCTGCGCCATGGCGGAGCATCTGGCCGGGTCAGAATCCGCTTTCGTGGAGCTGATGAACAGCAGGGCCAAGGAGCTGGGGATGAACGATACCCACTTTGTAAACTGCACCGGCCTGGATGACAGTGAAGAAGCCAAGGCCCATCTGACCTCCGCCTATGACATTGCCATTATGAGCCGGGAGCTGTTAAAGAACCATCCTGCCATCAAGCAGTTTACGACGATATGGATGGACACCGTCCGGGATGGGACTTTTGGACTTTCCAATACCAACAAGCTGGTCCGGTTTTATAACGGCGCTACAGGGCTGAAAACCGGCTTTACCTCCGGGGCGGGCTACTGTCTTTCCGCTTCAGCCCAGCGGGACGGCATGGAGCTGATCGCGGTGGTCATGGGCTGTGAAACCTCCCAGGACCGTTTCGCCGCCTGTAAGAGCATGCTGGATTATGGGTTTGCCAATTTTGCCCTGGTGACCCCTCAGCTTGACAGTGAGGCTTCCATTCCCGTAAAGCTGGGCACAGCAGGATCTGTCAGCGCCATTCCCGGTGAGGAAACAGCACTGCTGATCGACAAAACCCAAAAGGGCCTGATCTCCACAGAGGTGACCCTGGATGAGAGCGTCACTGCCCCGGTCAGCCTTGGACAGCGTGTGGGAACTATGACCATCAAAGCCGGCGAGCAAGTCCTGGCCCAGGTCCCCATGACCGCCAAAGAAGCCGTGCCCCGGCTGACCTACTGGCAGATCTTTGGGAAGGTCCTGCGCCGTATAGCCATGGCAAAGGAATAAAGAAAGTGGCAGTTTTCACTGCCACTTTTTTATTCCTTGGGAATATTCTTCATAGTCAGACTGATGCGGTGGCGCTTTTCATCCACCTCCAGCACCGCTACCTTCACAATATCGCCCACCTTCACCGCTTCGCTGGGATGGCGCAGGCGGCGGTTTGCCACCTGGGAGATATGCACCAGGCCGTCCTGGTGAACACCGATATCCACAAACACGCCGAAATCGATCACATTGCGCACCGTACCGGTCAGCACCATACCGGGCTTTAAATCCTTCATCTCCAATACATCCTTGCGCAAAATGGGCGCGGGCAGCTCATCACGGGGGTCACGGCCTGGCTTTAGCAGTTCCTTAGCGATATCCTGGAGGGTCGGTTCACCTACACCGCACTGCCGGGCAAGATTGCCGATTCCCAGTTCCTCGATCCGCAGGGGCAGATCTGAGAGTTTTCCGGGAATATCCTTCTTATCATAGCCGCACAGCTTCAAAAGCTGATAGGCCGCTTCATAGGATTCCGGATGCACGCCCGTATTGTCCAGGATCTCTTTACTTTCGGGAACACGCAGGAAACCCGCGCACTGCTGGAAGGCCTTGGGTCCCAGCTTGGGCACTTTCTTCACCTGAGTCCGGGATGTGAATACACCGTTCTCCTCCCGGTAAGCAACGATATTTTTGGCAGTGGCGGCGGTCAGGCCGGACACCTGCCTGAGCAGGCTCTGGGACGCGGTATTGAGGTCAACACCTACAGCATTGACGCAGTCCTCTACCACAGCGCCCAAAGCCGCATCCAGCTCCTTCTGGTGGCAGTCATGCTGGTACTGGCCAACACCGATGGCCTTGGGGTCGATCTTGACAAGCTCCGCCAAAGGGTCCTGCAGACGGCGGGCAATGGATACAGCAGAGCGCAGATTCACATCAAATTCCGGGAATTCCTCCGCTGCCAAAGGCGATGCGGAATATACGGACGCGCCGGCTTCGTTGACGATGGCGTAGCTGGCATCGGGAAAGCTCCTGAGCAGCTCCACGGTCATGGCCTCTGTCTCTCTGGAAGCAGTGCCGTTGCCGATGGCAATGTGCCTGACTCCATGGCGGCGCATCATACGGCCCAAAATCTCAATGGCCTCCTCTTTCTTGCGCTGGCTGAAAGTTGGATATACCACATTAGTATCCAGCACCTTGCCGGTACCGTCCACCACAGCCACCTTACAGCCGTTGCGGTAACCGGGGTCCAGGCCCATGGTCACAAAGCCCTTCACCGGCGGCTGCATCAGCAGGGGCTTTAAGTTCAAGGCAAAATTGTGGATCGCGCCCTGGCTGGCCATGTCCGTCAGGTCGCTGCGGGTCTCCCGCTGCACAGAGGGCAGGATCAGCCGCTCATAGGCATCCTCTGCCGCCGCCCGTACAAAGGCGGAAATGGTCAGGCCGGGCTTTAAGGCGTGACGGCATACCAGGGCAGCGCCCTCGTTGCCGGGCAAGCTGATGGTGATCTTCAGAAATTCTTCCTTCTCACCCCGGTTCAGCGCCAACACCTGGTGACCCTGCAAACGGGAAATGGGAGCGGAGAAGTCATAGTACAGCCGGTAGACACTGTCATTTTCCGGATCGGCAGCCTTGGAGGTCAGTACCGCCCGGCGGTTCATCAAATCTCTAAGGCTTTTACGGATGGCGGGGTCGTCAGAAAGGTCCTCCGCAATAATGTCGGAAGCGCCTGCCAGAGCGTCCTCCACCGTTTCCACCCCCAATTCCGGGTTTACATAATTTTCCGCAAGTGCTGCTGGGTCGCTGCCGTCCTGAAGGAAGATTGCCTGCGCCAAAGGCTCCAGGCCCTTTTCCCTCGCTACGCTGCCCCGGGTGCGGCGCTTCTGCTTATAAGGACGGTACAGGTCCTCCACCTCCGCCTGGGTAGCGGCAACATCAATGGCAGCGGATAATTCCTCTGTCAGCTTGCCCTGGGCTTCAATGGCAGATTTCACCTCATCCCGTCTTGCCTGCAGATTCCGCAGATAGGTCAGGCGGGTCTCCAGGGTACGCAGGGCGGTGTCATCCATCGCGCCGTGCATTTCCTTACGGTAGCGGGCAATAAAGGGGATGGTATTTCCCTCGTCCATCAAAGCAATTACATTTTCAACATATTCCAGTTTCTGGCCCAGTTCTTCGGCCAGGATCTCAGCAATGGTTCTCATAACGCGCTCCTTTCCAATTACCGGATGGTATCATACCACGAAACAGAGAAAAAGAAAAGATTTCTTTTTCCAACCATTCACAACCAAAAAACCGGAGGCGCGGCTTTTGCCGCGCCCGCTGGTTATTGATTCTTGTAATAGTCGGTTTCCAGAATCAGGTTATTGATTCGGACAAAGTCATTAACATACTTGGCCATGGCTTCCATCCGTGCCTGGTCGGCAGTCTTTCCCTCTTCCAGACTGAACACCTTACCCGACGCGGCAGAGTAAGCCACACCGTCGCAGACCCAGCTTCCGTTGGGGAACAGAGCATAACCGTCATACCGGTCATCAAAGGCATCCTGGCCGATATACTCATAGGGGGAATCCACACCCAGCAGGTTCAGCACAGTGGGCAGCAGATCAGAAGTATTCAGTGTTTTTTCCACCTCCATATCTGGGCCGTCAGCGCTCCAGATGAAGCAAGGCGTCTTTTCCAGAAGCAGGACATCCTCCACGCCAGACTCTTCCAACATCAGCTCCTCATTTTTAAAACCGTAGGCATAGTGGTCCGTATAGGCCACGATCACGGTGTTTTCCAGTTCCCCATTGGCCTCCAATTCCTCCAAAAGCCTTGCGAACATATCGTCTACCAGCTTGGCCTTTACATACAAGCAATCCAGCTCTTCGTCACCGGTCATGCCACGAAACTGCGGATACTGCTTTAAGGCGTAATAGCTCAGCACCTCATTGTACTTATAGCTGAGATGGGCAGAGCGGGTGATGATAAAGTTCAGCTTCGGACCATCCCGGAAGAAATCATCCGCAACCTCTGTATCATCGAACAGGAACTGGTCGCTGTAGAGGTCCTTATCCGTTTTTACCTCCACATAATCCTCGTAACACACATATTCCTCGTAACCCATGGCAGGAGAGAATACGCCCCGGCTGTAAAAATCGGGAGAATTGTAATGATAGACCTTGGCGCTGTAGCCCTCGGACCGCAGTACATTGGCAAGAGACTGCCGGTAGTCATTGGTAATATAATCAAAGGCATAGCCGCCGCTGGTCGTTAAAAACGAGCCGGTATTGCCGCAGAACTCCGAATTGAAGGTACGCACGCCGCCGTAACCGGGGGTGTAGAAATTGGTAAAGCTGATACCCTCCTCCATCAGACGGTTGATGGTAGGCGTATGCTCACCCAGAGCAAAATCGTCCATAGACTCCATCAGTACCAGGATCACATTCTTGCCTTCAAAGATGCCGGTCATGGTATTGTCCTGCCGCTGGCCCCGGCTTTCGAAATAGCTGTCGATCTGCTGCTGGGCCTGGGCCTGGGCCTGGGCATAGCCTGGCAGAATGGGGTAAATAAACTCCCGGTATACATCCTTTACCGCCGTCTGATAAATACCGCAGACCCGGTAAAGCCTGTGGGCATTAAACATATTTTCATAGGCCGCCTCCGCCGACTGGGCCCGGCCATAGTCAGAGCCCGCGTACTGGATCTGCCGGTCATGCTGAAATACTGCTTGGGGCAGCAGCACCGCGCCGCAGATACACGCCGCGCAGACAAGTCCGCCTGCCACGCTGCGCTGCCACTGGTGCTTTCGCCAGGGAAAGCGCCATACCAGCACTACGCCGAGGACAATAAGCCCTGCCAGGAACAGCCACCAGCCGATTGGGTACTGGAGCAGCACATCGAAGAATTCCGATCCTTCCGAAGCATAGCGGAATTCCGATACCCAGAGCATCTGACTGAACATAATGTAGTATCCGGTTTCCGCGGCAGTATAGGCAACCGCCACAAAATACAGCACACCGAACAATATCCTGCTTACCTTCGCCGGCAAAGCCCGAAGCAGTCCAAACAGGATTCCGGCCCACAGCAGGCCGAAAGCCAGCGGCCACCAGTTCGGTTCCTGGGTCCGCAAAAATACAAAGGCGAATACCTCTATCAAGAAGAACGCTGCCGGGACAGTCCAGAAGGGCATCGACCAGGCTGCGCGTGGTTTCTCTTTCAAATACCGGTGCTTCTTTCCCATATGGGCGCACACTCCTTTACCGCATATTCCAAAACAATACTAGCATTGGTTTGTAACAAAAATATAAAGACAACTGTCGAAGTTCCTTAAGATTTTCTTATTTTCTATGGAGATGGGAAAGATTATAACACTCCGGGGACGCAAACGCAATGCGTCTTTCCTGTTTTTTTAGAAAAAGTGCATAAAACGGAATATTTCCTCTTGTAAAATCCGCTGGATTGGCGTATACTTTTCTATATTATCATCAGGAGAGGTAATGTGTCATGGAACTGATTTCTGTTCGTGAGCTTTTCAAAAACACCGCTGCCTACGCAGGCAGGGAAATAGAGATCGGCGGCTGGGTTCGTAACCGCCGTCCCAGTAAGCAGTTTGGTTTTATCGTTCTGAACGACGGTACTTATTTCACCCCCGTTCAGGTGGTCTATAACGACTCCCTGGAAAACTTCCAGGAAATTTCCAAGATCAACATTGGTGCCGCCCTGATCGTCAAGGGCGTGGTGGAGCTGACCCCCGACGGCAAGCAGCCCTTTGAGATCCAGGCCAGCGCCATTACGGTAGAAGGCCCCTCCACCGGTGACTATCCCCTGCAGCCCAAGCGCCACACCATGGAGTTCTTGCGTACCATCACCCACCTGCGTCCCCGGACCAATACCTTCCAGGCCGTGTTCCGTGTTCGCAGCCTGGCTGCTATGGCCATCCACCAGTTCTTCCAGGACCGGGACTTCGTGTATGTCCACACACCCCTGATCACCGGCTCTGACTGCGAGGGCGCGGGCGAAATGTTCCAGGTCACCACGCTGGATCTGAACAACATCCCCAAGACCGAGGACGGCAAGGTAGATTTCTCTCAGGACTTCTACGGCAAGCCCACCAACCTGACTGTTTCCGGCCAGCTCAACGGCGAGACCTTTGCCATGGCCTTCCGCAACATCTACACCTTCGGCCCCACCTTCCGTGCTGAAAATTCCAATACTACCCGTCACGCGGCCGGGTTCTGGATGATCGAGCCGGAGGTGACTTTTGCCGATCTGGACGATCTGCTCCGGGTAGAGGAAGATATGCTGAAATACATCATTTCCTATGTTTTGGAGCACGCTCCCGAGGAAATGGCTTTCTTCAACCAGTTTATGGATAAGGGCCTGCTGGACCGGCTGAACAATGTGCTGAACAACCAGTCCGGCCGCATCACCTATACCGAGGCTGTGGAGCTGCTGCAGCAGCACAACGACAATTTTGAGTACAAGGTAGAATGGGGCTGCGACCTGCAGACCGAGCATGAGCGCTACCTGACGGAAGTCATCTTCAAGAAGCCTGTGTTCGTTACCGACTATCCCAAGGACATCAAGGCATTCTACATGAAGCTGAATCCCGACGGAAAGACCGTTGCCGCCGTGGACTGCCTGGTCCCCGGAGTCGGCGAGATTACCGGCGGCAGCCAGCGTGAGGATAACTACAAGGTTCTGAAGGCCCGTATCGAAGAGCTGGGCATGAATCCCGAGGATTACGGCTTCTACATGGACCTGCGTAAGTACGGCTCCTGCCGTCATGCCGGCTTTGGCCTGGGCTTTGAGCGCTGCGTCATGTACCTGACCGGCATCGGGAACATCCGAGACGCGATCCCCTTCCCCAGAACCGTTGGCAACTGCGAACTGTAATTACAGAACCTGCGCTGAAAATTTCAGCGCAGGTTTATTTTCGTTATTTTTCTGCATTTTTCCGGCCATAATCCCTTTGCTGCGGTACAAGCTAACAGCAAAGGAGGAAACCGAAAATGCGCCTGATTCATTTTTTACTGGTCCTTCTGACCTCTTTTCTCAGTCCCGGTCATGCCGCCGAACCCACCCAGACCGATACCAGCCGGGTGGTGACACAGATCCAGATCACCACTGTCCATGATGGGCAATCCACCGAAAAAGTCTATACCGGTGATGACGAACTGGAATCAATTTTGACCTACTTGCGCCTGACCGCTCCAAGGGTCAAAACAGAATACGAGCCGGATTCCTTCCGTTCTGACAGCTACACCTTTACCCTCTACTACTCTGACGGCGAGCATACTACCTACCGCCAGATCTATCACGACTATCTGCAAAAGGACAGCGGACCATGGCAGCGGATCGATCCCAAGGCCGGCTTGCATTTTCCCCCGGTTTGATATATACTGTGTATATAAGGGGGCAGTACGCTATGAAATTCTGGAATCATTTGAAAACCATTACCCATCACAGGCTGCTGGTCATGGACGGCTGCTTCCGGGTGGGCCTTATTTGGCAGGGCCTTACCCACGATCTTTCCAAATACTCCCCCACAGAATTTCTGGTAGGCGCCCGCTACTTTCAGGGCAACCGCAGTCCCAACGCCGCCGAGCGTGAGGAAAAGGGTTACAGCGAAGCCTGGATGCACCACAAGGGCCGCAACCGCCACCACTATGAATACTGGACGGATATGAACCGGGAAACCCGGGTATATGAGTCCGTTCCCATGCCCAGAAAATATCTGGTAGAGATGGTCATGGACCGGATCGCCGCCTGCAAGACCTACCAGGGAAAAAACTATACCGACGCATCAGCGCTGATCTACTTTGATAAAAGCGCCGAAAAGAAGCTGATGCACCCGGATACCCGGCAGCAGCTTGGGTATATTCTGACCATGCTCCGTGACCAGGGTCAGAAGGAGACTTTCCGCTATCTGCGCCGCTGCGTTCTGAAAGAAAAACCATTTCCCTGGGAAGAATAATTTCCCCGGACGGTGGGTATTCTATGTCTGCGGAAGAGAAAAATTTCTGCAAAAACAGGAAAAAACTTCTTGACTTTTTTCTTGCGGCGCGTATAATAATATCCGTGCCAAGCATATAGAGGATTTGTGTAACGGTAGCACACCGGACTCTGACTCCGTTTGCGGGGGTTCGAATCCCTCATCCTCTGCCAAATAGAAACGACAATTTTCGGCAAGAAAGTTGTGGTTTCTTTTTGTTCTCTTCACTTTTCTCTTTTCATTCTTCTCTCTTTACGCAAATTGCCGTTTCCAGAGAAAAGATAAGAGTGAAGAGATAAAAGAAACGGCAGCTTTGCTTCGCAAAGCGGAGACTGTCAAAGAAGAAGGTACGCACCAAGCCCCCTCTGACGAGGGGTCAGGGAAGCTGACTGGGGGGAGAGATGTGGATGAAAGGTTTGTATAATATAAGAAATTACAGTAAAATTCAAACATTTTCTCTCCCTCAGTCGCCTGCGGCGACAGCTCCCTCGTCAGAGGGAGCCTTGGGTGTACCTACTACGCCAGGGGTTTTTGACGCTCTGAAAATACCACCCCGGATAGAGGGATTCGAACCGCTCTAAATCCAATAATCCGGTAGCGGAAACACATTGATTTAATCGAATCCCTCAACTCCCGTCCTCTATTTCGGGGAGCAGTTCCAGGCGGAGCATATATTGCAGCAACTCCTTACTGAGATATTCCTTTGTTACAAACGAGTTTTCTTTTACCGTGCCTGCAACATAATTCTCACAGGCTTTTGCATCCGGTCTCTTTTGCTTTGGCCGGGAAAATGTACAATGACCGCAATATACACGGAATATTTTGCGCTGATCAAATGTATAATGCCTTAAATAATAGAAACAATTAGCACAACACTGATTACTCATACAAATACCTCCATGCTGTCTTTATTATTTTACTCAAACATTGAGTAAATGTCAACACTCAAATTATGAGTATGCTAAGATGCTGTCATCAACAGTTAGAGGAGGGTACTATGGATTACAGAGAGCGGCTTCGTAACATTCGGGAAGATCGGGAGCTGACACAGGCGGAAATCGGCCGGTTGCTGAATAAGAGCCAACAGGGTTATAATCACATTGAAAGTGGCCGTGCAGAGTTAAAAATCGATGATCTGATTACACTGTGTCGTTTTTATGAGCTTTCAGCCGACTATGTAATTGGACTTGTCAACAAACCTGTATCTTTTAAAAGAAAATAAGTTTCTATATATTTTAGTTCAATCCTGCCATTTATAACCCAACCGCATCTGTGGTTGGGTTTTTAATTTGTAGTGGTGGGGCGGTTTAAACCGCTCTAAATCCAACAACCCGGTAGCGGCAACACATTGATTTAATCGAATCCCTCAACTCCTGTCCTCTATTTCGGGGAGCAGTTCCAGGCGGAGCATATATTACAGCAACTCCTTAATGAGATATTGCTTTGTTACAAACGAGTTTTCTTTCACCGTGCCTGCAACATAATTCTCACAGGCTTTTGCATCCGGTCTCTTTTGCTTTGGCCGGGAAAATGTACAATGACCGCAATATACACGGAATATTTTGCGCTGATCAAATGTATAATGCTGCCGAAAATATTGACAACTTCTGCATTGTTCTGCTTCCATTTTCCCACCTCC